>RFXS01000069.1 GCA_009921465.1 Betaproteobacteria bacterium
ATCGGGCACCACCAGCCCCAAGGTGAGGTTCTCGCGCAAGCTGCCAGCAAACAGGCGGCCGTCTTGCTGCAAATAACCGATGTGCTCCGAAAGAACACCTTTGTGGATGTGGCCCAAGTCCATGTCGTCCAAAAAAATGCGCCCTTGCTGGGGTGCGTACATGCCGCTGAGCAAACGCAACAGCGTGGTTTTGCCCGCCCCGATCGGGCCCAAAATGCCAATTTTTTCGCCGGCCCGAATTTGCAGTTGCGGACTGGAAAAGGCCAGTCGCGAGCCGCCGTAACTGGCGGTCACGTTATCGAAACGGTAGGACCCGTGAATGGTGTCGGGCATCACCGGTGTGTCCACGCCGTGGTGGTCGTCTTGCAAACTCCACAAGGTGTTGAGCATCTTGACCGACACCTTGGTGCTGGACCACTGCAAATAAAGAGAGGGCAAACTGGCAATGGGGGTGAGCACGCGGCCCGACAAGATGCTGCAAGCGATCAAGCCACCCATGGTCACCTCGCCACGGCTGACCATCAAGGCACCGACAGCGACCAGCAAGGCATACGACACCTGTTGAAAAGCGGCTGTGAGGTGTTGCGCGTTTTCGGTCACGGTGCGCATTTGCAATTCACTGGTGCGCGACTCGTCGGTGGAGTTCATCCAACGCTGCAACATGCGCCAGCCCGATTGACCGGATTTGATGGTCTCAGCCCCTTCGATGCTTTCCACCAGCAGGCCAGTTTTGAAATTGCCGGCTTGGTACACCACCTCAGCGAGCCGATCGGACTGGCGCTTGAAGTAAAAACCCAGGCACAAGGAAAGCACCAAAAAAATCAAGGGAATGGCCGCCAACCAAGGCCCACCCAGCACCGCAATCAGGAGCAGGAATACGATGGCAAACGGAGCATCCACCGCCATTTGGGTGGTGATGGAGGTGAGAAAAGAGCGAATGGACTCGTA
Source organism: Betaproteobacteria bacterium (assembly GCA_009921465.1). GTDB lineage: Bacteria > Pseudomonadota > Gammaproteobacteria > Burkholderiales > Burkholderiaceae_C > Limnohabitans. The sequence goes on from RFXS01000069.1 coordinate 949, forward strand.
GCCGCGCAATTGAGAGGCCAAGCTGCCCACACTGCGCGGCAATTGATCGAGCCGAATTTGCAAAAAACGCATATAGGTGGCGCGCGCCAAGCGCTGATCGACACTGTCAATCAAGGCCTTGTAAAAATGGCTGCGCAAGTGCTTGAGCAGCAGCTCAAACACAATGGCAATCATCAAACCCAAGGTGAGCGCCAACAGGGTTTGCACCGCACCGGTGGGCACCACGCGGTCGTACACCTGCATGCTGAAGAACGAACTGGCCAAGGCAATCAGGTTGATCACGATGCTGCCAATGAAAATCTCAGCAAAGATGGATTTAGACCGCCACAGCTCGCTGGTGACGATGTGAAACACCGGGCTGCGGTGGGCTTCAAATGGCTTGGCGGCCAGGCCGCGAAAAAAGCGCCCGCTGGGTTTGCCTTCCAATACCTCTTCGGCCCATTTCTTTTGCGTGTCATCGAAGCGCTCGATCACCCATTGCTGGCGTGCATTGAGGCCGCGCACCAAGGCAAAGCCTTTTTCAGCGTCGTGGATCAACACCGGCATGGCGGCAGGGTCGAGTTGGCGCACCGGCTGGAAGCGGGGCGACTGCAGATGAGCGCTGATGGTGTTGAGCAGGCTTTGCGGGTTGAGCTCAGCGTCACTGGCGGTGGTCACCAATTTGTAGGCCGAGTCCACCGCCTCGACCAATGCCAGACGGTCACTGGCCGTGTTTTGCAATGCGTTCAACCGCATCAAAGTCATGTACAAGGTGTTCATGGTGGATGTTTCATGACAGGGTTTAGCGCGACAAAGCCGGTAACCTGGGGCCACCATCGGCCAAGATGGTCAAGCGCCAACTCAATTGCATTTGATTGGTTTGCGCTTCAATGAGTTGGCTCTCGGCTTGTTGGATCTCGCGCACTGCATTCATCACCTCCAGCCAGCTTTTGCGACCGGCCAAAAACTGGCGCTCCCAAGCCTCTTGGATCAAGCGGGTGGACTGCAAAGCGTTGTTCAGCGAGGGGATGCGCACCGATAAATTGCGGTACAGCGTCAAGTCGTTGCGCACTTGCTCATTGAGGTTTTGGCGCTCGTTTTCCACTTCGGTTTGTGCCGCCGTCAACCGCAGTTGGGCCGATTGTTGCTGCGTGAAGGTGGACAAACCAGCACCCACTTGCGACGAAACGCTGAGGTAAACCCGGTCCACGGTGCCGTAGTTCAGGTAGGTGAAGCTGCCGTGTTGACGCTCAAAACGCAAGCTCAGTTGGGGATACATGTCGGCGCGGGCGGCGCTGACCTCGGCCTCAGTGGCCAATGCCTGGGCTTGCAAACGTTGGACGCTGGGGCTGTTGCTTTGGACCTTGCCCATCCACAAACTGTCGTCGCCTTCAACGGGCAAAGGCGGGCTGAGGGCGGCGCTCAACTCGGTTGATTGAATGCGTCGGGCCAGCAATTCGCTCAAGCGGGCCAAGGCAGCGGCTTTTTGCGATTCAATGCCGTACAAATCGGCTTGGGTGGACTCAATTCGGCTTTTCGACAGCAGCACGTCGGCTTCGGTGGCCGCGCCAGCGCTTAGGCGGCGTTGCACTTGCTCTAAAAGTTTGGACTGGCCTTGCAAGCTGTCCTCAAAGGCCTTGCCACGCAAATGGGCCAATTGCCAATCGGTATACGCTTGCAGCACACGCAAAGCCAATTGTTGTCGCGCCTCCAGCACGGACGCCTCTTTGCTTTGCTTCAACTCATTGGCACGCGTCACATTGGCCCCGAGCTTGCCGCCGGTCCAAATGGGTTGGCTGATGCGCAAGGTAGAAACCGGGTCATCGCGATTGACCAGGGCCGGGTCGTTGGTGGCGTTGGCCCGTTCAACGCTCAGCGAGGGCGTTGGAAAGTACTGCCAGCGTGCGCTGTCCACATCGACCCCGGCGGCCGAGGCCAACGCTTGTTGCATGCGCACTTGGGGGTGGCGCGCCAAAGCTTCGGCCATCAGGCCGGGCAAGGCGCCAGTGGCGGGCGCGACTTGCCCCCAGGCCGCGCTGGTCAAGGCAGCCAAAGCCCCCAGTAAAAAGGTGTGAAACAACAAATGATTGTTAAGTTTCATAGTAATGATTGATTTGAAAGATCATTCTAGGTCAAATAAGCAGACCAATAGTATTCAAATTGGCGTTGGCGAGAATATTAAAAGCAAGCCTTTGGCGTCGCAAGACAGCACGGGCAGCGACCGAATGGCTGGTGCAGGGGCTAGGGGCGCAAGCCATCTTGGGCTTGGCTAGAATAAAGCCACAGCGCCGATTTGCTTGAGCTTGCGGGCGCGTCAATAAATTCAGCTAAAAACGGACACCGCCAGGCGTTGTCGAGGCTGACGCAAAGTGTTCCATGACCTTGATCGCCCAACCCCAGACCATGCATTTCACCCAGCCCTTGGGCTTGCGGTGCGGACGCGACTTGGGGCCATACCAACTGGTCTATGAAACCTATGGGCAACTCAATGCGCAGCGCAGCAATGCGGTATTGATTTGCCACGCCCTCAATGCCTCGCACCATGTGGCCGGTGTTTATCCCGGGCAAGACAAAAGCGAGGGCTGGTGGGACAACATGGTCGGACCGGGCAAGCCGCTGGACACAGACCGGTTTTTTGTGATTGGCGTCAATAACCTGGGCTCTTGTTTTGGCTCCACCGGACCCATGCACACCAACCCCCAAACAGGGCGTGTTTATGGGGCAGACTTTCCGGTGGTCACGGTGGAGGACTGGGTCGATTCACAGGCCAGGTTGTTGGACGAGTTGGGCATCACGCAACTGGCCGCCGTCATGGGGGGCAGCTTGGGCGGCATGCAAGCGCTGAGTTGGACTTTGCAGCACCCAGAGCGGGTGCGCCATGCCCTGGTCATTGCCAGCTCACCCAACTTGAACGCCGAGAACATTGCTTTCAACGAGGTGGCGCGCCGCGCCATTGCCACCGACCCAGACTTTCATGGCGGTCATTTTTATGCCCATGGCGTGGTGCCCAAGCGGGGCCTGCGCATTGCGCGCATGCTCGGGCACATCACTTACCTCAGCGACGATGTGATGAACGAGAAGTTTGGCCGCCGCTTGCAAGACGCGCTGGCAAATGCGCCTTACCAATACTCCACCCAAGACATTGAGTTCGAAATAGAAAGCTATTTGCGCCACCAAGGCGACAAATTCAGCGAGTACTTTGACGCCAACACCTATTTGCTCATCACCCGGGCCTTGGACTACTTTGACCCGGCACGTGAATTTGGCGGTGATCTCAGTGCGGCTTTGGCGCGGGCGAAGGCGGCTTTTTTACTGGTCAGCTTCAGCACCGATTGGCGGTTTTCACCTGCGCGCAGCCGTGAGATGGTGCGCGCCTTGCTGCACAACCGCAGCACGGTGAGTTACGCCGAAATCGACGCACCCCACGGCCACGATGCATTTTTGCTCGACGACGCGCGTTACTTGGCTTTGGTGCGCAGCTACTTTGAGCAAGTGGCCCAGCAAGGGGAGGTGCCATGAGCGACCCACAGGTGATGCAAGCCTTGGCCAACTTGGTGCCGCGTGGCAGCCGCGTTTTGGACTTGGGTTGCGGCAACGGCGCGTTTCTCAGTTTGCTGCAGTCGCAGCGCGGCTGCACGGGGTATGGGGTGGAAATTGACGACGCGAATGTGCTGGCCTGTGTGCAACGCGGCGTGTCGGTGATACAACTCAACCTCGAGCAAGGCTTGAGCATGTTTGAAGACCAGTCCTTTGATGTGGTGCTGCAAATCGACACCTTGCAACACCTGCACAATGCCGAGACCATGTTGCGCGAGACAGCGCGCGTGGGCCGCATGGGGGTGGTGGCATTCCCCAACTTTGCCCATTGGCCCAACCGCTGGAGTGTGTTGACAGGCCGCATGCCGGTGACCAAACGATTGCCCTATCAGTGGTACGACACGCCCAACATCCGGGTGGGCACCTACAGCGATTTTGCTTTGCTGGCGCAAAAAAACAATTTGCACATCACCGACTCGTTTGGATTGCAAAATGGCCGCGTGGTTCGCCACTGGCCCAATTGGCGTGCGGCCACGGCGGTTTTTACATTTCAGTGAAACCATAAGCGACGCGCGCGCAGAAAAAGAGCGGGCCACAATTGACGCGGCAGGCGCCAGCGCCTGCCTACTTTGGGAGAACCACATGAACGCACCCTCGCCCACCCACGCCTTGCTAGCGCACAAAGCACTGCAACATGTCAGCCATGCGTGGGACAGCAGCATCTTGGCGCAGTTGCACGACTACATCGCCATGCCCGCCAAGTCGCCGGCGTTTGACCCCCAATGGTCATCCCATGGCTGGTTGGACAAGGTGCTCTTGCATGCGGCCACGTGGATTGAAGACCAAAAAATAACCGGCTTGACGTTGGAGATGGTGCGCTTGCCCGGGCGCACGCCTGTGTTGTTGTTTGAGGTGCAAGCGACCCGCGCGGCCAGCAACGAAACCATCTTGTTGTATGGCCACATGGACAAGCAACCCGAGTTCGATGGGTGGCGGGCCGACCTGGGGCCGTGGACCCCCAAAATTGTGGGTGACAAGTTGTATGGCCGCGGCAGCGCGGACGATGGTTATGCGGTGTACGCCAGCATTGCAGCGATTGCCGCGCTCAAGGCACAAAACATCCCGCACCCGCGCATGGTGGGCTTGATTGAAACCTGTGAAGAGTCCGGCTCTGGCGACTTGTTGCCTTACATCGACGCCTTGCGTGCGCGCTTGGGTGAGGTCGCATTGGTCATTTGCTTAGACAGCGGTGCGGGCAATTACGACCAGTTGTGGTTGACCACCAGTTTGCGCGGCATGGCCAGCGGCGTGCTCAAGGTCGAGGTGCTGACCGAAGGCGTGCACTCGGGCGACGCATCGGGCTTGGTGCCGTCGAGTTTTCGCATCATGCGCCAGGTGCTTGACCGCTTGGAAGACAGCCAAACCGGGCGTTTGCTGCCGCAGAGCTTTCATTGCGACATACCGCCCGAGCGGATCGGCCAAGCGCAAGACACGGCGCGCATTTTGGGCGACTTGGTGCACCAGCGTTTTCCTTGGGCACACCACCAATGTGACGGCTCGGCGGTTTTTACCTTGCCCACCACCCAAGACCCGACCGAGGCCTTGCTCAACCGCACCTGGCGCCCCACGCTGAGCGTGACCGGGGCAGAGGGATTGCCCGCGCTCAAAGACGCCGGGAATGTGCTGCGCCCCTACACGGCCTTCAAACTCAGCTTGCGCTTGCCCCCTTTGGTGGACGCGGCCTCAGCCGTGCAAGAGATGAAAACCTTGCTCGAGGACAACGCCCCATATCAGGCCCGGGTAACCTTTGAGCACCAGGGTGGCGCCACGGGCTGGAATGCGCCCAGCTTGGCCCCATGGTTGACCCAGGCATTGCACAGCGCCAGCCATGACCATTTCGGCGCGCCCTGTGGCTTCATAGGGCAAGGCGGCACGATTCCTTTGATGAACATGCTCAGCCAGGGCTTTCCGAATGCACAAATGGTGGTGTGTGGTGTGTTGGGGCCGCAGTCCAATGCCCATGGGCCCAATGAGTTTTTACACCTGCCCTATGCGCGCAAACTCACCGCTGCCATGGCCCAGGTGATGGCAGCGCTACCCTGAGGCGAAGGCAGGCGCAGCGCTGGCGCCTTATGCCGCTTTGGGCGGGTTCAGTTGCAGGTGGCGCGCCAACCACAGCAGCGCCACGCCGGTCACGCCAATGGGCAGCAAAGAGCCCAGGTTGAGCCAATCCCAACCCGAGGTAGTGACCAAGGCGCCCGAGGCAAATGACGTCACGGCCATGGTGGCGAACACACAGAAGTTCAACACCGCCTGTGCCCGGTGCTTGTCTTGTGGTGCATAACCTTGCATCGACAAAGTGGTGCTGCCGGTGAACAAAAAATTCCATCCCACGCCCAACAGCAAGAGGGCGATCAAAAATTGCTGCACTTCAATGCCGCTCAAAGCGATGGCCACACAAATGGCATTGAGCAACACACCCACGCCCATCACGGGCAAAGCGCCAAAGCGCTTGATCAGGTGGCCGGTGAAGAACCCAGGGGCGAACATGCCGATCACGTGCCACTCCAATACCAAGGCCGTGTCACTGAACCCAATGCCACAGGTTTGCATGGCCAGCGGTGTGGCCGCCATCAACAGGTTCATCACCCCATAACCCAAGGCCGCGCTCAAAGCTGCAACAAAAAAGACGGGTTGGCGCATCAAGCTGCCCCAGCTGCGCTGTGCTTGGCCCGCAGGCGGGGCGGCAGGTGTGGGGCCAAAGTCGATGCTGGAGATCACCAGCCAAGCCAACACAGCCACCCCCATCAAACTGAGATACGCACCCGCAAAAGGCACGCCCAGCACATCTTTGGTTTGATTGGCCAAGTTCGGGCCAATGATGGCGCCCATCAGCCCTCCGGCCATCACCCATGACACGGCTTTCTCGCGCCCTTGGGCGGGCGCCAACTCTGCGGCGGCGAACCGGTACAACTGGGCATTGGCGCTGTAGTAACCGGCGATGAAAGTGGCCGCCACCAGCAACCAAAACCACTGGTGCATCAGCGCCCACAGGGCCAACGCACAGGAAAAGAAAGCCACCACCAAACCGGTTTGAAACGATTTTTTGCGGCCCCACTGCGCTTGGGTGCGCGAGACCAGCGCCGCGCTCAACGCACTGCCCACCACATAGCCCATCACAGGCAAGGTGGCCATCCAACCCACCGGTGCCAGGCTCAGCCCCACCAAGCCATTGATGGCGATGAAGGTCACGTTGTTGGTGAAAAACAAGCCTTGCGCCAAGGTCAGCAGCCACAGTTGTCGGTTCATAGGTTCTTTCGTTGTTGGTTGGACCAGGCGAGGGAAAAAGGTGTGTGGTTTGTATCAAGGCGGCACGGATTCGGCGCACAAAGTCAGCGCGGCCAGCGCCGCTGTTTCGGCCCGCAAGGTGCGTGGCCCCAATTGCCAGGGTGCAAAACCAGCCCCCACGGCAAGGGCCTCTTCTGCGCTGCTCAGCCCGCCCTCAGGCCCGCTGAGCACGGTCACATGGCCTTGAACCAAACCGGTGGGCGCTGTGCCCGGGGACAGGGACAACAGGCGTTTTTGGGTGCTGCCGTGGTCTTGCTGTAACCATTGGGTCAAGCTTTGTGGCAACTCAATCACGGGGGGGCGGTTGCGCCCGCATTGTTCACAAGCGGCATGTGCCATGGCTTGCCAATGGAATTGGCGCTTGAGCGCGCGATCTGCATGCAAGCGCAACACGCTGCGCTCGGTCATCAAGGGGACCAAGCGGGTGACGCCCAACTCGGTGGCTTTTTCCACCAACCAGTCCATGCGTTCGTTGGCGGGCATGCCGATGGCCAACACCACTTGGTTTTTTGCTTCACGCTCGATGGCATGGTGCGCCCCTACGCGCACTTGCACATCTTTGCGGCCCATTTGTTCAATGCGTGCCGACCATTCGCCGCCCTTGCCGTTGAACAAGCACACCAGCTCTTCGGGCTGCAAGCGCAGCACTTGCGCGTGGCGCGCGGCCGCTGGGCTGAGCATGACGCTGGTGTCGGTGGTCAAAGGGCCGGTGTGAAAAAAGCGGGGCACAAGGTGCAATCTAAGGGGTGCGGGCTTCAGACCCGGCCAAAAGCGTAGCCGCTGACAGTGGTCTGGCCTTCGATGCGCTCGATCAAGCGCAGCAGCGGGAACAGTTCGCGGTACCGGCTGGCGGTGGCGCGGATGTAGCTCAAGAAGCGGGGCGTGTCGGCCAGGTATTTGGGCCTTCTCCCAGCAACCCGCGCAGGCGAGCGCGCTCCCAATAGCGAACGGTGATGTCGATCACAAAGGCCTCGTCCCAGCTGATGAAGGCGTCGCGCATCAAACTGGCGATGTCATAGGTGATGGGGCCGTGCACGGCGTCTTGAAAGTCCAGCACCCCCAGTCGCAGCTCGTTGGGGTCTTGGGAGACCATTAAATTGCGCGGCATGAAGTCGCGGTGCACATACACCTGGGGCACCGACAGGTTGCGTGTGACGATGGTCTCAAACGCTTGCGCCAAGCTTTGTTGTTGCGCAGGGGTCAATGCGATGCCACGGTGTTGTGCCACATACCAGTCGGGAAACAACTGCAACTCGCGCATCAGCAGGGGCTTGTCATAGGCCGGCAGCACCTGGCCTTGGCTGGCGCATTGCCAGTCGAGCAAGGCGTCGAGGGCGCGCAAAAAGTCAGCTTGGTGCTGCGCAGGTTGGCTGGCATCGAGTTGATGCATCAAGGTGTGCTGGCCCAAATCGGTGAGCAGCATGAAGCCGTGCTCACGTTGCCAATCGAGCACCTGAGGGACGTTCAAACCGGCGTCCAGCATCAATTGGGCAACCTTGACAAAAGCGGCACAGTTTTCATGCGCTGGCGGGGCATCGACCACGATCAAGCTGTGGCGCTCGGTTTGGATGCGAAAGTAACGCCGAAAACTGGCATCGGCCGAGGCCACGCGCAAGCTGTCGAGGTGCAGGCCATGGGTGGGCTGCAACTGCTGCAGCCATTGCCCAAAGTGGGCTTGGCGGGTGGGGTCTGTCCACGGCACCAGTGCAGCGTGGTCCGGGCCGAGG
>RFXS01000070.1 GCA_009921465.1 Betaproteobacteria bacterium
AAACGACGAACGTTTCGCACTCGCTGCTTAATCCAGCGGGCCTTGCAACAGTTGGCCGATAGGCTGGGCAAGGGTGCTTGGGGTGGCAACATCCCAGGTGTCCAGGCTGCAAGGTAATCCATATTGGCTGGTCGCTCACCGGGTACCTTGGTGGGTGACGAGAAAAAAGGGTACTGGTTGGGTGCATAGCGTGTCGCTGCGCGATGCATCTGGCGAGACACAAATCAGACGACTACACATGTAGAACTGTTCGAAGAAGGCTTGTGGACGGGGGTTCAAATCCCCCCAGCTCCACCAGATGAAGGTTTAAAGGCCGCTAGGTTTCACCACCTAGCGGCTTTTTTCATTGGTAAGTTACAGCTTCATCTATGCACCGGCGGTTGACTCGGCGGTGAAGTAACTCAGGTGCGTTTGAGGATTTCGAGGGTCGGACGTGGCCCGCTTGCTTTGCCGGTGATGGGCGCGCGCGGAAGCTTGGATGGTCCAGCCTCGATGGTGAAGGTGTAGTCCAAGGAGTACCAGGGGCCTGACACGTCGCCACTCGGGGCGGTCACGTTTTCATGCTGCACATATTGGCCGACCAGTTTTTTGGTCACGGCGAACTGAACATCGGTGTCCAAGTTGGGGTCGTCGCTTGAATAAACCTGTGAAAACTGTGTTTTGTAGCCTGGCTTGACCACCATAAAGTGGATGTGCGCTGGCCGCAAGTTGTGGCGCCCTTGGGCGCGCAGCAGGTCGCCTACAGGACCGTTCACTGGAATGGGGTATCCAGCAGGTTTGATGCTGCGAAAGGACACATGGCCAGCAGCGTCAGTGATGAATTTGCCGCGCAGGTTCATGTCTGCCTGCGCCGGATCCTGATTTTCATAAAAGCCTTCGCTCGAGGATTGCCAGACATCCACAACTGCGCCGTCCACTGGCTTACCGTCACAGTCTTTGACCCAGGCGTTGACAAACAGTGGCACGCCAGGTGTTGTCGAGCGCACGATAGATGCCCCGTTGGGCATGACATCCACACCCTCGCGCCAAAATGGGCCCAGCAAATTGGCGGTGGTCTCGGTTTGCCCGTGGTCGCCGTTATTGAGCAGACATACCAGCGAGGAAATGCCCAGCGAGCCCGCTGCCAGTACAACTTCGTTGTGTGAGGGCGTGGTTGAATGGCCCAACTTGGCGATGGTTGCACAGGCCAACTGAAATTCGGGTTCAGTGAGTTTCACCTCGCGGACAAAAGCGTGCAGATGGCGCACCGCCGCACCCATGATCTCGCGAAACCGCGGGTCTTGGGCGCGTTCGAGTTCGGCCAAGACGGCGGGGGTGATGTCGAGTTGATTCTCAATGATCATGGCAGGACCAGGCTAAAGGTAAATGAGTGGGTCCTATTGTTAACCAGCCGCAGGCCCCCGCTCTTGGCGTGCCAAGAAAACATGTGCAAATACACCCTGATGGATCGCTCTATGCGCTCAAGATGGGGTGAGGGAGCAGGGTGCATCCCATTGCAAACTCGATTCGTTTGAGGTTAACTTGACAAAATCATCTTCACCTTCAAGGTAGCAGACCATGTCTCATGTCAATCAGGAAAAAACAATTGCCCGCAATTTGAAAGTTTGGGGCCTCATCGGGCATTGTTCATTGATCATTGGCCTCGCCATATCATTGCTGGGCACGAAAGCATTGGCGCAAAATTATCCGGAGCGGCCCATTAAATTGGTGATTCCATGGCCAGCCGGTGGGATCACCGATTTGGCTGGTCGCATCATGGCCCAGCGTCTGGCTGAAAAGATGGGCACGCCCGTGGTGGTAGAGAACAGGGCCGGCGCTGCCGCCACCATTGGGGCAGAGTTTGTGGCCCGCGCGCAAGCTGACGGGTATACCTTGTTGCTGGCCAGCGCAGAAACACATGCCATAGCGCCCAATCTTCGTGCACGCCTGCCATACGATCCTCAAAAAGATTTTGCCGCCATTGCACCTTTCGCCATCAATCCATTCTCACTGGTATCTCGACCAGATTTTCCGGCCACAAATATTCGTGAGTTATTGGCAATGGTTAAATCTCAACCAGGAAAATTCAGTTATTCATCGGCTGGCTTGGGCAGCACTTCCCAAATCGCAATGGAGACATTGAAAGGCCTGGCTGGATTAGATGTTTTACATGCACCATTCCAAGGCCAAGCCCCTGCCGTGGCTTCATTGTTGGGTGGGCAAACCGATCTACAGATGTTGCCTGCAGGCAGTGCCGTTCCACTGGCAGCCGCAGGCAAGGTAAAGGTTTATGCCGTGACCACCCATGCGCGGTATTTCAACTTGGCTGATGTGCCCGCGCTCAAGGAAGAGGGTTTTGATGCGATGAATTTCGCCAACTTTTTTGGAATTGTGGCTCCGGCTGGTATATCTTCTGCCATCTTGCAACGCTTGGCCACCGATGTGAGCGCGGTTGCGCAGGCCAGTGAAACCCGTGCTGCATTGCGCAAACTGGGCGTGGACGCTTATCCTTCTATGACGACCCAAGAGTTTCAAAAATTTTTAGAATCAGAGCGGGCCAGGTGGGGTGTTGTGATACGGGCTGCAGGACTCAAGCCGGAGTGATTTCAAGTTCGCGCTTGAACCGGTCGGTAAGCACCAGCGGGTCTGTAAATCGAATCTTCAAGCAAGCGACCGCAGCCAGTCACAGGCGTTGCAATTCCCGCTGTTTTTAATGCGTTCCAAAGCATTGCACAAGCGCTGGAGAGGACCGGTTTACCCAAGTCTGCCTCGGCCATGCCCAGAACAGACAGTGTGGGCAAGCCTACGCCGCTGACAAAAACCGCGTCGGCGTCTGATCGATTGGCAGATTTGATCAGGCCATATACGCGGCGTGGTGTTTCTTCAAAAATACTTTTGACATCTGGCAAACACTGCGCATTCACCACCTCGAAACCGTATTCCTCGAAAACGGCTTTGCTGCGCAGGGTCAACGCCATGTCGTAAGGTGTACAGACCGCCAGTTTGCGTACCCCAAGGGCTTGCAAGGCATCAGCGGCACTTCCTAGCGCGGTCACAAATGGAATTCCGGTGCGCTGCTCTATTTTCTTTGACAGCGCCGTGTCGCCAGCGCTGCCCAACGTATAACTGGTCGCAGTATGTGCAAGCACAATCACATTGGGTTCCACACTGGCCAATAAGTCCACCGTTTCGTCCATGTGTTTCAGTTGACTGGCCGCCCGCTGTTGCAAGTTTTGAAGTGTCCCAACGTCACCTCGCGCCACCATGCGGTTGAAATGAACAGAAACCCCTTGCGGCGCAGCCTGAAACATTTCGCGCTCAACAGTGGGCGTTCCAGGCGGGATCAGAAACCCAATCCTTGCCCGCCAGTCTGAGATGGTTTGATTCATGAATGATCGCTTGTGAAATGACCGCCAATAGTGTGGGGCAATTATTGCACTCGCATTCACCTGCGCTGAACTTGCTTGTGCCAGCTGGTGTGAGCAATGAACCAAGAGAGGCCAGGGTTTACCCGGTACTGGTCGTGACAGTCCGAAGAGCAAGTTCTGGCCTAAACTGAATCAACCCGTTTTTATAACTTGCGACCCAACATAAAGAGCGTTACATGTGCTGGACTCAAAAATTTCTTGGTCGACTTGCATGGCTTTTTGGACTGACTTTTTTAACTTATCCGAACGGTGGTGTGGCTCAAGAATTTCCAACAAAACCAATTCGGTTTATCGTTGGCTATTCAGCTGGGAGCAGTTCGGACATTGTGAGTCGCCTGCTGGCGCAAAAGTTATCCGACCGATTAAACCAGTCAGTGGTGGTTGAGCAAAAAGTGGGGGCCACGGGCTTGATTGCTTACGACTATGTGGCCAAGTCGCCACCAGACGGACACATCATGACCTTGCTCAGTGGGGGACATCCGGTCACCGCTGCAATCATGAATAAATTGCCCTACGACCCAGTCAAAGACTTTGGCATGGTGACCACAGTGATTGGCTATCCCATGGTGATACTGGTGCCCCAAGACTCACCCATCAAGTCAATGGCCGATCTTTTAAGCAAGGCAAAAGCACAACCTGGCAAGTTGAGCTTTTCCTCTGCAGGCATTGGTAGTTTGCACCACCTGACGGGCGAGTGGTTGTCCAGTGAGGCTGGGATTTCCATGATCCATGTGCCGTTCAAAGGCGGTGCACCGGCCATGATTGAGTTATTGGCGGGACGCATTGATGTGATGATTGAGACATCTACCTTTGCCTTTGGGCAGATTCGCAGTGGAAAAGTCCGGGGGCTGGCATCCACTGCGTCGATCAGATCGCCATTGATGCCTGATTTGCCCACCTTGGCTGAGACATTACCTGGGTTGGATTTCAGTTCATGGTTGGGCATGGCGGTTGCGCCTGGAACCCCTGCAAGTGTGGTTGAAAAAATCAACCGTGAAATGCAAGTCATTTTGAAAATGGAAGATGTTCAGAAAAGATTTGCAGAGTTAGGTGGCGTACCCATTTACTCCACCCCCAATCAAATGCGTGAAAAGATTGAACGTGAAATCACCATCTGGAAAAAGGTGGTTGAGATCAAAAAGATAGAGCGCCAATGAGCGCGAACATCCAAATAACATCGATCATGCGTGGGATTTTTATATGACGAAAAATGTAGCGATAGTCACAGGGGGTTCAGGCGGTATTGGTGCTGTCGTCTGCTCGCAACTTGTCAAGTCGGGGTTTGTGGTGGCAGTGGCCGATATGAACACAGGTGAGGCAAAAAAGGTGGCCGCTGTCCTGGGGGGCAATGCTTTTCCATGGCAGGTAGATGTCACGCAAGAGTTATCTGTCAAAGCACTGTTTGATCAGGCTGAAACCATTGGTGCTGTATCTGTTTTGATTTGTGCGGCGGGTGTTTTGATCTTGCCGGGTGGTGAAAGACCTCTGATAGCCGACATGAACATCGACACATGGGAGCGCAGTTTTGCGGTAAATGCGAGAGGCTCCTTTTTGTGCAGTCGTGAATTTTTATTGCGTTGCCAAAAACGACCCGTCGATCATGGGCGAGTGATTTTCATCGGTTCTTCTGCAGCGCAATTGGGCGGTTATCGATCCAGTTCTGCTTACATAGCTTCAAAATCAGCGGTCATGGGATTTGCCAAAGCATATGCCAGGGAGGTTGCGCACTTGGGCATCACTGCAAATGTGGTGTCCCCTGGTTTAATTGATACCGATATGTTGCGCAGCACGGTTGGAAGCAGCGGAGATTTGGAAATCACAGCCAAGTCCATACCGCTGGGCAGAATTGGTACAGCACAGGATGTGGCCGGTGCGATTGATTACCTTGTCTCAGTCAATGCCGGATACATCACTGGATCCGTTATTGATGTGAATGGGGGTTACCGAATGCAATGAGGACATTGGTTCAACTCGTTTTTGATGATGGCTGTGTGTGCCAAACTCATCTGGTGGATGCTTATTTTTCAAACTGTGATCAGCAAATAAATGAGGCGAATGTCAAATGAGCTCAAATGATTCCGACCATGACGTCATCGTCGTTGGTACTGGTGCTGGCGGAATGGCTGCCGCTGTTGTTGCTGCGCACGCCGGTTTAAAAGTATTGATGGTTGAAAAAACCGATCGCATAGGTGGGTCTACGGCCATATCGGGTGGGGCGGTCTGGGCGCCATTGAACGCGCAGACAGAAAAAGTGGGACATCCCGATTCTTGGGAGAAGGTTTGGAGGTACATGGAAACCACCGTAGGTAGCGCGGCACCTGCTTCCATGCAAAAGGCCTTTTTGCAAGCAGCGCCTGTCATGCTGAAATGGTTTGACGATCAAACGGATGTCAAGTTACTGGCCCGAAGTTATTCGCCAGATTACTATTCAGACCGTGATGGCGCTGCGCTTGGCGGGCGCTCACTTGACCCACTCATGTTTGATGGCCGTCAGTTGGGTTCACATTTTTCGAAGCTTCGCGACCCATTGGCCGAGTTCATGGTCTTGGGTGGAATGATGGTCAACATGACGGATGCCAAGCACCTGCTGGCTGTCACGCGCTCTTTTAAGTCGTGGAAAGAGGGCGTCAAACTTGTCTTGCGTTATTTGTTCGATCGCCTCTCGGGGTATCACCGTGGAACCAGGCTGGTTTTAGGCAATGCATTGGCGGCCCGTTTATTCAAAAGCGCATTAGACAAAGGCGTTGCTTACAGGCTCAATTCACCGATCACCCGTTTAAATATGCAGGATGGCGTAGTAACAGGTGTGACTGTGATGAGTTCTGGCAAAGAGGTCGAGTTGTTTGCCCGTTGCGCAGTGGTGTTGGCCACGGGAGGTCAGCCTTGGAGTGAATCTTTTCGACGCAACAATTACCCGCAGCCAACCGGTCCTTGGTCCATGTCCCCATCAGACAACCGGGGCGATGGCATCTCAGTGGCAATCCAAGCGGGTGCAGTTATGGGCAGTGCAAGTGCATTTGCTGCATTTTGGGCACCGGTCTCCATTTTGAAAAGGGCTGATGGCAGTGAGTTGCGTTACCCGCATTTGGTTTGGGATCGTGCAAAACCTGGCTTGATGGCCGTCAATGGTGCCGCGCAGCGGTTTGTCAACGAAGCAACCTCTTACCATGAGTTTGTCATAGGGATGTACAGGTCACATCAAACGGTTCCCACCGTCCCTGCTTTCTTAATATGCGACTCTTTATTCATGGAAAAGTGGGGCATGGGCTTGGCCATGCCGGGAGGCCGTCCGCGCAATCATTTGGTCAAGGCGGGTTATCTTTATCAAGCAAAAAATTTACCAGAACTGGCCCTTCAATTGGCCTTGGATCCAGAAGTTCTTGAGCGCACCGCCGCTCGATTTGATGGGTGGGCCGAAAAGGGGCATGATGACGATTTTGGCAAAGGTAGCACCGATTACAACCGCTATCTTGGTGATTCAGATCACAAGCCCAATCCATGTTTAGGTCAATTGAGAACCGGGCCTTTTTACGCTGTCAAGGTGTATGCCGGTGATATCGGGACTGCTGTCGGCATTGCATGCAATGAAAACGCGCAAGCGATGGGGTCTGATGGGCTACCTATTCGAGGTTTGTACGTGGCTGGCAATGACATGCAATCGGTCATGGGGGGGCAGTATCCAGCACCCGGAATCACCTTGGGTCCGGCCATGACATTTGGATGGCTTGCCGGGTCGCATATTGCTGAACATCAATTTTCAAAGGGCAAAGCATGAAGATACTTTTTTCACCATTTTCCCCGTATGTGCGAAAGTGTTTGGTCACTGCGCATGAGTTGGGTCTGGATCATGCGATTCAACTGCTCCCATCCAATGCACATCCGGTTAACCGTGATCGACAAATCATTGAGACAAACCCACTTGGCAAGGTTCCAACGTTCTATACAGATGATGGTCAAGTTATATATGACAGTCGTGTCATTTGTGAATACCTCAACAGCTTGGCAGGTGGTGACTTATTTCCTGCATCTGGGCGCCAGCGATGGTCCACCCTCACCCTGCAGTCCCTGGGTGATGGCATATTGGATGCCGCCCTATTGGCTCGTTATGAGGATGTGGCACGCCCTGAGCAATTCAGGTTCAATGATTGGAAGCTTGCCCAAATGGACAAGTTTGAAACCTCACTGACGGCTTTGAACAATGAGCCTGGCCAATTGGCCGACAGGGTCGATATAGGCACGCTCACCGTGGGTTGTGCCCTGTGGTATTTGGACTTGCGATTTTCTGACATTGCTTGGCGTGATCGTTATCCCAAGGTCGCCAGCTGGTACCTGGCCTTTGGCAAACGCCCCAGCATGTCTGCAGTTTGGTCATTGAGTTAAGTTGAGGGGTTCAATCGGGAAATAATTTGGGGAGATCTTGCCAGCACGCATCGTAGTGAGCGTCTCGCCACGGATAGCGCATTGCATGGTCTGTGGGCTTTAGCATGGAACGACTTTCAAACATGAATGCCAGCGTGTTGCTGAGTTTTTGAGGAGCCAGGTCAGCCTGACTGGCTGCCATGAACGCATTTGTGTCAGGCCCATGAGGCACCATGCGGTTGTGCAGGGACACCCCGCCTGGTAAGAAACTCATCGGCTTGGCATCGTGTTGTCCCTTGACCAAGCCCATGAATTCACTCATCACATTGCGATGAAACCATGGGGGTCTGAAAGTGTTTTCAGCAACCATCCAGCGCGATGGAAATATCGCGAAGTCACAGTTTGCAACCCCTGGTGAGTCAGATGGCGATGTCAGGACTGTAAAGATGGAGGGGTCTGGGTGGTCATGGCTGATCGATCCAATGGTCATGAACTTGTCTGTATCGTATTTACAAGGTGCCAAGTTGCCATGCCACGCAACCACATTGAAAGGCGTATGGTTCATCTTGCCTTGCCACAGCTGGCCATCGAATTTGCGAATGATTTCATAAGGCTCATCGCTTGCATCAAATGCAGCCACGGGTGTGAGAAAGTCTCTCGAATTGGCCAGCCCATTTGAACCAATGGGGCCAAGCTCTGGCAAGCGAAAGTGGGCGCCAAAGTTTTCGCAAAGATAGCCGCGCGACGGTCCCTCCATCAGTTCGATTGAAAAAACCACTCCGGCTGGAATGAGCATCACTTCACCTGGCGCAACGGTCAAAATACCTAATTCAGTTTTGCATCGCAATTTGCCTTGTTGTGGCACAAACAGCAACTCACTGTCTGTGCAGCACATCGCACGTTTGTGCATGGATTGATTGGCCACATACATGTGGGTAGATATTCCACTGTTCGCACCCGCTGAACCACTGCTGGCCATTTGACGCACCCCATCAACAAAGTCTGTAGGCGCCTCAGGCATCGGCATGGGCTTCCAACGCAACGGGTTGGGAGATGTGGGGGGGGTGGGTGTCTGAGGACACCACTCCAGCTGCGTATAAGGCGT
>RFXS01000008.1 GCA_009921465.1 Betaproteobacteria bacterium
AAATCGGCTTGCATGGGTTTGCCATTGAGCACCACTGAATTGGCCCCACGCACCGTTTTTGTGGTTGGGTCCAGGCAACCCGGGATGGCCATGCCTATGGCCAAGGGGCGGGCCATGTGGTGGGTTTTGATGCACTGTTCCACCATCTCGGCCACGCGGGCGATGGTGGCACCATAGTCACCCACGGGCGTGGGTCGCCGGTATCGGTCTATCGCTTGCCCTTGCGTATCGAGCACAGCCACTTCGATCTTGGTTCCACCCAAATCAACGCCAATCAAGGGGCTCATGGGCGGGGTTCGAGCAACTGCAAGAGCGCTGCTTCATCCAATACGGGGATGCCCAGGCTTTGGGCCTTTTCCAATTTGCTGCCTGCTGCCTCGCCCGCCACCAAAGCAGTGGTTTTTTTGCTCACACTGCCAGCCACTTTGGCCCCCGCTTGCTCGAGCAACGCTTGCGCTTGTTCACGTGACAAGTTGGGCAAGGTGCCCGTGATCACATAGGTTTGCCCGGTCAAAGGCAAGTCCAAGCGCCCTTTTGGCGCGCTTTCTGACCAAGCGACGCCACAAGCACGCAATTGTTCAACGACTTCTCGGTTGTGGGCTTGGTCAAAAAAGGTCCGCAGGCTTTGTGCGACCACCGGGCCCACATCGGCCACTTGCAGGAGTTGCTCCAAGCTGGCGTCCATGATGGCGTCCATTCCACCGAAATGGTGCGCCAAGGCTTTGGCGGTGGCCTCGCCCACGTGGCGAATGCCCAAACCGAATAAAAACTTGGGCAAGGTGGTTTGCTTGGACTTCTCCACACTGGCCAGCAAATTGTTGGCCGATTTTTCTGCCATCCGATCCAATGCTGCCAAATGGGAAAAGCCCAATTTGTATAGATCGGGCAGGGTTTTGACCAAACCGGCGTCGACCAGTTGATCAACTATTTTTTCACCCAGGTCTTCGACTTCCACCGCACGGCGATGTGCAAAATGCAAAATCGCTTGCTTTTGTTGGGCACTGCAAAAAAGACCGCCGCTGCACCGGTAGTCGGCTTCGCCCTCTTCGCGCACGGCCAAACTGTTGCATGCCGGGCAATGCGTTGGCATGGTGAACAAGCTGGATTCGTGCAGGCGTTTTTCGACGATGACGGAGACCACCTCGGGGATGACATCTCCGGCACGGCGCACCACCACGGTGTCACCCACCCGAACGTCTTTGCGGCGGGCTTCGTCTTCGTTGTGCAAGGTGGCATTGGTGACGGTCACACCGCCCACGAACACCGGTGCCAGCTTGGCCACTGGGGTCAGTTTGCCGGTGCGACCGACCTGCACATCGATGGCCAAGACCGTGGTGATTTCCTCATGGGCTGGGAATTTGTGCGCCACCGCCCATCGGGGCTCTCGGCTGACCATGCCCAACAAGGCTTGGCGTTCAATTTGGTTGACTTTGTAAACCACCCCATCGATGTCAAAGGGCAACTGGTCGCGAAGATCTGCAATGGCTTGGTGGTAAGCCACCAAGCCATCGGCCCCATGCACCGTTTTTGCTTGTGCAGAAACAGGAAAGCCCCATGATTTCAAACTGTGCAAGACCTGATCGTGGCTTACAAATTTATTCAAGCCATACAGCGTGGCCTCGATGGGAGACAAAATAACTTCTGGTGCTGGATGAAAGTGCAAGGCATAAGCGAAAAAACTCAAAGGGCGCTGAGCGGCCATCTGCGGGTCGAGCTGACGCACGGCACCTGCAGCTGCGTTGCGCGGGTTGACGAATGTTTTTTCATTTTTAGCCCCGGAAGCTATTTTTTGCCTTTGCCGTTCATTGAGAGCCTCAAAGTCATCGCGGCGCATGTAAATTTCACCACGCACCTCCAGGTCTGCTGGTGCAGTGGCGGGCAAACGCAAGGGTATTTGACCAATGGTTCGGATGTTGTGGGTGACATCTTCGCCCCAAGCGCCATCGCCCCGGGTCGCAGCCTGCACCAACACATGCCCGGTGTATCGCAAGCTGATGGCCAGGCCGTCAAATTTCAACTCGGCAACATACTCAAGTGAAGGGTCAGCATCACTGCATTGCAGTTGTTTGCGCACCCGCGCATCGAACAAACGCGCCCCTTGTTCGCTGATATCGGTTTCGGTTTGGATGCTCAGCATGGGCACCCGGTGCATGACGCTGGCAAAAGCGTCCACCGCCTTGCCACCTACACGCTGGGTGGGTGAATCTGGCGTGCACAAGGCTGGGTGCGCCTGCTCAAGGGCTTGGAGTTGGCGAAACAAGCGGTCGTATTCCACATCGGGAATGGTGGGCGCGTCGAGCACGTAATAAGAATGCCCGTGTTGGAGCAATTGCGCACGCAGTTGGGCGGCATGTGCAGCCACCGCGTTTGCCTTTGTGGGCGGTTCGGCTGGGGACTGATTCAAACCATCCATGGCAGGTTAACTCTCTGCAATGTCGGCCAAGGTATCAACTGAACAAGCGGCGGGCTTGGGGTGACCCGGCAGAGAGGTCGCGCGCGTCCAAGGTGTTGTAGAGCGTGCGCAAATCGGTGTCGATGGCCCGAATGGCAGCGTCTGACAAGGCTTGTCCGTGGTCATCGGTGATGGTGCCGTCCATGGCTTTGGCCAGTTCGCGCGCCGCATGGCACAGCCTGGCAAAAGGTTCTTCGGTGCGGACCACATGGGGCACATCCAAACTGAGGTTGATTTCTCGCACGGCCGATTGGGCTGGGTCTTCGGCCATGGCCGCTTGGGGGTCAAATGACAGGACCACGATGGGCGACGCACCCACCACGGGGGCAGGCAACACCATTCGCCCTGGAATCACACCGGGTATAAAGCCCAAGCGAGCCGCATTTTGTTGTACATAGCCGGGGCTCCACGCCGCGCGCGTGGCTCTCAAAGTGAAACTGAGTTGGGCATCGTGGGCACTGGCGAATTGATCCAACTCGCGCGCGCGGGCCACGGCTTCGAGCATGTCTGGGAATTCAACTTGCCCATTGGTGGCGTCGGCAAAAGTCTGCACCTTCATCACAAATTCGGAGTATTCAATTTCATTCAAGGCCCCCGTGCGGTTGGCCAATTGCATCCCCGCCTGAAAGGCGCTGTAGCGCTGGCCTAACCGCAAAGGCAACCACTCGCCGGTTTGAACATTGAGGCCTTCGATGGTGAAAAATTTGCTGCCCACCCGGGCCGTGGTGGGGGCCACAGCCAAAGCAGCGTCGCCCGATGTGGGGCTGTCGAGTTCAATGGGGGCAATCACGTCGATCAAAGCGTCCAGCGCGGGAGGCTTCTCCAGGGTGGGCAGTTCGGCGGGGCCATCGCTCCAAGGCCTTGTGTCTATTTCGATCGCTGACACCATGGGCTGTGTGCTCGCTTCTGACGGGCCCGACCTGTGCTCAAAAGGTGCTGCATCGGAGGATGGTTGGTGGACCTGGGCGAAGCCACTGGGTTCTTCCACCGGGCTGGGCATGGATGCCGATGACTGCATCGATGGGGTATCAAAGGAAGCCTCTCGCAGCAAGCTTTCAGCCGAGGGCATCGGTTCAAGCATGGGCTCTGCGGGGGGCAAGTCCTGGGCTTGTCTCGGTTTGTTTTTGCGTGTGGTCCAGGTGCTGTGTGCCACCACAGCGACGAGCACCACACCGCCGGCAATGGCCAAACCAATTTGAAAGCTGCTCACGGCGTTCTCAAACCGATTCAGCCATGCTCACGGCCGACTCCATGTCAACCGCCACGATGCGAGAAACGCCTTGTTCTTGCATGGTCACGCCGATCAATTGTTCGGCCATTTGCATGGCAATTTTGTTGTGCGAAATGAACAAGAACTGGGTTTCCTTGGCCATGCTGGACACCAATTTTGCATAGCGTTCGGTATTGGCGTCGTCCAGCGGCGCGTCCACCTCGTCGAGCAAACAAAAAGGTGCCGGGTTGAGCTGGAATATGGCAAACACCAGGGCAATGGCAGTCAACGCCTTTTCGCCACCCGACAACAGGTGAATGGTTTGGTTTTTCTTGCCCGGTGGCTGGGCCATCACCTGCACGCCTGAGTCAAGGATTTCTTCGCCGGTCATCACCAAACGCGCATTGCCGCCACCAAATAACTCGGGGAACATGCGGCCAAAGTGCTCGTTCACCGTTTTGAAAGTACCCCCAAGCAGGTCACGCGTTTCAGCATCGATCTTTTTGATGGCGTCTTCCAAGGTTGCCATCGCTTCATTGAGGTCAGCCGATTGGGCGTCCAAAAAGGTTTTCCGTTCGCGTGCAGAACTCAACTCCTCCAAAGCGGCCAAATTTACTGCGCCCAAAGATTGAATTTCACGGTTGAGTCGGTCAATCTCCGTTTGCATGCCGTGGATGCGCACTTGGTCTTGCTCCACCAACAGGGCCAATGCCTCCAAATCGGCTTGGGCATCGACCAACATTTGTGTGTATTGGTCACAACCCAAGCGTGCCGCTTGCTCTTTGAGTTGCAACTCAGTGATGCGCTGGCGCAGTGGGTCGAGTTCGCGCTCAATTTGCAACCTGCGCTCATCACTGGCGCGCAATTTGGTCGTCAAGTCGTCATACTCACTGCGCTTGGCCCCCAATGCGGCCTCACGCTCAGACTTCAGCGACAGTGCCGATTGCAAGCCTGCCTGTGCGGCCACATCAGACAAGCGTTGAAGTTCCTCTTCGGCCTGCGCTTGTTGGTCGGCCATCGATTGGATTTGCTGTTGTGCTGTCTCAATAGAGCGCCCCAGTTCAGCTTGTCGGCTGACCAAGGTGCGGCGGTTGAATTCAGCCTCTTGGGCTTGCCGCTCCAAGGTGCGAAGTTGCTCACGCGCATCATCCAAGCGACGTTGGGCGGTTGAGGCCTGGTCTTCGAGCTGGGCATGGCGCTCTTGGCCGTCGGCCAGTTGCATGTCCAACTCTTCAAATCGTGTTTGGGATTGAACCAAGCGCTCGTGCAGTTCTTGGCCAGCTGCTTGAATTTCAGCCAAATCTTGGTCAATTTGTTGCGAACGGTTTTGCGCCTGCTCGGCCAGCTGGTCGAGTTGCAAGGATTCCACCTGCATGGCATGCGACTTGGCTTGTGTTTCACTGGCCGCCTGTCGGGCGCTGTTGAGTTGCAACCGGGCTTCGTTGTAGGCGGCTTCGGCCCGCACCAATGTGCTGCGGGCTTCCTCTTGAATCAGCGATTGAGCGCGAACTTGTTTTTCTAGATTTTCAATTTCTTGTGCCCGGGCCAGTAAACCAGCCTGCTCGTTATCGGGGGCATAAAAACTCACGCTGTGCTGGGTGATGGCATGCCCTTGGGCCACATAAATCACTTCCCCGGGCAACAGCTTGCCCCGATCGGCCAGCGCAGACTCCAAATCAGGCGCGGTGTACACGTTGGCCAGCCAATGGGTCAATAAGGCCTTTTGACCCGCATCATGGATACGCAATAAATCCACCAAACGGCTGCGACCCGGGTTGGCGGCGCCAGCGGATGCTGAAGAAGGGCTGTAAAAGCTCAGTTTGGTGGGGGGGGGTTCTTTGGCAAAGGCCTTGACCAAGTCCAACTGACCCACTTCCAAGGCCGATAACCGCTCGCGCAATGCTGCTTCAAGGGCATTTTCCCAGCCAGCCTCGATGTGCAAGCGGTTCCACAAAGCTTGCAAGCCATCCAGACCATGGCGACTCAACCACGGGCTGAGCTTTTGATCGGTTTTGACTTTCTCTTGCAATGCCTTGAGCGCTTGCAAACGCGCTGACAAGTCGGCTTGCTGAGCGGACTCGGTGTTGACCGTGGTTTGCGCTTCTTGTCGCTGACCATCCAACTCGGGCAAGGTGGCCTCCAAGTGAACGAGGGCGGCCTGGGCTTGCTCAGCTTGCATTTGCGCTTGCTGCAAAGCCGTGCGCGCTTGCAAGACATGCTGCGGATCCGGGGCAGACAAAGCACGTTTATCACTGTCAAGGCGCTCGCGGCGCAACTCCATTTGTCGGCGTTGCTCCTCAAGATTGCGTTGGTCAGCGGCCAGCACCTGAATTTGCTGCTGCACTTGAACCACTTGAAGTCGCTGCTCGTTGGCCGCTGTTTGCGCATGACGCAAGCCATCTTCCCATTGCGGCAACTGCGCTTGTTGCTCCTCGCATTGGGCTTGCATAATTTCGGCTTGCTCATCACCATCTGAGCTTTGCGCTTGCAATCTGTCGAGTTCTTGCTGGGCATGGGTTGCCTGTTCGTGCCACTGGACGGTTTGCGCCTTGACTTGCTCAATGCGTGCGATGGCGCGTTGACGACCTTCGACGACGAATCGAATCTCTGCTTCGAGCCGCCCCACCTCCGCACTGGCTTCGTACAACAACCCTTGCGACTGATTGACCTGGTCACCAGCCGCATAATGGGCTTGTCGGATGGTCTCCAGATCGGACTCGATGTGACGCAAATCGGCCACCTTGGACTCCAATCCATTGGTGGCTTGCAAAATGGCGTCTTGCAATTGAGTCTGATCGACCAACGCCTCGGCGCGCTTCAAAAACCAAAATTGTTTTTGCTTGAGCCCCACAAGCTGTTGCAAGTCGTTGTAGCGTTGCGCCACTTCAGCCTGCCTTTCGAGCTTATCCAAATTGGCATTGAGCTCGCGCAAGATGTCTTCAACGCGGGTCAGGTTTTCACGCGCATCACTCAAACGATGTTCGGTTTCCCGGCGGCGCTCTTTGTATTTGGAAACACCTGCAGCCTCCTCCAAGAACAAGCGCAGCTCTTCGGGTTTGGATTCAATGATCCGACTGATGGTGCCTTGCCCAATGATCGCGTAGGCGCGTGGGCCCAAACCAGTACCCAAAAACACATCTTGTACGTCCCGGCGGCGCACGGGTTGGTTATTGATGTAGTAACTGCTGGTGCCGTCGCGTGTCAAAACCCGCTTGACTGCAATTTCAGGAAATTGGCTCCATTGGCCACCCGCTCGGTGGTCGCCATTGTCAAAAATCAATTCAACGCTGGAGCGACTTGATGACTTGCGCGTGGTGGTGCCGCTGAAAATAACGTCTTGCATGGACTCGCCGCGCAATTCACTCGCCCGGCTTTCGCCCAATACCCAGCGTACCGCGTCAATGATGTTGGACTTGCCGCATCCGTTGGGCCCAACCACCCCAACCAATTGTCCGGGCAACATGAAATGGGTGGGTTCAGCAAAGGATTTAAAGCCAGATAATTTAATGGAATTGAGACGCACCGAATAGCCTGTAAAAAATCAAAAAAACCCGTTGCTGTCAAGTCGATGGAAACAGGTTGGGGTCATGGGGGTCGCGATCATAGCGCTCACGCCACAATTGGACATCGTGCTCCAGCACCATCAACATATCAAGCAGTTTGACCAAGCGTGGCCTGAGAGATTGCAAGCTCTCTTTGCGGCCCAATGCCTCAAGTTGAATGACCTCTTGGGCCAGCATAGGCTCACAAAAAATAGGGACAAAGCCTTTGAGGGAATGCAAGTTCATCCGGATCGCCTCTCCATCCTCACCAGGCAATAGGGTTTGAATCGCTAATCTTTCTTTGGACAAACTGGTCGCAAATGTTTCAATCAAACTGGGTAACAAAGTGGCATCAACCGCGTACTGGGCCGCTTGGCTCAAATCAAGATGTATAAAAGCAGCGTTCATGGCAATGAAAAGGTTGGTGCGATGAGGGTACAGGCTTGCAAAGTTGCTGACTGTCGGTGATCCTGAGACGATAATACCAGCGATGAACCCCTTGCTAGAACGCTTACAGCCCTATCCTTTTGAGAGGTTGCGCCTGCTTTTTGATGGCGTCAAACCCAGTTCTGAACACAAAGCCATCAGCCTGGGCATTGGAGAGCCGCGCCATGCCACACCGCCCATGGTCATGGAGGTCATGTCCAATGCGTTTTCAAGCCTGGCGGCCTATCCCCCCACGGCAGGCGAAGCCAGCTTGCGGCAAGCCTGCGCACAATGGCTGAGCAGCCGTTACCAAGTCACTGTCGACAGTGCCAAGCAAATTTTGCCCGTCAATGGTTCCCGTGAAGCCCTTTTTTCTTTTACCCAGGCCGTTCTCAACCCCATGGCGACTTCCAAACGCCCCTGGGTGGTCTGCCCCAATCCTTTTTATCAAATTTACGAAGGCGCCGCCCTCTTGGGTGGGGCCGATGTGTACTACGTGCCCAGTGTGGCCGAGCGCAACTTTGCCCAAGACTGGGCCAGTGTCCCCGACGATATTTGGGCCCAAACGCAACTGCTTTTTGTGTGCTCACCCGGCAACCCAACGGGGGCCGTCATGCCCTTGTCAGAATGGGAACTATTGTTTGATCTGAGTGATCGTTATGGTTTTGTCATCGCATCTGACGAGTGTTACAGCGAAATTTACTTCCGTGACGAGGCCCCGTTGGGTGGACTGGAGGCGGCCCAACGTTTGGGGCGAACAGATTTTAAAAATTTGGTCAGCTTCACCAGCCTGTCCAAACGCAGCAATGTGCCAGGCATGCGCAGCGGTTTTGTAGCTGGAGATGTCAATATCATTCAAAAATATTTGCTCTACCGCACCTACCATGGCAGCGCCATGAGCGGCATGGTCCAAGCCGCCTCACGGGCCCTGTGGCAAGACGAACAGCATGTGCGCGATAACCGACAGCTGTACCGAGATAAGTTTGCCCAGGTCACGCCTGTATTGGCCCAAGTATTGGACGTGCACTTGCCCGATGCTGGGTTTTATCTGTGGGCGGGATTGCCCCCGGCTTGGCAAGGTCGAGACGATCTTTTTGCCAAGCATTTGCTGGCTCAATACAATGTCACGGTTTTGCCTGGCAGCTATTTGGCCCGAGAGTTCAATGGCACCAACCCAGGCGCTGGCCGCATTCGCATGGCATTGGTGGCGAAAACCGATGAATGCCTGCAAGCAGCGCACCGCATTGTTCAATTTCTTCAACTCAATCCCAGCCTTCCAACATGAGTCAACAGCTTCAAACCATCATCGACAGCGCTTGGGAAAACCGTGCGCAACTCAGCCCCAGCATCGCGCCCAAAGAAGTCACAGAGGCGGTGGATCATGTGATCTCTGAGCTCAACGCAGGTCGCCTGCGGGTGGCCACCCGCGAAGGCGTGGGCCAATGGACGACACACCAATGGATCAAAAAAGCGGTTCTCCTCAGTTTTCGCTTGAAAGACAATGAAGTCATCAAAGCCGGAGAGTTGGGCTTTTATGACAAGGTACAAACCAAGTTCTCGCATTTGAGCGCTGCGCAGATGAAAGAAAGCGGCGTGCGGGTGGTCCCCCCTGCTGTGGCACGCCGAGGCAGCTACATCGCCAAAGGCGCCATTTTGATGCCCAGCTACGTCAACATTGGTGCTTATGTTGACGAAGGCACGATGGTGGACACCTGGGCTACTGTGGGCTCTTGCGCTCAGGTGGGTAAAAACGTTCACCTCTCCGGCGGCGTGGGCTTGGGTGGGGTGCTGGAACCATTGCAAGCCAACCCGACCATCATTGAAGATAATTGCTTCATTGGGGCACGCTCAGAGATCGTCGAGGGCGTCATCGTTGAAGAGAACTCTGTCATTTCCATGGGTGTCTACATTGGTCAAAGCACCAAAATTTATGACCGTGCCACCGGTGAAGTGCATTACGGCCGTGTCCCTGCTGGCTCGGTGGTGGTGTCAGGCAACTTGCCCAGCGCAGACGGGAAGTACAGCCTTTACTGTGCGGTGATTGTCAAGCGGGTGGATGCCCAAACTCGGGCGAAAACCAGTCTCAACGATTTGCTGCGCGACTGATGTCTCGCACTTTGCAATTGGCAGAGCAGCTCATTGCCAGGGCTTCCCTCACGCCATTGGACCTGGGGTGCCAAGATCTGATGGCCCAGCGGCTCAAGCCCCTGGGCTTTGAATGCGAAACCATCGTCAGTGGCCCTGAATCATTCAAGGTCACCAACTTATGGGCCCTGCGCAAGAGCACCCAGGCCCATTCTCGGACCCTGGTTTGGGCGGGTCACACCGATGTGGTTCCCACCGGACCGATGGAGCGCTGGAGCAGCGATCCCTTCACCCCCACGCACCGAGATGGACGACTTTATGGTCGGGGTGCGAGTGACATGAAAACCTCTTTGGCCGCGATGGTGGTGGCAACCGAGGATTTTTTAATGGTCAACCCCGACCCCCATCTGAACATTGCTTTTTTGATCACCAGCGATGAAGAGGGCCCGGCATTGGATGGCACGGTGGTGGTTTGCGAAAAGTTGCGAGCGCGGCACCAAACCTTGGATTGGTGCATTGTGGGTGAACCCACTTCGATCAACGCCACCGGTGACATGATTAAAAATGGAAGACGAGGCACCCTCAGTGGCAAGCTGGTGGTGCAAGGCATACAGGGGCACATCGCGTACCCGCAACTGGCCAGAAATCCGATTCACCAGTTGGCCCCTGCTTTGGCTGAACTGGTGGCCATGAAATGGGACGATGGAAACGCGTTCTTTCCCCCTACCAGTTGGCAGGTTAGCAATATTCATGCGGGCACAGGTGCCAGCAACGTGATACCAGCAGATGTGGTGGTGGACTTCAATTTCCGCTTCTGCACAGAGTCCAGCGTTGAATCCTTGCAAGAGCGCGTGACCCAGGTGCTAGATCGCCACGGCCTGACCTTCCAATTGCAATGGACTTTGGGCGGAATGCCATTTTTGACACAGCCTGGTGAGTTAAGCCAAGCTGTGCAAGCGTCGATCTTGGCCCACGCGGGTCTGCAAACCGAGCTCTCCACAACAGGCGGTACCAGTGACGGGCGCTTCATTGCCAAATTTTGCCCACAAGTCATCGAACTGGGCCCCCCCAATGCCACCATCCACCAAGTCAATGAGAACGTCCGCATCCAAGACATCGAACCTTTGAAAAACATTTATCAAGGCGTTTTGGAGCGGCTCAATCAACTGGTGGCCATGAAGCATTCATGACGCTGCCCGATTTGTTGGTGCAGTGCACCCAAATGCTGCAATCGTCAAGCGTGTCCCTGGGCCAAGGCACCCTGGAGATGGCTGACGAAGCGGCTTGGCTGGTCTTGTGGCAACTTGGCTTGCCCTTGGACACTGACACCGATTTACACACCGAGACCTTACAGCCAGAACAAGTTCGAGCGTGTCTAGATTTGGTCCGCCAGCGCATTGATCGCCGTTTGCCTGCGGCGTACCTGACCCGTGAGGCTTGGCTGCAAGGGGTGGATTTTTATGTGGACGAGCGCTGCATCGTGCCGCGCAGCTTGATTGCGGAAGTGTTGGCCCAGGGCAGCATTGACCACTTTTTGAACCAAGCGCCCCAGCGCATTTTGGATTTATGCACAGGCAATGGCAGCTTGGCTGTGCTTGCAGCCATGGCCTACCCTGATGCACACATCGACGCCAGTGACATCAGTGCCGACGCCCTGGCAGTTGCACTCATCAACGGTCAACGCCACGGCATGTCTCAGCGAATCGATTGGCATTGTGTGGCTGGCTTAGAAGCCCCCTTGGGTCAATACGATGTGATTTTGTGCAACCCCCCCTATGTCAACGACCAGAGCATGGGGTTACTGCCCCCAGAATTTGTCGCGGAACCACATCTGGCTTTATCAGGTGGTCCTGACGGAATGAATTTTGTCCGGCACATGTTGTCGCGCGCGACCCAGCACCTGATGGAAAACGGCATTTTGGTTCTTGAAATTGGCCATGAACGAGTCCATTTCGATGCCGCGTTTCCAACCCTTGCCCCGATAGGACTGAGCACCAGTGCAGGCGACGATCAGGTGCTTTTGATCAACAAAGAAGAGCTGCGCACACTTTCATGCTGACTTTTAAAAATACAGTGCTGCGACGTGGCACCAAAGTGGTTCTGTCCCAAGCGAACGCAACCATTCAAATCGGTGAAAAAGTCGGTCTGATTGGGCGAAATGGCGCCGGCAAATCCAGCCTCTTCGCACTCATCACCGGACAGTTGCAGGAAGACCAAGGTG
Organism: Betaproteobacteria bacterium; assembly: GCA_009921465.1. Taxonomy (GTDB): domain Bacteria; phylum Pseudomonadota; class Gammaproteobacteria; order Burkholderiales; family Burkholderiaceae_C; genus Limnohabitans. Next base: position 11,937 of record RFXS01000008.1, read on the forward strand.
AATGGTCTATGCCGGACACATGGCAAATTTCTCAGGTGGAACAACACATACCGGAGACAGACCAAGGTGCCACAGATTTTGTGCTGGAAGGTGATTTGCGCTTGAACCGCGTCCTGGCCGAGTTGAAAGAGGCTGAGTCAAAGGATGATGGGGAAGCCATGGCTTTGGCCTATGCAGCCTTGGACGATGCTGGGGGACACCACGCAAGATCACGAGCGCAAGCCATGTTGCTGGGATTGGGCTTTAAAACCCATGAGTTAGATAACCCGGTCAACAGTTTTTCTGGCGGCTGGCGCATGCGATTGCAACTCAGTCGTGCACTCATGTGTCCGGCCGATTTGATGCTCCTAGATGAACCCACCAACCACCTGGACTTGGATGCATTGGTTTGGCTGGAAGACTGGCTCAAACGCTACGAGGGCACCATGCTGGTGATCAGCCATGACCGCGATTTTTTAGATGCGGTGACCCGCGTGACCTTGCATTTGGAAAATGCCCAACTCACGCGCTATGGTGGAAATTACAGCGCCTTTGAAGTTCTGTTGGCCCAACAACAAGCGCTGCAGCAATCTGCCTACGAAAAACAACAAGATCGGGTTGCCCACTTGCAACGCTTCATTGACCGATTCAAGGCCAAGGCCAGCAAGGCAAAACAGGCACAAAGTCGGGTCAAAGCCCTGGAGCGGATGCAGCGGGTCGATGCGATTTTGGACGCCGCTGATTTTCAATTTGAATTCAAGCCCCCGGAGAGCTTGCCCAATCCCATGCTGTCATTGCAAAACGCCAGTTTGGGCTATGTCAGTGACCAAGGTGCCACAGCCATTCTCAAAGGGGTGGGGCTGTCTGTGCTGGCCGGCCAACGCATCGGCATCTTGGGCGCCAATGGGCAAGGCAAGTCAACTCTGGTCAAAACCATTGCGGGCGACCTGAAGTTGATGGCTGGTGACATGGTTGAAGGAAAAGGTCTGCGCATTGGGTATTTTGCGCAACAAGAGTTGGATGTGCTCAAGCCTGACGACTCGCCACTGCAGCACATGATCGACTTGGCCCGCAAATTCTCACCCCATGCCCGAGAGCAAGAGCTGCGTAACTTTTTGGGCGGTTTTAGGTTTATTGACGGCATGGTTGGTCAAGCGGTGGGGACCTTGAGTGGGGGAGAAAAAGCCCGGTTGGTGCTGGCCATGTTGGTGTGGCAACGCCCCAACCTGTTGCTGCTGGACGAACCCACCAACCACTTGGATTTGGTCACGCGAGAGTCGCTGGGCATGGCCCTCAATGGCTTTGATGGGACCGTTTTATTGGTCAGCCATGACCGCTCATTGTTGCGTTCGGTGTGTGATGAATTTTGGGTGGTCAGCCAAGGCCGTGTGCAATCATTTACAGGCGATTTAGATGACTACCAACGCATGGTGGCTGATCAAAGCGCAGGTAAAAAGCCCCCCGTAGAAATCACGAACAAGGCCCCTTCAGCTCAGGTCAATCCGCAAGGCTCACGCCAAGCTCGCCAACGCCAAGCACAAATGCGACAAGATAAATCCGTGCTTTTAAAACCTCTGAAAGCAGAGTTGCAGCAACTGGAAAAAACCATGCAAGGGCATCAATCTGAATGGTCCAGCTTAGAGGCCAAATTGCTGATGCCATTGTCTGGGCCAGAAATGTCCGAGTTGGGACGCAAAATGAAACTCCAGCGCCAACAAATGGACGCGGCTGAAGAGCGTTGGTTGGTGCTCAGCGAGCAACTCGATGCCATCACCAAAGAGCTGGCTTGATCGCATGCAAATGGTTTAATTGCCTGTGCAAATGGCCGGCCCTTGTTCTGGCTTGTTACAGGTGCAAACCAAAACATAGCTTTTGATTTTTTCTTTTTCTGCGGGCGAAACATTGGCCCTGCGCATGCTGCCCGTGGGCAAATAAAGTTTAGGGCGTAACTCTTTGGTGAGAGACTTGCCACTTTTTTCGGTGAATTGGACCGCTGGGCAAAACACAGCGCCAGGCAATGGGTTTTTCACCTCAAACATCATGGTTTGCGGATCATCATTGGCCCAACCCGCATTGATTTTGAGTTGGTTGTATTCGACGCTATTTAAAAAAACTGATTGAACGGGGGGCCCAGATTCAAAAACCCAACCCAAAGCAAGGGCCTGCCTTGCGCTGCAAATGGCGCAAGCAGCCCACAACAAACAAGACCAAAATTTGATCGGCATGTTTTGTCACCTGAAACAAAAAACGGGTGACAGATCAACTGTCACCCGCCAATGTTGGTAGGACGTACAAGATTCGAACTTGTGACCAACGGATTAAAAGTCCGCTGCTCTACCAACTGAGCTAACGTCCCATTTGTTCGCTAAACCAGCCAGCGAAGCCGTAAATTATAGCGAATTTTTTTGCGCTGCGCGCTCCCCTGTTGACGCCAATTGATTGATTGCCCAACCGGCGGCACATTGCCCAAAGGTTGCCGTGACGCTCACCAAAGAGCCAAGCCCATGACAACTCAAATGTCCATCTTGCATGGGCTCACATGTTTCAGGTGGCGTGCTTATCGCCTCTCGGCTAAATACGCAGGACAGCCCCATGCGGGTACCCTTGGGCGCGGCATGTTCACGCCTGAGCTTTTGGCGCAATCGGGCGAGCAAGGGATCGTGGCTGACCAATCCCAAATCAGCAATTTCAACCAAGTGGGGAAGGCGTTTTCCACCTGCTGCACCCACCGTGATAAAACTCACTTGCCGGCCCAGTGCCCACGCGGACATCGCCAATTTCGCACTGCTTTGATCGCATGCATCTATCACGGCATTGACCTTTGCGCCCATGATGCCCGGCCAGTTGTCAGGCTCAACAAATGCATCCACGGCATTGACGATACATTCAGGCTGAAAGGATGCAATGCGCTCTTTCATGGCCAGCACCTTGGACTGTCCCAGCGTGGCCTCGGTGGCATGAATTTGCCGATTGAGGTTGGATTCGGAAACATGGTCCATGTCAATCAAAGTCAATTGGCCTACCCCACTGCGCGCCAACGCCTCAGCGGCCCACGAACCCACACCTCCGATACCGACCACCACGACATGAGCCGCAACGATCCGTTTGGCGGCCTCAAACCCATACAAGCGTTCCAAACCGGATAAACGCCGGTCCATGACCGCTGTCGTGATCAGAGTGATTTCTCCAAGGTCCAAGTTTGATAGCGAAAGCCAGCCAATGCACCCAAGATAATGCCCATCACAGCCAACAAGGCATTGAGGCTGAGAACAGACAAGCCACTGACACCTTGACCAATCGTGCAGCCCATTGCGGTGACCCCACCCACCCCCATCAATACAGCGCCAATCAAGTGATGGGATAAGTCCGCTATTTGGCCAAATCCTTCCCACCGGAAGCTTCCCGTGACCAATGAGGAAACGGCTGAACCAATCACCACACCGACCGCAGACACAATGCCAAAGCTCAATACCTTGCTTTTGTCACTGAAGAACATCAACCAATCCAAGGTGTAGGCCATGGGTGCCACAAAACTCATGGCCTCCATGCGACCGGAATTGGTGGTGAGGTAAACCGACTCCAAAGTTTCAGGGTGCTCGGCAATAAAGCCCAAATGACCGCTGACCCACAACATGGCAGTGACGACCAAGCCCAGGCCCAGGCCCGCCCATAAGTTATCCGATTGCCAAAAGTCCCTGCGCCACAAAGCCCATAACAACAAGCAACAAGCAACAGCCAATCCTGAAATCGGCCAGGCATTGGCTAACGGCATGTCTGCCCAAGCTGAGACCAGAGCACCCAAATGCACACCAGAGGGCATGTCCACAAAAACCGAGTCCAAAAATTGGTTGCGCCAGACAGCGGTTATACCTTTGAGGGTGGCAAAAGCCGCTACCCCCATGAACACGAAAACCACCCAAGATTTCAGGTTGCCCGTACCCATGCGAATCAATGTTTTATTGCCACAACCTGAGGCCAACACCATGCCCAAGCCAAATAAAAAACCACCCACCAAAGCGGAAAGCCATAACAAGCGCTGTGTGCTGTACAAGGATTTGCCCGGATCAATTTGGCCTGTCAATGACAACAAAGCAAAGCCGGTCATGGACACGGCCACCACCACAGTCCATTGGCGCACGCGCGTCCAATCACCCATGTTGACCACATCGCTGATGGCCCCCATGGTGCAAAAGTGGGTTCGCTGGGCAATGGCGCCAAATAGCAAAGAAAGTCCAAATGATGCCCATAAAATCCATTGGGTCTGGTTGGCCAAGTCTTCCATGCTCATGGTGTAACCCCGGTGATCTTTACTTGAGCTTGGTTAATCGATCTTTGGCAGCGCCTGCGGCCTCTGAATCTGGGTGGGCTTTGATCAAATCTTCCAAGACTTTGCGCGCGCCACGAACGTCTTTGAGCTCGATCTGACAGTTGGCAATGGCCAATAACGATTCCGCAACGCGCTGATGAGGGCCCATGGCCACCAAGCTGCGAAAGCTGGCAATGGCGTCCTTGTAATCCTTCACCGCATATTGGGCGTTGCCCAACCAAAACAAAACGGAAGGTTTGTAGCCGCTTTGCGGGTATCTGCGCAGAAAATCGGCGAGAGTCCCCGTTGCCTGGGCATATTCACCCTTGCGAAAAACTTCAAGCGATTGGTCGTAATCGCGCTTTTCTGAGGGATCGGCTAAAAATTCACGCCCATCAACGGCCACCTTGGTGGGTTCCAGCTTTCGCAGGCGTTCTTCCAGTGCTTGTATTTTGTCTTTTTGATCTCGCTGCCACTCAGACAAAGATTTAAGAAGACTCTCGTAATCACCTTTTGACTTGGCCAAATCGGACCTCAAAGATTCGATTTGGTTTTGCAAGTCCAATAAGCTTCGGCGCATGACTAGCAGTTCATCTTGACTTTTGTCAGAGCCTTCACTGGCTTTTTTGATCAGCACCTGGTTCTCTGCGCGCAATGTTTCGATGCCCATGCGCATCAATTCCACTCGTTGACGCAATTCCAAAATGGCGCGCCGAGCCTCGTCGTCCTCAAACAAGGCCGCAAAGCTGGATGAGGAACACCCAATCACCCACAACCCCAGCAGGGTTGTACGAATCCTCAGAGAGATCATTTGTACGCGATCTCAGCCCGGCGGTTCTTGGCAAATGCTTCTTCACTGCTGCCTGCAGCAGCAGGTTTTTCTTTGCCAAAGCTGACGGCCTCAATCTGAGCATCTGAAACACCCAGTAAGTTCAATGCTTTGCGAACGGCTTCCGAACGCTTTTGACCCAGGGCCAGGTTGTACTCACGCCCACCACGCTCGTCCGTATGACCCTCGACAGCGATTCGACGCTTGTTATCTTGTTTGATATAAGCCGCATGTTTTTCGACCACGGCTTGAAACTCGGGTTTGATGGCAAAACTATCGTAGTCAAAATAAATGACTTTGAGTACGCCCACCGGGCCCGCATCCACGGAAGCCAAAGGACGGGCATCGATGCTGGCCACCGCCGAGCGCGCCTGGGGCGCTGGAGCATCAGCAGGTGGGGCAGCAACTTGGGTAGCTGCTTTGTCTTCAACCGGAACCTCATTGAGCTTAACGGGTGAAGAACAGGCCGCCAGTAAAGCGGCCAGAGCCAATGTCAAAAGAGTTTTATTCATGCTGGTGTTACTCCAAAAAAATCAGTGTTTTAGAAATGGTCCCCAATGAGGCTCACGAATGTCCCCATTTTGACCGGCCAGTCGGGCTTTGATGCGGCCATCGACGGTGCTGGTCATCAAGGCCTCGCGGCCCTGTAATTGAGTGGAATAAACAATCAAACGTCCATTGGGTGAAAAACTGGGGCGTTCGTCAGGTCCTGTATCGGTGATCGACTGGTTGGTTTCAGCCCTCAGATCCATCACTTGCAATTTGAATTGTCCATTGATGCGCGCAATGTAAGCCATCCAGCGACCATCTGGGCTGATGGCCGGAGAAATGTTGTAATTGCCAGCAAAGGTGACTCGTTGGGCAGGTCCACCCATGGTGGGCATGCGATAAATTTGTGGTGACCCCCCACGATCACTCACAAAATACAGGGCAGATCCATCGGGGTAAAAAACGGGCTCGGTGTCGATGCTGGCCGATTGGGTCAAGCGCCTTGGCTCCCCGCCTTGCGCAGGGATCAAATAAATTTGCGAGCCGCCATCTCTGCTGAGGGTGACTGCCAAAGAACGGCCATCGGGAGACCACGCTGGAGAGCTGTTATTGCCTTTGAAATTGGCAGCGACACGTCGCTTGCCCGAAGCGACATCGTGCACATAAACCACTGGCTTTCTGGCTTCGAAAGAAACATAGGCCAACTCATGGCCACTGGGCGACCAATTGGGTGAAATGATGGGCTCTGGGCTGGTCAAAGCCGCTTGCGCATTTTCACCATCGGCATCGGCCACCCACAAACTGAACCGCCCACCAAGTTTGGTGACATAAGCAATACGGGTAGAGAAAACACCCCGCTCACCTGTGAGTTTTTCGTAGATGAAGTCTGAAATTCGGTGAGCGATCATGCGCAAATCACCCACTGGCGTGGCGTAACTTTGGCCCCCGAGATCTTGTCCTCTGACCAAATCCCAAAGCCTGAAGCGAACGTCATAGCGCCCATCCGCCAATTTGGTGATGCTCCCCGTGAGCAAAGCCTCATCACCTTTTTGTTTGAAGACCGAAAAGTCAGGCCGAGTTAACTCGTCCATCGCCAGCATCAGGGCATTGCCGCGAAATTGCCCGCTGCGCTCTAAGTCAGCTTGGACAATGGTTGAGATTTTTTGCGGGGCGTTCTCTTCGCCTCGCATCACAGCTATGGCGATGGGCATTTGAGTCAGGCCAACCCCAGACACCTCCACCCGAAATTGCGCCCATGAAGGCAATGCAACCAGGCCAAGCAACAGGCCAGCCAAAGTCAAGAGCTTGGAAATAAGGGAAAAGAAACGATCAGACAAGGGTGGATTGATCATGAGTCATATCGAGCGCTATAGTAACATTATCAAGCCCTTACCCTACTTCATCTGTGCCCACTTCTTCACTTTACAGTCGATTGTTTGGCTACGCCAAAGCTTACAAGTGGGCATACGCCATTTCATTGCTGGGAATGGCTGCGACCGCCGTGACAGAAGCCATGCTTCCGGCGATGATGAAATTTTTATTGGATCAAGGATTTCAAGTTCAGTCTGAATTGCACGTTGTGGCCATTCCACTGGCGATTGTGGGCTTGTTTTTGGTCAAAGGCTTGTTGATTTATGTCAGCAACTACGTTGCGACATGGATCACCACACATGTCACGATGGCTTTGCGCAATGACATGTTTGCAAAAATGCTGCGCTTGCCGGCCGCCTCATTCGCAGATGCCCAGGGCAGCTATATCGCCAAGGTTCTCTACGACGTCCTCAACATTGGCGAAACGATTTCACAGGTTGTGATCTCCGCTTTCAGAGAAGCCCTCACGGTAGCGGCCCTGGTGGCTTATTTGCTCTATTTAGATGCTCGGTTGGCCCTGATTGCGCTTTGTGTGGGGCCAGTGATCGTGGGGTTTGTACGGGTATTTTCCAAGCGTTTGCGCCAAGCTGGGCGCAGTGGACTGGAGTCGATTGGGCAGCTCACGCATGTGCTCGAAGAATCTGTGGCGTGCCAAAAAATCATCAAGATTTACCAAGGCCAAAGCACTGAAAAGCACCGATTTGAATCGGCCAATGCCCGTTTTCGCCGCTCACAAATGAGGGAAGCCATTCCTGCTTCGGCCACAACCCCTTTGACACATCTGGCCGCCTCTGTGGCATTGGCGCTGATCGTGTATTTGGCCCTCAATCAAGTCAACCAAGGCGAAGGTGCCACGGGCGTGACATCTGTGGGTGGTTTTGTGGCCTTCATCACAGCGATGCTGATGCTGCTCGCGCCCCTGAAAAAACTCACTGAGGTCAACACCGCCTTGCAGCGTGGTCGCGTGTGCGCACAAAGTGTTTTTTCATTTTTGGACAGCCCAGAAGAAGCCGACAAAGGTGATATTGAGTGGGCCCATCCACTGGGCCGGATCGAGTTTCAAAACGTCAGCTACACCTATCCGCAAGCGAGCATGCCTTCCCTTGAAGCCATTAACTTGTGCATCGAACCAGGACAAACCTTGGCTGTGGTGGGCGCCTCCGGCAGCGGCAAATCCACATTGGCTGCGTTGTTGCCGCGATTCATGTCCCCCACCCAAGGACAGATTTTGATCGACGGCGTCAGTGCCGAACAACTCTCACTCACCTCCTTGCGGCGACACATGGCACTGGTGACCCAAGAAGTGCTGCTTTTCAACGACACAGTGGCAGCCAATATTGCCTATGGACAAATCAACCCAGATTTGGCACAGATTGAGCGTGCAGCCAAAGCGGCGAATGCCTGGGAATTCATCAGCGCTTTACCAATGGGATTGCACACCAATGTGGGCGACGCGGGTATGAAGTTATCTGGAGGCCAGCGTCAACGCCTGTCGATTGCCCGCGCCATTTATAAAAATGCACCCATTCTGATCCTGGATGAAGCCACCTCTGCCTTGGACGCCGAATCGGATCGTTCAGTCCAAACCGCATTGACCAATTTGATGCGCGGCAGAACCTGTGTGGTGATTGCCCATCGGTTATCGACAGTACAACATGCAGATCGCATCATTGTCTTGAACCAGGGCAGATTGGCAGAGGCGGGGACCCATAGCGAGTTGATTCAACGCAATGGCATTTATGCCTCGCTGAGCCGTTTGCAGTTCAATGACCCCACATCCGGCGCAAGCAACTGAGAGCATGATGCCCAAGGAGTCCCATCGTTGTCCAGTTTCGGTGATCATGATCACCTTGAATGAAGCGCATCGCTTGCCGGCCACCTTGCAAGCTTTGCAATGGGCGCAGGAAATCATCATTGTGGATGCCGGCAGCACGGATGACACCCTTGCCATTGCCAAGCAATGGGCCACACGGGTTGAGCATCACGCTTGGTCTGGCTTTGGCGCCCAAAAAAATCACGCTTTGTCGCTGGCGAATCTGCCATGGGTGTTGTCGGTGGACGCCGATGAAATCGTGTCGCCTGAGTTGGCACAAGAAATTCAATCTTTTGTAGAGCGAGATGGCCGCGGCTATCTGGCTGGCACCTTGCCCAGACTGTCCCGGTATTGTGGGCGTGAGATGCGCCACAGCGGTTGGTGGCCCGATCCCGTTTGCAGGCTTTTCAAGCGTGGGCATGGCCGTTTCAGCGACGATTTGGTTCACGAAAAAATCATCACCGATGGCCCAATGGTCAATCTTCAGGGCTTGCTGTTGCACGATAGTTTTCAAAATTTGGACCAAGTGCTCCATAAGTTAAATCAGTATTCCCGAGAGGGGGCATTGAACCTGCATCGAAACGGCCGCACATCCAGCCTAGGCAAAGCCATTGGCCATGGCTTATGGGCTTTTTTTCGCACCTATGTCCTCAAACGCGGCTTTTTAGACGGGCGCGAAGGATTTATCCTGGCTGTATCAAATGCCGAAGGAACTTACTATCGGTACCTCAAGCTGATGTATTTGGGCGAACAAGGCCCGCATGGTTCACCATGAAAATATCTGTGGTGGTCACCACATACAACAGACCTGCCGCGTTGACAACGGTACTGCGCTCTTTGTTGGCCCAGCACCAATTGCCGCATGAAATATTGGTCGCCGATGATGGTTCTGCCAGCGAAACCCGAGAGGCCATTCAATCTATTGCAAAAGAGTCAACAGTTCCCTTGCATCACCTGTGGCAAATCGATGATGGTTTTCGTGCGGCCGCTGCCAGAAATTTGGCTGTGGCAGCTGCACAAGGCGATTTAATTGTTTTTCTAGATGGCGACTGCGTCACCCGCCCTGATTTCATAGCCCAGCACCATGGGCTCGCCGAACCAGGCTGGTTTGTAGCGGGCAGCCGCGTGTTGCTCAACCCAAGCTTGACCGAGCAACTGGTAGACCAACATTGGCCTGTTCACCACTGGAGTCGTTGGCAGTGGCTAACGCAACGGCTGCAAGGTCAAATCAACCGTTGGTGGCCCCTGTGCCATGCGCCAGGCCAATTTTGGCGAAAGGCCCAACCCAGGCAATGGCAAAGCGCGCGCACGTGCAATTTGGCAGTTTGGCGCAATGACTTATTGGCTGTGAACGGGTTTGATGAAAGTTATCAAGGATGGGGCCACGAAGATGCCGATCTTGCCGTGCGTCTGATTCGACATGGTGTGCACTACAAAAACGGGCGTTTTTCCACCACTGTTTTGCACTTGTGGCACCCCGAAAATGATCGCAGTCAACTACCAGAGAATGTGGCCAGGTTACAGCACATCCTTGGCAGTCCCCACACCCAAGCCGTCCGAGGCTTGGATGGATATACGCCGCAAGCAGTGGCGAAAGCCTTGCAAGCCCGAGCATGAAGACCATCCCCATTTTGATGTACCACCAGGTTGATGTGGTGCCCCCATCTGGGACACCATTGCGAAATTTGACCGTCAGTCCAGCATCTTTTGATTGGCAAATGCGCTGCTTAAAGGCCTGGGGATTTCATGGCCTTTCCATGCGCGACCTTGAACCCTATTTGCGGGGAGAGTTGAACGCTCGCGTTGTTGGCATCACCTTTGATGATGGTTACGTCAATACCCACGAAAATGCCTTGCCCATATTGATGAAATATGGGTTCACAGCCACTTGCTACGCGGTCAGCCACCAAATTGGCGGACATAATTTTTGGGATGTTCCTGCGGGGATGGCTCAAAAACCATTGATGGATGCGCCGGCTTGGAGGCATTGGGCCCAACTGGGCATGGATGTGGGGTCGCACACTTGTGACCACATCGACCTGAACCAAGCCGACGAACCTGTGGCGAAGCAACAAATCGAACAATCCAAAACAGAACTAGAGCAAATGTTGGGTTTGCCTGTGCGCCATTTTTGTTATCCCTATGGACGCTTTTTGCCGCAGCACTGGGAATGGGTCGCCCAAGCCGGGTATGCCAGTGCGACCACCACCCAAAGAGGACGGGTGCACACGTCACCTGAAATGAATGCCTATGCCCTGCCCCGTGTGTTGGTGAATCATCGCACCACTTGGGCCCATTTGGGCATGAAATTATTGACCGCTTACGAAGACAACCGCTGATATGTGTGTGAATCAGCCACGCAGTGCCACGATTTGCTCAAAAACCTGTTCATGGGCTTTGGCACAGCGCGACCAGGTTTTTTCTTCAGACCAAAGTCGACCCTGCTCTTTCAAACACTGCATGCGATCCGGGTCCTCCAACAAGCTTTTCAAGGTGTTGGCCAAGGCGACCGGATCACGCGGGTCTTTCAGCACCGTGGCATTGACGCCATCTGTCAATTCAGCACTGATTCCGCAATAAGGCAGGTCACTGACCACCACAGGTGTGCCTTGGGCCATGGCTTCTAAGACGACCATGGCATAAGTGTCTTCCAACGTGGGATGGGCAAGCACATCAGCGGCTTGATAAGCCAAACGCAAATCCTTTTGGGGCCCTAGAAAAATAATTTTTTCTTGTGCGCCATGTTGATCGGCCAAGGGTTGATAGGTTGCAGTTGAAGGCTGTTGTCCGGCAACCACCAAGCGCCATGATGGGGGCAACAAACCCATGGCTTGAATCAAAACATCCAGCCCTTTTCGCACAGGGTCATTGGCCACCAACAACACAATCGGGACATCTGTGGGCAAACCCAATGCACTTCGCGCCCTGTCCCGGTCACCCATCTGTGCAGGCATCACAGCGCTCACACCAGGGGGAATCACTTTGATGAGTCCCTTGGACTGGGGGTATGTTTGCTCCAAGGTCTGACGCAGTGGTTCTGAAACTGCCAACACCATGCGCTGGCCTTTCGCAACACCATGGAACCGGGCGCCTTCCAGCCACCAATACGTGAGGAGTCTGGGACTGGTGAGTATTTTCAAAACGCGAATCAACTTGCGCCAACCCAATCGCTGGGCCATCAAACTGTGCCGGATGGGTAGCACATGGAAACATTGAACGTCACCATGCCAACTGTGTTCATGAGAATACACCACATCAAAACCACCACGGGTCAGCCACGCTGTGGCCACTGCAAACCACAGTTGATTGATCCAGCGAGGGCGATGCAAAGGTCCTGGTATTTTGTGGGCCACCCAGGCACGGGGAACATGGGGTCCAAAAGACTGGGCAAACACATGGACTTCGTGGCGTTGTGCCAATTCAGTTGCCACGGCCACGGAATAGCGCTCAGCCCCACCACCTTGTGGGTCAAAGTGACGACTTAAAAAAGCGATGCGCATGGGGTGGCTCAGGTTGCGGAAGGTCAAAGCAGCACAATATCGTATTGCTCTGGCCCCATGGCCGACTCGCGATGCAAGGAAATGGGCTTTCCAATGAAGTCACTCAAACCCGCCAGGTGGGTGTTTTCTTCATCCAACAACAGATCAATCACCCCAGGGGTTGCCACCACCCTGAATTCGACCGGATCAAATTGACGTGCTTCGCGCAATATCTCACGCAAGATGTCATATGCGACTGTTCTTGCTGTTTTGACAGAACCTTTACCGACACAAGAGGGGCACGGCTCACACAACATATGGGCCAATGATTCACGGGTCCGTTTGCGAGTCATTTCCACCAAACCCAATTGAGAAAAACCACTGACCATGGTTTTGACGCGGTCACGCAGCAAATGCTTTCGAAACTCGAAAAGGACGGCCTGTTGATGATCTGCTTTCAACATGTCGATGAAATCTGCGACGACGATGCCACCCAAATTGCGCAAACGCAATTGACGCGCAATGGCACCTGCCGCCTCCAGATTGGTTTTGAATATGGTCTCATCGAAATTGCGGGCACCTACAAACCCGCCTGTGTTGACATCGATGGTGGTCAAGGCCTCGGTTTGATCGATCATCAGATAGCCACCAGATTTGAGATCAACTCGGCGCCCCAGAGCCCGGCTGATTTCATCGTCCACAGAAAACAAATCGAAGATGGGTCTTTCACCTTTGTACAACTGCAGTTTGGCCGCTGCCGAGGGCATGAACTCCAACCCAAATGCATGCAAAAGTTCAAACTGCTCTTTGGAGTCAATGCGAATGCTTTGGGTGGATTCACTGACCAGGTCGCGCAACACACGTTGGAGCAAAGTCAGGTCGCGGTGGATCAAGGTTTTGGCTGGATTGGCAGAGGATGCCAGCTTGATGCGCGCCCAGGTCCTGCGCAGGTAATGGATGTCATCGGACAGCTCGCCATCGGTCGCATCCTCTGCATTGGTGCGCACGATGAATCCGCCTTGCGGATCTGCGTCGATGGTGTCGTTGATCAATGTCTGTAATTTGCTGCGCAGTGCTTCACGTTGCTCATGGGGAATTTTTTGTGAAATACCAATGTGATCGTCTTGCGGCAAATAAACCAACATTCGCCCAGCCAAACTGATTTGCGTGGACAAGCGGGCCCCTTTGCTGCCCATGGGGTCTTTGATGACTTGCACCATCAAAGTTTGACCTTCGAAAACTTGCTTTTCTATGGGCAATGCCGAAATGGCCTGGGCTTGGTCGGTTTCAACATGCCGTGCTGCAATGGTGGAGACCAAATCTCCCACGTGCAGGAAAGCAGCACGGTCCAAGCCAATGTCGATGAAAGCCGACTGCATGCCGGGCAAAACCCGAGACACTTTGCCCAAGTAAACATTGCCCACCAGCCCACGCTCCAGGGTTCGCTCCATGTGCAACTCTTGGACAGCCCCGTTTTCAATCACGGCAACCCGGGTTTCTTGCGGCGACCAATTGATCAAAATATCTTGTTGCAAGGTCATGTCACACCTTTCCAAGGTTTGCGGAGCAACTGAGCAGTTTCATACAAGGGCAGGCCCATGATGCCAGAGTGGCTTCCGTCAATGTGGGCGATGTCCGCCGCCGCCAGTCCTTGTATGGCATAAGCACCGGCTTTTCCCTCCCATTCGCCATGGTCAAGGTAACGCTCAATGGCGTCATCGGGCCACTGCCCAAATTGCACGCGAGAGATGCTCAGTGCATGGCGCTCCTCATCGGCCGTACCCATCGACACAGCGGTCATCACTTCATGGGACTGCCCACGCAAGGCGTGCAGCATGTGGCGGGCATGATTGCGGTCTCGGGGCTTGCCTAAAATTTCATGCCCCAGTGCCACTGTGGTGTCGGCACACAAAATGGGGGCGGGTTTCAAGCCTCGCTGATGTAAACGGCTCAGTGCAGCAGACAATTTAAGTCGGGTCACGCGAAGCACATATTGCTTTGGTGACTCTCCCTGATGAATGGCTTCGAGTGCTTCAACGTCCTCATCCTCATCGGGCCATAAAAGCTCAAATTTTTGCCCTATTTGGGTCAATAAAGATTGGCGACGAGGGCTTTGGGAAGACAGGTAAATCCAATGCGTCATGGACTCACTCGCGGTGGTAAGGGTGGTTCGACAGCACCGAAATGGCGCGGTAAAGTTGCTCAACCAGCAGCACACGGGCCAGGGCATGGGGCAAGGTCAAGTCTGAAAGACGCCATCGAAGGTTTGCCTCGCGTTTAAATTCAGGCTCCAAACCGTCAGGCCCTCCAATGATGAAGGCCACATCACGGCCATCATGCTGCCAGGCTTTCAATTGATTGGCCACTGCCTTGGTGGTCACGGTATTGCCGCGCTCGTCAAGTGCGACGCGCAAAGCATCTTTGGGCAATGCAGACTCGATTCGCTTTCGCTCTGCCAATAAACACTTGTCTGTGGCATCGTTGTGTCGCGGTTCGGTTTTCACTGCCTTCAATATCAAAGGCCACTCAGGCGGAAAGCGCTTGGCAAAGTCATCCCAAGCAGACTGGGCCCAATCGGGTGTGCGTTGCCCAACCGCCACGACCCACAATTTCATGGTTTTTTAGGCTTCGACCTGGCACTGCTTGGGCTGGCCTTTTTGACTGCCGTTTTGGAAGCGGCAAGTGGGGACTTGGCAGCTTTGGCTGATTTGGCGACAGGACCAGGCAACGGCTTGGTCGACTTCTTGGCGGCAGGCGAGGCAGATTTGGCTGCACCGCCACGTTTTTTAGCTGGGACCAGAGCCGCAGCCTTAACAGGCACTGGTGCGATGGGCTTGGGAGAACCCAGTTTCAAACGAATGGGTTTGTCGCCCCAAATTTCTTCCAAGTGATAGTACTGGCGAATGGCGGGCTGCATGATGTGCACCACCGCCGGTCCACAGTCCACAATGATCCACTCGCCATTGTCCTCGCCCTCTAAGCGCGGCTTGGGCAAACCCGCCTCTCGCACCTTGTCACGCACACTGCTGGCCAAAGACCTGGTTTGTCGATTGGAAGAGCCGGTCGCAATGATCACACGCTCAAACAAGGGAGACAAGTGCTCGGTATTGAACACCACAATGTCCTGAGCCTTGACATCCTCTAATGCATCTGCGATCAAGCGTTGGAGTTTTTGGACGTCTTTTTGAATAGCGGTGGTGGTGGTCATCAGGTTTGGCTGTACAGGTTATGGCGGTGGATGTAATCAATGATGCCAGGGCTGACCCATTGCGAAATAGACTGATGCTGGGCACACGCAGCACGAATGCATGTGGCGCTGATGTCCATCATCGGAAAGGCCAAATCGATGGCGGTTTGCGTGGCCCGATTGTGCCATCCGGCGTCAATGGGTTCTGGATAACCAGGGTTGCGCCGCCTGGCAACGACCAGTTGGGCCATTTGTAGGATGGCTGGCCAGTCGCGCCAACTTTCAAATGACCTCGCTTGGTCCTCACCAATGATCAAAAACCAACTGACCCCTGGGTGTTCGGCGCAAAGCTCTCGCAAGCTGTCCACGGTGTAACTGGGTCCTGCCCGGCGAATTTCACGCTCATCGATGATGATTTCTGGCCAATCTGAAAAGCCCAAAGTGACCATGGCCAATCGGTGTGCGCTCGGAGTTTGGCTGGCGTCTTTGTGCCAAGCTTGGCCAGTTGGCAGCACCCGCAACTCATCGAGCGAAAGTTGCCTGATGGCGTGCTGCGCCAATGCGATGTGGGCCAAGTGGGGAGGATCAAAGGCCCCCCCATACAAGCCCACTTTTCTCTTCGCTTGGGCAAGGATGGGTATGCTGGGCTGATCGACCAAGGTCATGTCTTGCCGACAGGCAGATCTGGAAGGGGAGCAGTCGTGGAGCGAATGGCCAAATGTCCGATGTCGCTGCGGTATTGTTGGCCCTCAAACGCGATCTGCTTGACCTTGAGGTAGGCGCTCTCTTTGGCCATCTGAACATTGCGTCCCAAGGCGGTCACACACAAAACGCGTCCGCCGTGGGTCTGCAAATGGTGACCATCCCAGGCTGTTCCGGCATGAAAGACTTTGGTATCTACCGCCTCAGGTGCAATGCCGGTGATGGTGTCTCCAAATTGTGGTGCCAGTGGGTAGCCACGGGTGGCCATTACCACGCCCAGTGCCGTTCTGGAATCCCATTGCACGGCATCATCACCCAATTCACCCAGTTGGCTACCTGTGGCCGCCCATAAAAGTGAGAAAAGATCAGTTTTAAGGCGCATCAAGATGGGCTGTGTTTCTGGGTCGCCCAGCCGACAATTGAACTCCAAAGTTTTGGGCTTGCCATGGGCATCAATCATCAAACCAGCGTATAAAAACCCCGTGTAAACAATGCCATCTTTCTTCATGCCCTCAAGGGTGGGGATGATGATTTCTCGCATCACCCGGGCATGGACTTCGGACGTGACCACGGGGGCTGGGGAGTAAGCTCCCATGCCGCCCGTGTTGGGGCCCTGATCTTGATCCAACAAGCGTTTGTGGTCTTGTGAGGTTGCCAATGGAAGCACGCTCTCGCCATCGCACATGACCATGAAGCTGGCCTCTTCTCCAGCCAAAAACTCTTCAATCACCACACAAGCGCCCACCTGGTTGTGCTTGACGCCCAAACTATTGGAGGTGAGCATGTCATCAATTGCCTGGTGGGCTTGTTCAGCCGTGGTGGCCACCACCACGCCTTTGCCAGCGGCCAAGCCATCGGCCTTGATCACGATGGGAACACCCTGGTCTTGAACATATTGATGGGCCAAAACCGCATCGGTAAAGGTTTCATGGCGCGCCGTGGGGATACCGTGGCGGCGCATAAAGTCTTTGGAAAAAGCCTTGGAACTTTCCAGTTGGGCCGCTGCTTGGGTCGGGCCAAATATGCGCAAACCATGTTGACGGAATTCATCCACCACCCCTGCTGCCAACAAGACCTCGGGGCCAACCACCGTGATATCTATGCGCGCTTGCTGGGCCCACTCACGCAAGGCCACGACATCGGTCAAAGCGATGTTGTGCAATCGCTCATCCAGGGCTGTGCCACCATTGCCCGGGGCCACATAAACCGTTTGGACAGATGGCGACTGGGCCAGTTTCCAAGCCAGTGCATGTTCACGGCCTCCGCCGCCCAGGACCAGGGCCTTCATAGCTCTGCGTTGTGATAAACCTCTTGGACATCGTCCAACTCGTCGAGCACATCGAGGATTTTTTGCATTTTTTCTGCGTCAGCGACAGACAAGGCCACGGTGATTTCAGGTCGGTAGGTGATCTCGGCCAGCACAGGTTGCAAATCTGCTGCCTCCAGCGCGCTTTTGATTTGCTCAAACACGGTGGGGAAACACAAGACCTCCATGGCACCATCGTCTGAATTGATCACATCGTCTGCTCCGGCCTCCAAGGCCACCTCCATCAAACGATCTTCGTTGGCACCAGGGGCAAATACAAATTGCCCACAATGTTTGAATTGATAGGACACAGATCCATCGCTGCCCAGGTTGCCACCATGTTTGCTCAATGCATGCCGCACCTCGGCCACGGTACGCACCTTGTTGTCGGTCATGGTGTCCACCATCAGGGCCACCCCTCCCACGCCATACCCCTCATAACGAATTTCTTCGTAATGCACGCCCTCTAGATTTCCGGTTGCTTTGTCGATATTGCGCTTGATCGTGTCAGCGGGCATATTGGCCGCCTTGGCCTTGTCAACGGCCAAGCGCAGCCTGGGGTTGGCATTGAGATCGGCACCGCCGCCTCGGGCAGCCACCATGATTTCGCGGATAACCCGTGTCCATACCTTGCCTCGCTTTTCGTCTTGCCGACCTTTGCGGTGCTGAATATTGGCCCATTTGCTGTGTCCTGCCACGAGAAATCCTTGTTCAGAATAGAGTGCGATTTTAGCGACCTGTCAATTGCAAGCCATCAGTGTGAAAGTGAAAAAGGCGGCCGTTGAAGCGACCGCCCTGCTACCTGTTTCTAAGGCAACCCGACTCAGTCCGCAGTGGCCTCTTCAGGTTCAGTGGGTTCCGATTTGGAGGACTTCGATTCCTTTTTGGCCAAGGGCAGGATATCGAGCAATACCTCCCCTTTGTCATCAAGATCGACCGTCAAGCGGCCGCCCTCGGTCAATCGGCCAAACAACAACTCATCGGCCAAGGCACGGCGAATGGTGTCTTGGATGAGGCGTTGCATGGGTCGGGCCCCCATGAGCGGATCAAACCCTTTTTTGGCCAAATGCGTGCGCAACTTGTCGGTGAAATTGACATCGACGCGCTTTTCTGCCAACTGGGTTTCCAATTGCAGCAAGAATTTGTCAACCACTCGCAAAATGATTTGCTCATCCAAGGCTTTGAACCCAACGATGGCATCCAGTCGATTGCGAAATTCCGGCGTAAACAAACGCTTGATATCGGCCATTTCGTCACCTGATTCGCGCGAATTGGTGAAACCAATGGTGGATTTGTTCATGGTCTCGGCCCCCGCATTGGTGGTCATGACGATGATGACATTGCGGAAATCGGCTTTGCGACCATTGTTGTCGGTCAAGGTACCGTGGTCCATGACTTGCAGCAAGACGTTGAACACATCGGGGTGGGCCTTCTCTATCTCGTCGAGCAACAGCACCGAGTGAGGCTTTTTGGTCACCGCTTCGGTCAGCAAGCCGCCTTGGTCAAAGCCAACGTATCCAGGTGGGGCGCCAATCAATCGACTGACCGCATGCCGCTCCATGTATTCAGACATGTCAAAGCGAATCAACTCAATGCCCATGATGAAGGCCAACTGCTTGGCAGCCTCGGTTTTGCCCACGCCCGTGGGGCCGCTGAACAAAAACGATCCGATGGGTTTATCCGATTTACCCAAACCTGAGCGCGCCATCTTGACCGCCGAGGCCAACACTTCCAGCGCTTTGTCTTGTCCAAAAACCACGCTCTTGAGATCGCGCTCCAAAGAGTGGAGTTTGCCTCTGTCGTCATTGGAAACGTTGGCGGGCGGAATGCGCGCAATTTTCGCCACGATGTCTTCAATTTCTGTTTTGCTGATGGTTTTTTTGCGCTTAGACGCTGGCAAGATGCGCTGCGCTGCACCTGCCTCATCAATCACATCAATGGCCTTATCGGGCAAATGGCGGTCATTGATGTACTTGGCGCAGAGTTCAGCCGCAGCCTGCAAGGCCGCCACAGCGTATTTCACGCTGTGGTGTTCTTCATAGCGAGATTTCAATCCTTTGAGGATGTCTACGGTTTGCTCTACGGTGGGCTCGTTGACATCGACCTTCTGAAACCGCCTGGACAGGGCCGCGTCTTTTTCAAAGATGCCACGGTACTCGGTGAAGGTGGTGGCTCCAATGCATTTGAGTTGCCCCGAACTCAAGGCAGGCTTGAGCAAGTTGGAAGCGTCCAACGTGCCCCCAGAGGCCGCGCCTGCCCCAATCAGGGTATGGATTTCATCGATGAACAAAATCGCATGGGGTTTGTCTTTGAGTGACTTGAGAACCCCTTTGAGGCGCTGCTCAAAATCACCGCGGTATTTGGTGCCTGCGAGCAAGGCCCCCATGTCGAGCGAATACACCTGAGACTCGGCCAGGATATCAGGCACATCTTTTTGGGAAATGCGCCAAGCCAGCCCTTCGGCAATGGCCGTTTTACCGACCCCAGCCTCACCCACCAACAAAGGGTTGTTTTTACGGCGACGACACAAAATTTGAACCACCCGCTCCACCTCATACTCTCGACCAATCAGAGGATCGATCTTGCCGTCCTTGGCCATTTGGTTCAAGTTTTGGGTGAATTGCTCCAGAGGTGTGGCTTTTTCATTCTTTTCTGCCGGCTCCTCAGCTTCCTGTGCAGACGGCTCATTTTGCTTGGGGCTGTCAGGGGGGTCATTCTTTTTGATGCCGTGGGCAATGAAATTGACCACATCCAAACGTGTGACGCCTTGCTGGTGCAGGTAATAAACAGCGTGTGAATCTTTCTCCCCAAAGATGGCCACCAGCACATTGGCCCCTGTGACCTCTTTTTTCCCGTTGCCCGTGGACTGCACATGCATGATGGCGCGCTGTATCACGCGCTGGAAACCCAGGGTGGGCTGGGTGTCAACATCTTCTGTGCCCGCAACTTGAGGGGTGTTGTCTTTGATGAAATTGGCCAGAGATTTGCGCAACTCATCGCTGTTGGCCGAGCAGGCCCGCAAAACTTCCGCCGCGCTGGGGTTGTCCAGCAAGGCCAATAAGAGGTGCTCTACGGTGATGAATTCATGCCGCTGTTGACGGGCTTCAACGAAGGCCATGTGCAAGCTGACTTCAAGTTCCTGGGCAATCATTTGAGTTCCTTCGTGCCTTTTGATGGGTTAACTGTATATGGAAATGGACTTGAATTAATCAATGGGCTCGCTCAAACATTGCAATGGGTGCCCGGCTTGGTTGGCGGCGTCCATGACTTGGTCAACCTTGGAAGCCGCCACGTCTTTGCTAAAGACGCCACAGACACCTTTTCCGTCCAAATGAATTTTCAACATGATTTGGGTTGCTGTTTCCCGGTCTTTGCTGAAAAACTGCTGCAAAACCAAAATCACGAACTCCATCGGGGTGAAGTCGTCATTGAGCATCACCACTTGGTACATCTGAGGGGGCAAGGTTTTCTGGGCTCTTCGCTCCAAGACCACTGAGTCGCCGTCGTCGGGTCGCAAGGGTTGCGCTGGGGGTTTGGGAATTTGACTGGCCATAGATTCATTTTATAGGGGGCGCGAATTTACGCTTACAACTGCGCAATAACCCAACTCGTGTCACTTGCTGCGGAAGGAATGCTATTATTTAACTCTTTATGGTTATATTTAAATAGAAAGTGAGTTAAAAATGGCAAATGGCACGGTTAAATGGTTCAGCAACAGCAAAGGTTTCGGCTTCATAGAACCACTTTTGGGTGGACCAGATATCTTCATACATTTCAGCGCCATTCAAATGGAAGGGTTTAAAACCTTGGAGCCGGGAGCACAAGTCACATTTGAGCTGGTCCAAGGTCCCAAAGGTCAACAAGCGCATGACCTGAAGGTCACTGACAACCCAGAGCGCGACAAAGATGCGGCGCACGAAGGCCACAAAAACAAAGAGGGGCGCTTGCGCACCCCTCAATTCAGAGCCAACTTAATGGGAAATCAGGACCGGGCTCCCCAATTTTGAGCGCCAGAGCCCATCAATTCTGTCATCACATGTGATCAATCATGACCTGGCCAAAGCCAGAACAGCTGACCTGCGTGGCCCCGTCCATCAAGCGCGCAAAGTCATAAGTGACCTTCTTGCTCAGGATGGATTTCTCCATCGAACTGATGATCAGGTTGGCTGCCTCGACCCAGCCCATGTGGCGCAACATCATTTCGGCCGACAAAATTTCGGAACCTGGGTTCACGTAATCTTTGCCCGCATATTTGGGAGCAGTGCCATGGGTGGCTTCAAAGCAGGCCACCGAATCTGACATGTTGGCGCCTGGTGCGATACCAATGCCGCCCACTTGGGCTGCCAATGCGTCTGACACGTAGTCGCCGTTCAAATTGAGGGTGGCAATCACGCTGTACTCAGCGGGGCGCAACAAAATTTGCTGCAAGAACGCATCGGCGATCACATCTTTGACCACGATGTCTTTGCCAGTCTTGGGGCTCTTGAATTTGCACCATGGGCCGCCGTCGATCAATTGGGCGCCAAATTCCTTTTGGGCCAGACCATAAGCCCAATCGCGGAAACCACCTTCGGTGAATTTCATGATGTTGCCCTTGTGAACAATGGTCACGCTGGGCTTGTCGTTGTCGATCGCGTATTGAATGGCTTTGCGCACCAAACGCTCTGTGCCTTCGCGAGAAACCGGTTTGATGCCAATGCCAGAGGTATTGGGGAAGCGGATTTTGGTCACGCCCATCTCTTTGATCAAAAAATTGATCAATTTTT
>RFXS01000071.1 GCA_009921465.1 Betaproteobacteria bacterium
TCAGGCTTTCATCCTTGCTTTTTCTTGGGATTCGGATTCGGTTTTTTGGCGGAAATTTTTCAAGCCCGCACGCATCAAGGTGGGGGTGACCCCCAATGACCAAGCGCAGGCGACAGCGGCGAGCAGGTGTGACACCGACATGTCCTCTTGCTTGAGCAAACGAGCCACGGGGCCCAGGTCGAGGTGCAGCAACGTGGTTTCTTGGTCGCCCCGGGCCAAGGTCACATGGCCTTGTCGGCAATACACCGAACGCCGGCCTTGGCGGCGGTGGGCGCCCAAAATGGGGCTGTCAGGGTTGAGCCCGTACATCATGACTTCGCCGTCGCACAGGTCTTCGAGTTCGGCCACCGCGCTGACATCGGCGTTGAGCACCGCCACGCCATCGCGCAGCACCACATCGACTTGGGTGCGAACCACTTGGCGCAAGTTGTCGGCGTTGAGCACGTCGAGGTCTTGCAGACCGTCCAGCGCAGGCATGTCGGTGACCAGGCCCACTTGACAGCGGTCATAGGGCAGGCCTTCGAGCAAGATGTGGCGCGGTGAGGTTTCAAACACCGCGGCATCGATGCTTCGGTTGATGAGCAGTCGCTCGCCCATGTCAAAGCCACGTGCATCTTGCGTGTCTACATGGCGCTGGTCCATGAACAGGCCCTGGCTGCAAGCGATGCCCACATGCTTGCCCGACAGGTGCAGCAACCAAGCGACCAATTGCGCCACGCCTGCTGTGTGGCGCTGCCCAATGATGCCCACGATGGGAATGCGCCCGTTGTCGTTGGGTGGGAACAAATGATTCGCAATGGCCTGCCCCACTGGGCGCGCTTGGCCGCTGGCGGGCTTGAGGTGCATTAACAGGCCTGGACCAGCATTGACCTCGACCACAGCCGCACCTTGCTCGTGCAACGGGCGCGAAATGTCTTGTGCCACCAGGTCTATGCCTGCAATGTCGAGTCCAACCACCCGTGCGGCCAAAGTGACCACCTCGGCCACATCTGGGTGAACCAGGTCGGTGACATCGTTGCTCATGTTGCCATTGCGCTGCACGATGACGCGCCTGCCCCGGGCGGGAATGCTGTCGGCGCGCAAGCCTTGGCGTTGCAACTCGAGCACTGCATGGGGGTGCTCATCCAATCGGATGGTGTCCAGCGGGAAGTGCTCTTCTTCGCCACGGCGTGGGTCGGTGTTGAGTTGTTGTTCAATCAGTTGGGCCACATGGGTCACACCGTCGCCCACGATGCAAGCGAGCTCGCCGCGTGCGGCGGCCACCACTTTGTCGCCCACCACCAGCAAGCGGTGTTCTTCACCGCGCACATGGCGTTCAACGATGACGTGGCTGCCTTCGGCATCGGCCACGCGCCAGGCGGCCTCGACCTCGGCTTGGGTGTTCAGGTCCAAGGCCACGCCACGCCCGTGGTTGCCGTCGCTGGGTTTGATGACCACCGGCAGGCCAATGTCTTGGGCCGCTTGCCAGGCTTGCTCGGGGCTGTCAGCGATGCGCCCTTCGGGGATGGGGACCCCGCACTGGGCCAGCAAGCGCTTGGTCAAATCTTTGTCGCTGGAGATGCTCTCAGCCACGGCGCTGGTGCGGTCGGTCTCAGCGGTCCAAATGCGGCGCTGGCGCGCGCCATGGCCGAGTTGGACCAGGTTGCCATCGGTCAGGCGCAGGGCGGGGATGCCGCGTTGGGCGGCCGCGTCCACGATGCATGCCGTGCTGGGCCCCAGGCACAAACGGTCGGCCATGGCTTTGAGCCGATCCACGGTGGCGGCCACATCAAAGGCGGTGTCGTGGATGGCTGCCATCACCAAGTCGCGCGCTGCAATCAAGCTGGCATGGGCCACGTCGTATTGGCGTGCGCGCACCACCACTTTGTAGATGCCGCGTTGGTGGGTTTCGCGTGCTTTGCCAAAACCAATTTCCAAGCCGGCCATGGTTTGCAACTCGATGGCCACGTGTTCCATGATGTGCCCGACCCAGGTGCCTTGCAACAAACGCTGGAAAAAGCCCCCCCGCTGACCCACGCTGCAGCGGTGCTCGACCATGCCGGGCAACCAGGCCTGCAAGCGTTCATTGAAGCCAGGCAATGTGTTGGACGGGTGGTCTTCCAAAGAGCCGATGTCCACCCAAGCCTCAACGGCGGCGCGGTAGGTCCACACATTGGGGCCACGCAAGTGGCGAACGCTCAGGATTTGGATGTCTGGAAATGGCATGAGTACTTTGCTATCAATGGGCAAGATGCGTTGGGCCAGACAAGGTGTGAGGAAGGTGGACCGTTAGAATGCAGGCCGTTGCAACAGGTCTGAAAAGCCTGTCACCTTTTGGGCGCTGATTGGCAGTGCTTTAGTTGGCAAAGCCTTGAATTTGTGAATCATGAAGTCCTCTTTTGACCCCGTTTCCGTTGCATCGGCAGATCACTTGTCAGATCTGGAACAACCTTGGTTGGCGGGGCTTGGTGTTGAAAACGCTTTGGCACGGCTGGAAGTTGACTTGAACGCGCAATTGTTTTTCCAGCGCCAAAGCCTGACGCTGACCCCCACGCACTTGCGTTTGTCCGAGCCGGGTGCTGGAGCGGGCAAACCCCTGGCGCATTGGCCCTTGCGGACCGGTTTGCGACTGCAGCACAGCGACCACGCGGGGGCTGGATCGCTGGAACTGTTCGATGACCAGGGTCGGTTGGCGCAGTGGCGTTTTACCTTGGCCCACAACCCAGACGCTGTGCGCTTGCAGAGCTTGTTTGAACAGGCCATGGCCCCGTTTCGTGCGCAAAACGATGTCCCCGCCCAAACTGCTGCGGCCCAAGAGGTGGAGCCTGTCAACCCAGAGGAAGAGGGCGAAGCGGCGGACGCCCCGGCCTCCACCGTGAGCTTGTTGCGCTTGTGGCGCTTTGCCAAACCTTATCAGGGTCATTTGTTATTGGGTTTTTTACTGACACTGGCCGCCACCGGTGCGAGCATGGTGCCGCCTTACCTGACCATGCCCTTGATGGACGATGTGTTGGTGCCGTTTCAAAATGGCAAGGACATTGAGCCCGGCATCGTGCCCTGGTACATGGCGGGCTTATTGGCAGCGGCGCTATTGGCATGGGGTTTGGGATGGGCCAAAAACTATGTGTTGGGCCTGGTCTCAGAGCGCATTGGTGCAGATTTGCGCACCACCGCCTACGAGCATTTGATGAAGTTGTCGCTGGAGTATTTTGGTGGGCGGCGCACGGGGGACTTGCTCAACCGCGTGGGCAGTGAGACCGACAACCTGTGCTTGTTTTTGTCGGTCCATTTGCTGGAATTTGCCACCGATGTGCTGATGATCGTGATGACCGCGGTCATTTTGTTTTCCATCGACCCGATGTTGGCTTGGGTCACCTTGGTGCCTTTGCCCTTCATTGTTTGGCTCATCCATGTGGTGCGCGACAAGCTGCGCACGGGGTTTGAAAAAGTCGGTCGCGTTTGGTCCGAGTTGACCAATGTGTTGGCCGACACCATCCCTGGCATTCGGGTGGTCAAGGCCTTTGCCCAAGAGCAGCGCGAGGCCGATCGCTTTCGCGAAGCCAATCGGCAAAACCTGTTGGTCAATGACCGCATCAATTTTGTCTGGGCCTTGTTTTCGCCCACTGTGACATTGCTCACCGAGGTGGGTTTGTTGGTGGTGTGGGCGTTTGGCATTTACCTGGTGTCGCAGCACCAAGTCACGCTGGGGGTGTTGACGGCGTTTTTGGCCTACATTGGGCGTTTTTACACGCGGCTCGATTCGATGAGCCGCATCGTGGCCCATGTGCAGCGGGCCGCCGCCGGGGCCAAGCGAATTTTTGAAATCTTGGACCATGTCTCCAGCGTGCCAGAGGCGACCAACCCCCGGCCCATGCCGCCTGTAAAGGGGCGCATCGACATCGAGGGCATCGACTTTCGCTATGGCAACCGCGCTGTGGTGCGCGGCTTGAGCCTGAACATTGCCCCCGGGGAAATGATTGGCTTGGTTGGGCAAAGCGGATCGGGCAAAACCACCTTGGTCAATTTGCTGTGCCGCTTCTACGATGTGAGCGAAGGCTGCATCCGCATTGACGGTGTGGACATCCGAGAGCTGCGCTTGAGCGACTACCGCAGGCACATTGGCCTGGTGTTGCAAGAGCCTTTTTTGTTTTTCGGCACGATCGCCGACAACATCGCCTATGGCCTGCCACAGGCCAGCCGCGAAGACATTGTGGCCGCGGCCAGGGCCGCCCATGCGCATGAGTTCATCATGCGATTGCCCCAAGGCTACGACTCACTGGTGGGTGAGCGCGGCCAGGGTTTGTCAGGTGGCGAGCGCCAGCGCATCTCCATTGCCCGGGCCTTGCTGATCGACCCACGCATCTTGATATTGGACGAGGCCACCTCATCGGTGGACAGCGAGACTGAGCAAGAAATCCAGCGCGCCTTGGACAACTTGGTGCGCGGGCGCACCACCATTGCGATTGCCCATCGCTTGTCGACCTTGCAGCAGGCCGATCGTTTGGTGGTGCTGGAGCGCGGTCGGCTGGTCGAGCAGGGCACACATGCCGATTTGATGCAGCGCCAAGGGGCTTACTACCGTTTGTACGAAGCCCAGGCCCGGCAAAGCGAGGCCGATCGGGTGGCGATGGCCGCCATGGCCATTCAGGAGACGCCATGAGCGACGAACCCCACATCCATGCGGACCAAGCGCAGGCCTTGACCCAGGCCGAACAAGCACCACGCGTGCCCTTTGCGTTGACCCGCGATGCGTTTGGCACCTGGGTGCTCACGCTCACCGATGGCAGCGTGCACGAGCAGGTGGTGGTGGTGCGGGCCTTTCCCGTGTCACAACCCGACACAGGGTTTTCTGTGCTCAACCGCCAAGGGCACGAACTGGTGTGGGTGGACAACATCCAAGCCATTGCCGAATCCGAAAGGCAGGCCTTGCTGCAAGCAGTGGCTGAGCGCGAATTCATGCCCGAAATCGAGCGCTTGGAGCGCGTCAGCGGTTACATCGCACCATGCACTTGGCATGTGCTAACCAACCGGGGCCCGACCCGGTTGCTCCTCAAGGGCGAAGAGGACATCCGCCGCATGAGCAGCCAAACTTGGTTGGTTGCCGATGCCCATGGCGTGCAGTACCTGATCCGCGACCTTGCCCGATTGGACCGCCACTCGCGCAAATTGCTCGACCGGTTTTTTTAAAACCGCACGCCCATGGTGTGCGTGGCCAGCCGATCAAAGGCCGGCGAGTTTCACAAAGGCCACACGCTCAAGTGATCGGGCACCCGCGCACGCCAACCCAAGTCGTGTTCGATCTTCCAGCGCAAAGCATCGCTGGCGGCGGCCTCCCCATGCACCACATACACCTGCGACGGTGGTGCGGGCATGCGCGAGAGCCATTGCAGCAACTGCACGCTGTCGGCATGGGCGGAAGCCGATGACATGCACACCACCTCGGCTTTGACCTCCACATCGCGTCCGTGGATGCGCACACTGGGTTGGCCCGACGCCAGCGACGCGCCGCGCGTGCCCGGTGCTTGATAACCGGTGAGGATGACCATGTTGCGGTGGTCGGGCAAGTACAAGTTCAGGTGATGCAGCACCCGCCCGCCTGTTGCCATGCCGCTGGCCGACAAAATCACCTTGGGCCCATGGCGTTTGGCCAAGGCCTTGGAGTCTTGCACGCTCTCGACCATCACGGCCACGTCTTGCATGGCCTGCAGTTCGGCTGCGTTCAAGCGGTGGCCGTCGGGGTGATGGCGAAACAAGTCCGTGGTGTGCACCGCCATTGGGCTGTCCAAAAACACCGGCAGGTGGTGCGCCACTTCGCCGCGCGCTTTCAAGGTGGCGATGGCGTGCAAGATGGCCTGGGCGCGCCCCACGGCGAACACGGGGATCACCACCACACCAGAGCGCGCAGCTGCACGCTGCAAGGCCGGGGCCAACTCGGCCATGGCGTCTTCGTGCGGGTGCACGCGGTTGCCGTAGGTGGATTCGATCAGCACCGTGTCGGCCGCCGGTGGGTCTTGGGGTGGGTTCATGATCAAGTCATCGGGTCGGCCCAAGTCGCCGCTGAATAAAATGCGCCGCTCGCCCACTTCCAGCAACAAACTGCTCGCGCCCAAGATGTGCCCGGCCGAAGTGAACGTGGCGTGCCAGCCTGTCAAAGGTGAAAAACGCTGACCCCACGGATGGCTTTGGAGCAAGGCCAAGCTGTTGACTGCGTCTTGCCGGTTGTACAAGGGTTCGGCCGGGCTGTGTTTGCTCAATCCGTGTCGGTTGGCGAAAAAAGCATCCTCTTCTTGCAAGTGGCCGCTGTCGGGCCACAAAATTTTGCACAGGTCGCGCGTGCCCGCACTCACATGCACTTTTCCGGTAAAACCGTCGCGCTGCAATTTGGGCACATAACCACTGTGATCGAGGTGGGCATGGGTGAGGATGACCGCGTCGATGCTGTCGTTGGCCACGGGCAAGGGGTCCCAATTGCGCAATCGCAGTTGCTTGAAGCCTTGGAACAAACCGCAGTCAACCATCAGCGATTGGGAGCCGCTGCGAACCAGGTATTTGGAACCGGTGACGCTGTCCGCACCACCGATGAATTGAAGGGTTACTGCCATGGCTTGAGTGTGGTCGCCATGGCGTTGACTGTCAATTGAAAAAGCTGCGCAACTTGTCGGCCCAGCCCTTTTCGTTGGGCGAGTGTTTGTCGCCCCCTTTTTTCAGCGACTCGTCCAGGTCTTTGAGCAGTTTGCGCTGGTGCTCGGTGAGTTTGACGGGCGTCTCCACCGTGATGTGGCAATACAAGTCGCCTGGGAAGGTTGCGCGCAGGCCTTTGATGCCTTTGCCGCGCAAGCGAAATTGCTTGCCCGTTTGAGTGCCTTCGGGCAAATCGATCGCGGCCTCGCCTTGGAGTGTGGGCACAGCAATTTCGCCGCCCAAGGCAGCGGTGGTCATGCTGATGGGCACGGCGCAGTGCAAATCGTCGCCATCGCGCTCAAAAATATCGTGCTTGAGCGTGCGGATCTCGATGAACAAATCCCCTGGGGGGCCACCATTGGTCCCGGGCTCGCCGTTGCCAGTGCTGCGGATGCGCATGCCGTTGTCGATGCCCGCTGGGATTTTGACTTCCAAAGTCTTGTGGGTTTTGATCTTGCCGTTGCCGTGGCATGGTGTGCACGGGTCGGTAATGATCTTGCCTGTGCCGCGACAATGCGGGCAGGTTTGTTGAACGCTGAAAAAACCTTGGCGCATTTGCACTTGCCCGCTGCCTTGGCAGGTGCCGCAGGTTTTGGCAGAGGTGCCAGGCTTGGCGCCGCTGCCGTTGCAGGTGTCGCACTCATCAAAACTGGGGATGCGAATTTGTGCGTCCTTGCCCGCCGCCGCTTCTTCCAGCGTGACGTCCATGGCGTAGCTCAGGTCGTTGCCGCGAAACACCTGGCGACCACCTTGTTGGCGCCGGGCTTGGCCAAAGATGTCGCCAAAAATGTCTCCAAAGGCATCGGCGAATCCGGCCCCACCGCCGGGGGGACGCATATTGGGGTCGACCCCGGCGTGTCCGTATTGGTCATAGGCGGCGCGCTTTTCAGCGTCCGACAGCATCTCGTAGGCTTCCTTGCACTCTTTGAACTTCACTTCAGCGCTGGCATCTCCCTGATTGCGGTCAGGGTGGAACTTCATCGCCAGTTTGCGATAGGATTTTTTGATCTCTTCTTCGCTGGCGTTTTTGGGAACACCCAAAACTTCGTAGTAGTCGCGTTTGGTGGCCATGGTGTGGTGCAGATCAAGGGTTGGCGGTTAAAACAAGCAAACCGCGCTGACCTGCAAACAGGCACAGCGCGGCGGATGTGGTGGGCAGGGTCGGTCAGCCTTTTTTGACCTCTTTGACCTCGGCGTCCACCACATTGTCATCGGCTGGTTTGGCGGACTCGCCACCGGATGGCGCAGCGGACGCTGCAGCCTGCTGGGCCTGCATATCGGCATACACCTTTTCGCCCAGCTTTTGCGAGACCGTCATCAGCGTTTCGGTTTTGGCTTCGATGGCTGCGGTGTCATCGCCCTTGAGGGTTTCCTCCAGGTCTTTGATCGCGGCTTCGATTTTTTCCTTGTCGCTGGCGTCGATCTTGTCGCCATGCTCGGTGAGTGACTTTTTGACGCTGTGCACGGATGCCTCGGCGCTGTTGCGCGCTTGCACCTCGGCGAGCTTTTTCTTGTCCTCGGCGGCATTCAACTCGGCGTCTTTCACCATCTGTTGAATTTCAGCTTCGCTCAAACCCGAGTTGGCCTTGATGGTGATTTTGTTCTCTTTGCCAGTGGCTTTGTCCTTGGCGCCCACATGCAGAATGCCATTGGCGTCGATGTCAAAAGACACCTCAATTTGCGGTGTACCCCGCGCAGCTGGCGCAATGCCTTCCAGGTTGAACTCGCCCAAACTCTTGTTGCCAGACGCCATTTCACGCTCGCCTTGGTAGACCTTGATGGTGACCGCTGGCTGGTTGTCATCGGCGGTAGAGAAGGTTTGCGCAAACTTGGTCGGGATGGTGGTGTTCTTGGTGATCATCTTGGTCATCACGCCGCCCAAGGTTTCAATGCCCAGGGACAGCGGCGTCACGTCCAACAACAGCACGTCTTTGCGGTCACCTGAGAGCACCTGGCCTTGGATGGCCGCACCCACGGCCACGGCTTCGTCAGGGTTGACGTCGCGGCGGGGTTCTTTGCCAAAGAATTCCTTGACCTTGTC
>RFXS01000072.1 GCA_009921465.1 Betaproteobacteria bacterium
CGCAGTCCCACACAACTGGAGAACCTCATGACCCCCAAACCCAAAACCTACGATCCGCCCTTGCACCCGGTCAAGGCCGAAACCGCCATGCGCGATTTGGGCCAATGGCCAATCCAAAAATTTCATGTCAGCCACTTGGCGACCTCGGAGTTCAAAGGCGAAGGCCTGCGCCCTTATGTGGTTTACCGAGACCTGGGCGCCAAAGAGGCCACCGGTGGCTTGGTCGACGCCCATGTGAATGGACGCGGACGCCCCTTTGACCCCGCAGCGGTGAGCAAACGCCACTTCCATGACGTCAAGTTTCAAATGGTCTATGTGCTCAAAGGCTGGAACCGGGTCGAATTTGAAGGCCAAGGCGAACACATGATGGTCGCGGGCAGTTGTTGGATCCAACCGGCGGGCATCAAACACACGGTGCTCGAATATTCAGACGACCTGGAGGTGCTGGAGATCATCATCCCCGGCACCTTTGACACCGTCAACGTGGACGAGCCACCCGGCTTCGATTGAAGCCACCCCACCCGCCTAGGTTGCAGCAACCGGCGGGTGCTGCGGTCCCCCATTCAGTGGGTGCTGCCCAGGGCCTCGCGCTCCAAGGATTGGGCGGCTTGGCTCAAAGCCTGCAACAAATAATTGGCGTCGTTGCTGCCCAACAAAACGCGCGCACCATGGGCCACCAATTGCGCCACCGGTGGCCCGCCCGCGTCGCCACACACAAAGTGCTTGCCCGCCGCCATGGCCGCCTGCAAGCTGATGTCGTAAGCGGCCAAGATGCGCGGGTGGCGAAGTTCGCCGGGGACGCCCAACTCCAAACTCAAGTCCATCGGCCCCATCATCAAAGCGTCCACGCCGGGCACGGCAGCAATGGCTTGGGCTTGGTCCAAACCCGCTTGGGTCTCGATCATGGCCACCACCATCACGGCCGCATTGCGCTGCGCAAAAGACTCTTTGGCGGGCACCCGCTGGTACGCCGACGGCGGGCCCAAAGCCGCCATCGAGCGATGCCCCAGCGGTGGGTAGCGACACAAGGCCACGGCTTGCGCCGCTTCTTGGGGGTTGTTCACGTGCGGCAAGATGATGCCCAGGGCTCCGGCATCGAGCACCGGACCGATCGCACCCACTGTTGCGCTGTGCACCCGCACCCAGGGGGTGAGGCCACATGCGTGCGCCATTTGACACAGGTCTGATATGTCGCGCAGTGAATACATGCCGTGTTCGGCATCGATGTAGAAACCATCAAACCCTGCGACCTTGAGCATTTGAACCACATCGATGTGGTGGCTCAAACGCAAGGACATCAGCTTGGCCGTTTTGCCTGCCAACAGTTTTTGTTGCAAAGGGTTGTGCATGGGGTCGTTGTTCTTTCAGTGGACTGTTGCAGATGGGCGCGTGCGGCTTCACGCCTTGATCACGGGCGGTGCATAGCCGCGCGCGGCAAACCCCGCATCCACCGTGATCACATGGCCGGAAATGGCGCTGGCTTTGCCTGAACATGCAAAGGCCACCACATCGGCAATCTCATCGGGCTGAATCAAATGACCACGCGGGAAATGCGCTGTCAACTCGCGCCAGCGGTTCTCGTCACCCAACTCCTGCAATGCGCGGCGTTTGAGGGTGCGTTTGGCTTTTTCGGTCTCCACCCACCCCGGGCTCACGCCCAAAATGCGCACACCATGGTCCATGCTCACGCTGCCCAAAGTTTTTGTCAGGGCCACCAACGCGGCATTGCCCATCGAGCCCGCTGCGTATGCGTATTCGAGCTTTTCAGCGCCAATGCCAATCACGTTGACGATCACGCCGCGCTGGCGCTTGAACATTTGGCGATACACCGCACGGGTGAGGTTGATGTAGCCAAAAATTTTCAGCTCCCAACCTTGTCGCCAGGTGGGCTCGTCGACTTCAAACAAAGTGCCACGCGGGGTGTTGCCTGCGTTGTTGACCAAGATGTCGAGTTCGCCGCAATCGGCGGCCAATTGATCGGCCGCACCCGGCTGGCTCAAATCGACCGCGTGGGTGTGCACTTGCACGCCATGGTCATGCGCGAGCTCTTTGGCCAATGCCGACAAGACATCTTGGTTGCGCGCCGCCAAATGAAGGTGGCATCCTTCGCGGGCCAAGGCCACGGCGATGGCGCGCCCAATGCCTTGCGACGCGCCGGTGACCAACGCGGTTTGTTGTTTCAATCCCAAATCCATGGTCAGCCTCAGGCGCGCGGTGGGCGCAGTTCGATCAGGTCAGGGCTGTTGCCGGGCTTGCAGGACACTGCATAGACCACACCATCGGCCACGTCCTGCGGCGAGATGGGCTTGAAGGGGCGCGCCGCCAAGGCCTTGAGCACCTCGGGATGGGTGATGCCTTTGCGCATATCGGTGTCGACCATACCCGGGGCCAATTCGGTGACGCGGATGTTGGCGCTTTTGAGCTCCAAGCGAAACCCCTTGGCAAATGCCGACACCGCGTGTTTGGTAGCGGCATAAACCATGGCATGCATGCCCACATTGCGCGCCGATCCCGAGGTGATGAAAATCATTTGGCCCCCACCGCGGGCGACCATGTGCTGGGCCACTTCGCGCGAGATGTCGTAACAAGCGATCACGTTGGTGGCAAACATTTGCTCGCATTCCTCCACCGGCATGTCCAACACCGGGGCGTAGTTCAAGATGCCCGCGTTGTTGACAAACACATCCACGTCGTGCGCGGCTTGGGCCAGCTTGCGCACAAAGGGCTTGTCGTTCAAGTCGCCGGCCAAAGCCACCACCTCCACACCCAAGGTGCGGCACGTTTGGGCCACGTCCTCCAACGCTGCCACCTTGCGTCCCGTCAACACCAAATGCACGCCACAGCGGGCCAGCGACGTGGCACAAGCACGCCCAATGCCTGCACTGGCTCCGGTGATCAAAGCGCGCTTGCCACGCATGGCGTTGAGGTTATCGAGCATGGGGCGCTCCACCAGCAGGGTCGGGAATGCCTTTGGGCGGCTCGTTGAGGTTCACCGTGTCGTAATTGGCAGGAATGATGACCTCCAAAATTTCCAGGTCATCCGAAAACCCCAGCACCGTGTGCTTGATGCGCGGGGGCTGCAGCCAACAACTGCCTTCTTTCATCAAAAACTCGCCGTGCCCTTCGAACTCATTGCGCACCCAACCTTTGAGCACATAAACCATTTGGTAATGGACATTGTGAAAGTGGCGATGTGAAATTTCTTTCGGATCAAAGGGCTTGGCACGGCGGTTCACGTGCACGTCGACCATGCCGCCAGTGGCCTCGACCATGCCCATGTCACGCGACAAGGCCCAGTGCCTGAACCCATCGGTTTTGAAAGAGTCTTCCTGCAAATGGCTGACGTGAAAAGCCTGCGGTGGCCAATCCGGATAAGCGCTGGCTTTTTTATCTTGCGGATAGTCTTCTTCTTGGTAAACCTTGAAGGTTCTGGGGGCTGCTTGTTCCATTTTGTTTATCTCGTATCGTGGGATTTTTTTATCTTATGTTAATCTCATTTCGGTGTCAATCTGGGAGAACCAATCATGTCGATCAAGAACAAGTCCATCGTCATCACAGGCGCTGCATCGGGCATCGGGCGCGCATGCGCGCAACTGTTTGCACGCGAAGGTGCACGCTTGGTATTGGCCGATCGACAAACTGCCGCATTGAAAAATACGCAAGATTGCTTAGGTGAAACGGCTCACCCCGTGATCAGCATGGCGTTTGATGTGGGTTCGTCTGAACAATGCAGCGCCTTGGTGAACAAGGCCGTGCAATCTCACGGGTGCATCGATGTGCTCATCCATGCCGCAGGCATTTGCGTGGCTGCCCCTTTGCTTGAAATGACCGATGACCAGTGGCGCGAGACCTTGCGCATCAACTTGGACGGCAGCTTTTTCATCACGCGCGAAGTGGCCAAGGTCATGGTGGCGCAAAAAAGCGGCACCATGGTGCTGCTGACCTCCGACCGTGGTCTGTACGGTAGTTCCAGTTATGCGCATTACGCTGCGTCAAAAGGCGGCATGATCGCCTTGACCAAAAGCCTCGCCTTGAGCCTGGGGCAACACGGCGTCACGGTCAACGGCTTGAACCCCGGCATGACCGACACCCCATTGGCGCGCGGTGCGAATCCAAACCTGTGGGATGAAAAAGCAGCCCAAGATGTGCTGGGCACAGCCAATCTGCCAGAACAAGCCGCACAAACATTGCTCTATTTGGCCGGTGTGGGCGGCGCCTTCACCACCGGGCAAATTTTGGGCACCCGTTTGCGCAACGGACAATAAGCGCAACGCCCACCATCATTCAGAAAGACCACCATGCTCCAAGGAAAATCCGCTTTGATCACTGGCTCGCTCGGTGGCATTGGCTTTGAAATTGCAGCCGCACTGGCGCGCAAAGGCTGCTGCGTTTTAATCAATGGCTTTGCCGACGAGGAGGTGATTGAACACCAACTGAAACTGCTGCAAGAAACCGGCGCACAAGCCCACTACCACGGTGCCGACATTTCCAAACCACAAGAAATAGACGCCATGGTCTTGGAGGCCGAGCGCTTGTATGGAAAAGTCGATATCTTGGTCAACAACGCGGTGACGCGCCACGATGCGGAGATCGAAAATTTACCTCCCGAACAATGGGCTTATGCACTGGCCGTCAATTTGAGTGCGCCCTACCACTTCATGCACCGCTTGGTGCCGGGCATGAAGTCGCGCAATTGGGGCCGCATCATCAACCTGGCATCGATTTACGGTGTAGAAGGAACCGCCAACCGCAGTGACTATGTGGCCACCAAACACGGCCTGGTGGGCTTGACCAAAGTGGTGGCACTGGAGTGTGCCGAGTACAACATCACGGTCAATGCCCTGTGCCCGGCCGCCGTGCACACACCACACCTGAAAAAACTCATCACCCAAAGGGCGCAAGACGCTGGGGTTTCTGAAGAGGCTTTGACCGCCGACTTTTTAAAAGCCCGCCAGCCATCGAAACGATTTGTGCAACCCAGCAAAGTGGGCTCGTTGGCCGCGTTCTTGTGCAGCGAGGATGCTTGCGACATCACAGGCACACCCATTCCCATCGATGGTGGGTGGCAGGCACGGGCCTGATGCCCGGCCCGCAGCCCTTTCCCGGCCGAATTACTCGGGCTTGATCTTGGCGTAGCGCACCACTTCGCTCCACACGGCCAAGTCGTCTCGGATCATGCTGCCAAAGCGCGCTGGGCTGCTGCTGGTGTCGATTTCGTTGGCCGTGGGCATGAGCTTGTCTTGGATGTCAGGCCGCGCCATCACTTTGTTGAAAGCTTGGGCCAAACGCTCTGCAATCGGTGCGGGCAAGCCCTTGGGGCCAAACACGCCGTTCCAGTAACTGGCATTGAAGTTTTTAAAGCCCAACTCTTCCATGGTGGGGATGTCAGGGGCCACCGCCAAGCGCGATTTGCTGGTCACGGCCACCGCCTTGACCTTGCCGTCTTTGGCCGGGGCCAACGCAGTGGAAGCCACGGCAAAGTGAAACGCCACACGACCTGAAATTTGTTCCAGCATGGCTTGTGGAGAACCTTTCATCGGCACTGCGGTGGCTTCGATGCCGGTGCGGGCGCGAAACAACTCGGCCACAAAATGCGAAGGCGCGCCGTGCCCCGAGGTGGCATAAAACATATCGCCTTTTTTGGCTTTGGCCAGGGCCACCAGGTCTTGTGGCGACTTGATGTCCAGCGACGGGTGCGCCACCAACACCATGGGCGAAGAAAACACATTGACCACCGGTGTGAACGAATCGGGCATGCTGTACTGGGTGGGCGTGCCCATGGCGGCGAGCATGTTCATGGCCGCAGAGTTGAACAGCAAGGTGTAACCATCGGGTGGGGCATTGGCCACGGTCACCGAGCCCAAGGCACCGGCAGCACCAGCGCGGTTTTCAATGATGACGGGCTGACCCAATTCAGCCCGCAAGGCCTCTGTGATGTGGCGCATCACGATGTCTATGCCGCTGGCCGGTGGCCAAGCCACCACCATGCGAATGGGTTTATTGGGGTAATCGCTTTGCGCCATCGCGCCCACACAAGCCAAGGCCAAAGCCAGTGCCAAGCAACGGCGGGTAAAACTCTTCAACATGTTTTGACTCCAATCAACAAGCCGCAAATGTGCATTCAGCCGTGGGGCTTGTCAATGAGGAAAGCCAGTATCTTGCCCCTGGCCCATTCACACTGGCGACATATCCAGCTTGCTCAAGCGCCGAACTGCACAAAGCAAGCATCCAATTGCGCCAGCCAGATCTGTTTTTGCGCATCTGGCACAAAGCTGGCTTCAAAGCTGTTGCGCGCCAGTTGGTGGGCATGTCCGGCGTTCAAGGGCAAAGCTTCAAAGGTTTGCAAAAGGTTGTCATTGATGTAGCCACCAAAGTAAGCTGGGTCATCTGAGTGGACCGATGCACACAAACCCGCATCCAGCAAGGCAGGTAAATTGTGCGTTGCCAAATCGGAAAATACGCACAGCTTGATGTTGGACAAAGGGCACACGGTCAGTGGCACGCGCGCCTTGGCCAAGCGCTGCATGAGCGCCGCATCCTGGGTGGCTTGCACACCATGGTCAATGCGCTCTGCGTGCAAATCATCCAGTGCCGACCACATGTAAGCGGGGGGGCCCTCTTCACCCGCATGGGCCACGCAGCGCAGACCCAACTGGCGGGCTTTTGCAAACACCTGTGCAAACTTCTCTGGTGGATGACCCACCTCGCTGGAATCCAAGCCCACGCCCACCATTTTGTCGAGGTAGGGCATGGCCTGTGCCAACGTTTCAAACGCATCGGCCTGGCTCAAATGGCGCAAAAAGCACATGATCAGTTGGGCGTCTATGCCCAGTTGCGCGCGCGCATCTTGACAGGCCCGGTGCAAACCCGTGACCACGGTGTGCATGGACACGCCGCGCTGGGTGTGCGTTTGCGGGTCGAAAAAAATTTCGCAATGCACCACATGATCGGCCGCCGCACGCTGAAAGTAAGCCCAAGCCAGATCGTAGAAATCTTGCGCGTGCAACAACACACTGGCCCCAGCGTAGTAGATGTCCAAAAAACTTTGCAAGTTGGTGAATGCATAAGCTTGGCGCACAGCGGCCACATCCGCATGGGGCAGCTCAATGTGGTTGCGCCGCGCCAGCTCAAACATCAACTCGGGCTCTAGGCTGCCTTCGATGTGCAAGTGCAACTCGGCCTTGGGCATGGCACACAGCAATTGTGGCAGTCGCGCCGGGTCGATGGCCGAAAAATTCATGTGTGACTCTCCAATGCAATCAGATCACAAAAGGCTTTGTGTGATTTTGCCGCACACATGCCAGCCCACAAAAAAACCGCCTCTGTTCAAGGCGGTTTTTTGTCAAGCCGCGAAGTGCTTACTTCTTGTCAGCGCCAGGCACCTTGCCTTCCACGCCTTTGACGTAGAACTTGATCCCACCCAAGAAATTGTCGTCGGCCACATCGCCCTTTTTCAAGACCTCTTTGCCGGTGTTGTCGACCACAGGACCTTTCCAGATCACAAAACTGCCGTCTTTGAGTCCGCTCTTGATATCGGCCACTTTGGTTTTGATGTCGGCGGGCACGTCTTCGGCGATAGAAACGATGTCGATCGCGCCTTCTTTCACACCCCACCACACGCCCGTACCACCGGTCCACTTGCCCTCCAAGGCTTCGCGGGTGGCTTTGCTGTAGTACGGCGTCCAGTTGATGACAGCCGAGGCCAGATGGGCTTTGGGGCCATAGGCGGTCATGTCAGAGTCCCAACCAAAGGCGCGCTTGCCTTTTTCTTCAGCGGTTTTGAGCACAGCAGGTGAATCGGTGTTTTGAAACAGCACATCGGCCCCACCATTGATCAAAGAGGTGGCCGCCTCTGTCTCTTTGGGCGGGTTGAACCACTCGTTGACCCACACCACCTTGGTTTTGATTTTGGGGTTGACCGACTGTGCCCCCAAGGTGAATGAGTTGATGTTGCGAACCACTTCTGGAATGGGAATGGAAGCCACCACACCCAAGGTGTTGCTCTTGGTCATCTTGCCCGCAATCACACCCGCCATGTACGCGCCCTCATAGGTGCGGCTGTCGTAGGTGCGCATGTTCTCAGCTTGCTTGTAACCCGTGGCGTGCTCGAACTTCACGTCTTTGTGATCGGCCGCCACTTTGAGCATGGGCTCCATGTAGCCAAAGGTGGTGCCAAAAATCAGCTTGTTGCCTTGGGTGGCCATGTCGCGGATGACCCGCTCTGCGTCGGCCGACTCGGGCACGCTTTCGACCATCGAGGTTTTGATCTTCTCGCCAAACTCGGCTTCGATGGCCTTGCGTGCGTTGTCGTGTGCAAACGTCCACCCACCATCTCCCACTGGGCCCACATAGGCGAATGCAATTTTCAATGGCTCGGGCTTGGGTGGCTCAACCACTTTGGGCTCTTCTTTTTTGCCACAGGCCACCAACACGGCCGCAGCCACGGTGCCCAAGGCCAGGGTTTTCAACCAAGAACGTTTGCTCACATGC
>RFXS01000073.1 GCA_009921465.1 Betaproteobacteria bacterium
CCGACACCAACGATACTTCGTGCTCGCCCGATTGTCCCCCAAAAATCACCCCAATCCGAATGCGTTTCATGGTCGCCCCCGTCATAACATTGTGCCGAGGAATTGCACCTCAGGCTCGAGTTGGATGCCAAATTGGCGTGCCACCACATTGCGGACATGCGCGATAATCCGCAGCACATCGGCACTCGTGGCATGATCACGATTAACGATGTAATTGGCGTGTTTATCGGCAATTACCGCACCGCCGCTCACAAATCCGCGTAGACCAGCCGCATCAATCAAGCGCCCTGCTGAATCGCGGGCGGCGTTGGGAAAGCTGGTTTGTTTGGTGATGTCTTTGACGGTAATCAAGCCCTTGAGTTCGAACGAGTCGCTCACCACCAACAAGCGCTCTAACTTATGCTTGTTGAGCAATGCTTTGGCCTCTTGCGGAGTGACACCCTCGGGCACGGTGATCAGTTTGTCCAACGGGGTCATGATTTCGCGCACCTGCACGTCGTAGCGCTGCTCAAAACGCAAATCTCGGCCTGTGACGATGCCAACCACTTGCTTGCCTTGGCAGACCGGAAACCCCGAAATGCCCAACTGCTCGGACATGGCCATGACCTGCCTGACCGTGTGCTCTGGGGTGATGACCACTGGGTCGCGCAAAACACCACTTTCGTAGCGCTTCACTTTGGCCACTTCTGCGGCTTGTTGTTGGGCGGTGAGGTTTTTGTGGACGATGCCAATGCCGCCCTCTTGGGCAATGGCAATGGCCAGTCGGGCAGCTGTATTCGGCGCGAAAACGGGGTGGTAAGTGAGGCGTCCTTGGGCAGGACTTCTGAAAAAGCGGGCACCAGCAACACATCGTCGAAGGTGAGCGCATTGCCTAAGAGGCGCATGGTTGGGCTCCAAAAAGCAAATTGTACCGACCCCCTCGGGCTGGGCTGTATACCGTTGTCAAACGCGTTGGGACTGGGCTAATAGCCAGACTTGGCGCCTGGTCGTCGACTGGCAAACAAACCAGCCGAACGACTGCCTTGCTTGACAAATCGTTGCCGGCGGGCCTCCTTGGGGTCGACTGTGAGGGGGCGCAAGGCCTCCAAACGGTCGCCTTCGCGCAAAGTTTGCGTGGGGGTGGTTTTGCGTCCCCAAATGGACGATTCTGGGCAGGCTTGTCTGCCTTGGGCTTGCATGGCCGGAAACCATGCACTGGCCAACCATGCATCGAACACTTGGCTACCCTCAGGCAGGTGAAGCACCATTTCGTTGACCACCCGAGAGGCTGGTGAATAGACCAAGGTCACTTCAATCATTGGCATAAACCTGCTCAGCGCGTTTGACAAAGGCATCGACCAAGGTGGCTGCTATGCGGTCGAACAAAGGCCCAATGAGCACGGCGAACATGCTGTCAAAACTGTAGTGGAGCTTCAAATCCACGCGACAAGCCCGCTCTTGACCCATGGGTTCAAACAACCAGACGCCGTCCAAGTGTTTGAAGGGCCCATCAACGAGTTGAACGCGCACCTCGCGCCCTGGGGTGTGCACATTGCGGGTGGTAAAGCTTTTATGCAAGCCCCCCAAAGCCATGCCAATTTCTGCAGTGATACCGTCGGCATGAGACTCGACAACCCTGGCGCGGTCGCACCAAGGCAAAAACTGAGGGTAACTGGGTACATCGATGACCAGGTCGAACATTTCTTGTGCACTGAACCAAATCAAAACCGACTTGTGAATGGTTTTCATAGAATGGGTGTTTGCACAGCGGCGATCATGGTGCGATTGTAAGTAACCTGACCGCCCTCACCGACCCACCCATGACCACCAAAGCCCCCAGCACAGCCCGCATCGCGGACAACAAGAAAGCCATCTTCAATTACTTCATTGAAGAGCGCTTCGAAGCTGGCATGGTGCTCGAAGGCTGGGAGGTCAAGTCGGTGCGCGAAGGCAAAGTGCAACTCACCGATGGCTATGTGGTGATACGAAACGGCGAATTGTTTGTCATTGGCTGCCAGATCAACCCTCTGAACACAGCTTCCACCCATGTTCGGCCCGATTCAGTCAGGACCAAAAAGCTATTGCTAAAAAAAGACGAAATTCGGCGTTTGATCGGCAAAGTGGAGCAAAAGGGTTACACCTTGGTGCCACTGAACCTGCATTGGAAAAACGGCAAGGTCAAATGCGAAATCGCCTTGGCCAAGGGCAAGGCCGACCATGACAAGCGCGACACCATCAAAGACCGTGAAGGCAAGCGCGAGGTCGAGCGCGCCATGAAGCAGCGCGTTCGCTAGATCAAACCTTGGTTTTTCGCGGGCCCTTGACACCAGGGCGTGGTGGTAAGCCGGTGTGCTGCGTCAGCAGTTGGCCCGGGGCATCGGGCCTGGGGGTGCTGTTTTTGCGCCGTGCGCTGACATATGCCCC
This sequence comes from Betaproteobacteria bacterium, assembly GCA_009921465.1. GTDB lineage: Bacteria > Pseudomonadota > Gammaproteobacteria > Burkholderiales > Burkholderiaceae_C > Limnohabitans. The sequence goes on from RFXS01000073.1 coordinate 2,404, forward strand.
CTGCGTTTGGGGCTGAAAACTCGGGATCAAATGGTGTTTGCCGTTGCCAATCAAATCGCTGCGGCCCATGGCTTTGAGCGCTTCACGCAACAAGGGCCAGTTGTTGGCATCGTGGTAGCGCAAAAAAGCCTTGTGCAATCGGCGCCGTTTGTCGCCGCGCACAATGTCCACTGCTTCGCTGTCGCGTCCAATTTTGCGCAAAGGGTTTTTGCCGCTGTGGTACATGGCGGTGGCCGTGGCCATCGGGCTGGGGTAGAAGGTCTGTACTTGATCGGCGCGAAACCCATTTTTTTTCAGCCACAAGGCCAAATGCATCATGTCTTCATCGCTGGTGCCAGGGTGGGCCGCAATGAAGTAAGGGATCAGGTATTGCTTTTTGCCGGCTTCGGCGCTGTACTGATCAAACAATTGCTTGAACCGGTCGTAGCTGCCAATGCCCGGTTTCATCATTTTGGTCAACGGCCCCGATTGGGTGTGTTCGGGGGCAATTTTCAAATAGCCACCGACATGGTGGGTGGCCAATTCACGGATGTATTCTGGGGACTCAATGGCCAGGTCGTAGCGCAAGCCTGAACCAATCAGGATTTTTTTCACCCCTTTGATGGCCCTGGCCTTGCGATACATCTGAATCAAGGGTTGGTGGCTTGTGTTGAGGTTGGAGCAAATACCGGGGTATACGCAACTGGGTTTGCGGCAAGCGGCTTCAATCTCGGGCGTCTTACAGCCGATGCGGTACATGTTGGCCGTGGGCCCACCCAGGTCGGAAATGACACCGGTAAAGCCGGTGACCTTGTCTCGGATGTCTTGGATTTCTTGCAACACCGAGGCCTCGCTGCGGCTTTGGATGATGCGCCCTTCATGCTCGGTGATAGAGCAAAACGTGCACCCGCCAAAGCAGCCGCGCATGATGTTCACGCTGAAGCGAATCATCTCCCAGGCCGGTATTTTGGTGGCGCCGTCATGGCGCCCGTGCTCATCTGCGTAAACCGGGTGCGGTGAGCGCGCGTAGGGCAGACCAAAGACCAAATCCATTTCAGCGGTGCTCAAGGGTATGGGGGGCGGCGTGATCCACACATCGCGCGCTGTGGCGCCCTCACCGTGGGCTTGCACCAGTGCACGTGCATTGCCCGGGTTGGTCTCAAGATGCAGCACCCGGTTGGCGTGGGCGTACAACACGGGGTCGCTGCGCACCTGTTCAAACGAAGGCAAGCGAATCACGGTGCGCTCTCGGGGCGACACCTTGGCCCGCGTTTTGCCAAGCCAGCCAATGGGCACCATCATGGGCACGCTTTGATCGACCTTGGGTTCTTGCGAGGCTGTAACTTTCGTTGGAGCGGAGGACACCTCGCAGCTTTGGCCCTGGGCCTGGGCTTGTTCACTGATCATCAGGTAGGGATTGAGGTGGGACTCCACGGGGCCCGGTCGATCGACTTCGGTGGAATTGATTTCGGTCCAGTCTGTGGGGGTGGAACGGCACACAAACGCAGTGCCACGCACATCGGTGATGGATTCCACCGGCTCTTTGGCTGCCAAGCGGTGGGCCACCTCGACAATGGCGCGCTCTGCATTGCCGTACAGCAACAAGTCGCACTTGGCGTCAATCACGATGGAGCGGCGTACTTTGTCTTGCCAATAATCGTAATGGGCAATGCGGCGCAAGGAGCCTTCGATGCCGCCCATGATGATGGGCACATCCTTAAAGGCTTCTTTGCAGCGTTGGCTGTAGACAATTGCCGCCCGATCTGGCCGCTTGCCGGCCACATCGCCAGGGGTGTAAGCGTCGTCGCTGCGAATTTTTCGGTCTGCCGTGTAGCGGTTGATCATGGAGTCCATGTTGCCCGCGGTGACCCCGAAAAACAAATTGGGTCGCCCCAATGCGGCAAATGGCTCTGCGCTTTGCCAGTCGGGCTGGGCAATGATGCCCACGCGAAAGCCTTGGTTTTCCAACATGCGGCCAATCACAGCCATGCCAAAACTGGGGTGATCTACGTAGGCGTCACCAGTGACCAAAACCACATCGCAGCTGTCCCACCCCAAAGCGGCCATTTCGGCACGGTTCACAGGCAGGAAAGGGGCCGTGCCAAAGCGAGCCGCCCAATGCTTTCGATAGCTGGACAAGGCTTTGGCGGGGCGATTGAATTGGGATACGTCCATGGGACGAAGGACTGCGGTTGGCAAACAGTCAGTGTAAGCCTTGATAAGCAATGGGCATGCTCAGACAAGTCAAAGGCCGCCTTTGCGTAGGGGGATGGATGGGGTGCCCTCTGGGCTGTCACTCAAGCGCATTGCTGCAAGTGAAAAGACTTTCAGAATGCCTATACTGCGCAGCCATCTGTGTTCCGCTTTGCACTTTGGTGCAAACCAGCGCTTTAACCCCATTAGCCATTGACATTTCGACGCCATGAACACCCTCACCGCACAACGATTGACCGGCAAGGTCTGCATCATCACGGGCGCTGCCCAAGGCATCGGCCTGGCCACCGCCATCGAATTTGCCATGGAAGGCGCGACCGTGGCCGTTTGTGATGTTCGCCAAGCGGGCGTCGATCAAGCTGTGGCCCAATGCCAGGCATTGGGGGCTCATGCGGCGGGTTGGGTGGTGGATGTGACCCAGCGCGAGATGGTTGATGCCATGGTGCAAAACGCCTTGAACCAATTTGGTCGCATCGATGTGTTGGTCAACAACGCGGGCATCACCCAGGATGCGCGATTGCAAAAAATGACATTGGCGCAATTTGATCGGGTGATCGATGTCAATTTGAGAGGCGTTTTCCATTGCGCCCAAGCGGTCAGCGATGCCATGGTGGCCCAAGGCAGTGGCGTGATTCTCAACGCCTCTTCGGTGGTGGGTATTTATGGCAATTTTGGGCAAACCAACTATGCCGCCAGCAAATTTGGCGTCATTGGATTTACCAAAACCTGGGCGCGCGAACTTGGCCCCAAAGGGATTCGCGTCAACGCCGTCGCGCCAGGCTTCATCGAGACCCCCATTTTGGCCACCATGCCCGCCAAGGTGATCGACGAAATGCGTGACCGGGTTCCCCTCAAGCGCCTTGGTCGCGCCCAAGACATTGCACAGGTATATGCGTTTTTGGCCAGTGACCAAGCCGCCTATATCAATGGTGCCGTGATCGAGGTCTCAGGCGGTTTGACAGTATGACCGAAGAAGTCAACCGGCCCCTGTCTTGTTGGGACCTGTTTGTCACCTTCACCTTGATGGCCTTGCAAGGCTTTGGCGGGGTGCAAGCAGTGGTTCAACGCATCTTGGTAGATCAAAAAAAGTGGTTGACGCCCAAAGGCTTTCTTGAAGATTGGTCGGTGGCGCAGACCTTGCCTGGACCGCACGTGGTCAATTTGACTTTGATGCTGGGCGACCGCTACTTTGGCGGCAAAGGCGCTGTGTGTGCCATCGCGGGCCTGATGCTCGCCCCATGCACCTTGGTGCTGTGCTTTGCCGCGCTTTACCAGGGGATGCACGACTTGCCTGCGATTCGCTCCATGTTGCATGCCATGGGGTGTGTGGTCTCAGGGATGATCATGGGCAACGCCTTGCGCTTGCTCAGCGGCCTCAAAGGCAACCCTATGGGTTTGCCCATTTGCTATGCATTGCTGACCATCGGATTTCTGGTGGTCGCGGTGTGGCGCATCCCATTGGCCTTGGCTTGGTTGATGGTGGGCGTGCCCTCTGGTGTGTGGGCTTGGCGCTGCATGGTGCGGCGCCAGGGGGTGGCATGAGCCTGAGCTGGTCAGATTGGCTGCACATGGTGCTGCATTTCCTGAGCTTGTCATTGATCACCTTTGGCGGGGTGGTGGCCGCCGCCCCCGACATGCACCGATATTTCGTGGACCAGCAACACTGGCTCAGTGACCCGCAGTTCAACTCTTCCATCACCTTGGCCCAAATTGCGCCTGGTCCCAATGTGTTGTTTGTGGCCATACTGGGTTGGACCTTGGGCGTTCAAGCCGGTGGGGGCATGCAAGCGGGCCCCATCGCCTGGGCCTGGGGGGTGTTGGCGGCGTTTTTGTGCTTATTGGGCATCTTGGGCCCCTCTGGTTGCCTGACCTTGTTGGTCAACCGTTGGGGCACGCGTTACCAAGACAAATTGGCTGTGCGTGCCTTCAAGGCGGGCATGGCCCCTTTGCTGATTGCCTTGATGTTTTCGACCGGTTGGCTGTTGCTGCCCCCCATACAAGCTGATGCGCAACACGCATCGGGTTTGCTGTTGACCGCAGCATCTGTGGTCATGATGTGGAAGACCCGCATCCATGTGCTGTGGATGCTGTCTTTTGGTGCTTTATTGGGTTTGCTTGGATGGGTCTGAACCCTTGGCAAACTGGCTTTGCGGCGTCTAGTTCGTTAAAGACCGCTGGCGCAAACTCTCATACAAGCAAATGCCACTGGCGACGGAGACATTGAGGCTTTCCACCGCGCCTTGCATGGGGATGCGCACCAATTGGTCACAAGTTTTTCGGGTGAGTTGTCGCATGCCCTCCCCTTCGGCGCCCAAGACCCAGGCGATGGGCCCTTTCAGTTCATTTTGGTAGATCGAAGTCGGGGCGTCATCACTGGTGCCAATCACCCAAATACCACGCTCTTTGAGCTCGTTGAGCGTTCTGGCCAAATTGGTGACCATGAAATAAGGCACGGTGTCGGCAGCGCCACTGGCCACCTTGGCCACAGTGGCGTTTAAGCCCACCGAATGGTCTTTGGGGGCAATCACGGCATGCGCACCCGCCCCATCGGCCACGCGCAAACACGCGCCCAAGTTGTGCGGGTCGGTCACGCCATCGAGGACCAGCAACATGGGAATTTGCGCCGCACCCAATTGGTCCAAGTGGTCATCCAAAGAGTGGCCTTGCGGCAAAGCTTGCACCCGGGCCACGACGCCTTGGTGGCCGTGGCTGCCACACAGCTTGGCCAGGCGCAGCCCATCGCTGGGGATGATGCGCATGCCACTGTCTTGGGCGCGTTGCATGAACTGGCGCATTCGCACGTCCCTGCGGCTGGCATCGACGTGCAACTCCACCACCGATTGGGGCGCAGTTTTCATGCGCACCCCCACGGCATGGAAACCAAAAATAACTTTGAGGGGGTTGGACATGCCTAGATTATCCAACTGTGCGTTGTTGACCCGCTTCGATACCGATGCGGCGTTGGCAGCGCTGGCTGATGGCCAAGTCATGGGTGACCAACACCAAGGTGGTGCCGCTCTCTTGGTTCAGGTCCATCATCAATTGCATCACCCGCTCCCCGCTGTCGTGGTCCAAGCTGCCGGTGGGTTCGTCGGCCAACAACACCGCCGGTTTCACCACAAAGGCCCGAGCCAAGGCAACCCTTTGCTGCTCGCCACCACTTAAAACACGGGGATAGTGGTTCAGACGCTCAGCCAAACCCACACGCTCGAGCATGTTGCGGGCTGATTCGCGGGCTTTGGGCCGCCCACTCAACTCCAAGGCCAGCATGACATTTTCCAAAGCCGTGAGCGAGCCCAGCAGTTGAAAACTTTGGAACACAAAGCCCATGTACTGAGCGCGCAAGGCGGCGCGGGCATCTTCATTGCGGTCAAACAAATCTTCGCCGGCCAAACGCACTGTTCCTTGGCTGGGCGTGTCCAAACCCGCCATGATGGAGAGCAAGGTGCTTTTGCCTGAACCTGAGGCTCCCACAATGGCCACCGTCTCCCCAGGATGCAATTGAAAATCAATATCGCGGAGAATATGCAGTGTGCCCGTGGCATCGGTGACCGATTTGGACACGTGGGCAACTTCAAGAATAGGTTTTGTCATGTTGATTGGGATGGCTGTGGGTCGCAAGCTGGGGACACAAACCCTCTGCGCTTGGATATGTGGGCTCTTATTGTCGTTGACCCCTGTGGCACATGCACAAGACGGCGCAAAGCCCCCATCCCAGCTGGTCAACACCTTGCTGGTGGTAGGTGACTCCTTGAGCGCTGAGTATGGATTACCGCGTGGATCGGGTTGGGTGAGTTTGCTCACGCAGCGCCTGTCTGCCGCGCACCCCCGGTGGAAGGTCATCAACGCCAGCATCAGTGGCGA
>RFXS01000074.1 GCA_009921465.1 Betaproteobacteria bacterium
CGTGGTGGCCCAAGCGGTGGGCATGCCACCCGAGCAGTTTGTGGCGGTGGTGGCGGTCACCCAATTGTTAGAAAATCTTCAGCATGCCAATGTGCGCCTGTCCTTTGGTGCCTGGGGTGAGCGGTGCTTGATCAGCCCGCGTTTTCACCGCTGGCACCACAGCGTGGGTTGGGGCCATGAAAGCCACGCCCCCGGCACAGGGGTGAACGATCGCCTGCCCTTGGGTGGGCACAATTTTGGTGTTTTGTTTCCTTGGTGGGACGACTTGTTGGGCACGGCACTGCGCAGAAACGATGACCCGACCACAGGCATCCGCGATCAAATCGAGCAAGGTCGCGACTACGGGCAAGGCGTGTGGGCCCAGCAGTATTTGGGTTTGCAGCGGCTGTGGCAAGCCCTGCGCCAACGGCCTTGATCAAACCCCTCGCGCGTGGGCCCGCATCTATGGCGTAGGATGCGCGCCATGATTGCTGCCACCCACCCATCCCCGCATTCTTTGGACAAGCTCAAAGGCTTTGGCCTGATCATTGTTGGTGACGAAATTTTGTCGGGCAAACGCGCCGACAAACACCTGAGCAAGGTGATCGAGTTGCTGTCGGCCCGAGGCCTGAGCTTGGAGATGGCCGAATATGTGGGCGACGACCCCGCGCGCATCACCGATGGCCTGCGCCGCGCCTTTGACAGCGGCATGGTGGTGTTTTCATGCGGCGGCATTGGCGCCACGCCTGACGACCACACCCGCCAGTGCGCGGGCCAGGCCTTGGGCTTGCCGCTGGCCTTGCAGCCGCAGGCACGGGACTTTATTTTGGAGCGCATCCGTGACCAAGCCGCCGAACAAGGCGTGGCCTATGAGCCCGAGCGGCCAGAGCATTTGCATCGGCTCAACATGGCCATGTTCCCGCAAGGCGCGGACATCATCCCCAATCCTTACAACAAGATTGCCGGATTCACCTGTCATGGTCCGCGCAGCCCAGTGCACTTTGTGCCGGGGTTCCCTGTGATGGCCTGGCCCATGATCGAGTGGGTGCTCGACACCTGTTACGCACCGTGGTTTCACGCCGCTGAAAGGGTGGAGAAGTCCATCGTCATTTACGGCGGCATGGAGGCCACCCTCACGCCGCTGATGCAATCGATCGAGGCGCGCTTTGAGGGTGCCAAGGTGTTCAGCCTGCCCAGTGTCGATCACCCCGAGCATGGCCGCCATGTGGAGTTGGGGGTCAAAGGCTTGGTGGCCGTGGTCGATCAGGCATATCCCGCCATGCTGGAGGGCTTGAAAGCCTTTGATTTCCAGTTTGGCCCCGAATTGGTGCGTAAATAGAAATAGCACCATTTAAGTGCATTTATAATGGCACCAAAAAGGTGTGATCGTGGGATGGGGCGGCATCAATGCCTGTGAAAAAACAAGCAACCGTCCGCTAAGTCAACAAAGTCCGGGCAAAATCACCGATTCTGCTTTGAAGCCGATGGTGCTGTTGTGGCACAGTTTCTGCATAAGGCTTTGTAACTATTTTTCAACCCCCCCTAACTGACAGGAGAAATTGATGGCCAAGACCGTCGCTGATGTGTTCAAGATGGTGAAAGAACACGACGTTAAGTTCGTGGATTTTCGTTTTACCGATACCCGTGGCAAAGAACAGCACGTGAGCGTGCCCATTTCCCACTTTGACGAAGGCAAGTTCACCGACGGGCATGCGTTTGACGGTTCTTCCATCGCCGGTTGGAAGGGCATTGAAGCGTCGGACATGTTGCTCATGCCCGACGCCAATACCGCCAACATCGATCCCTTCTTTGAAGAGACCACCCTGATTTTGTCGTGCGACGTGCTCGAACCCGGTGACGGCAAGGCCTATGACCGCGACCCGCGCTCGATTGCCAAGCGCGCCGAGGCTTACTTGAAGGCCTCTGGTTTGGGCGACACCGCTTACTTTGGACCTGAGCCCGAATTTTTCATCTTCGATGATGTGCGTTGGGGTGCAGACATGTCGGGCTCGTTCGTTCACGTTGACGAGTACGAAGCCCCTTGGAACACGGGCAAAAAAATGGACGGCGGCAACCGCGGTCACCGTCCCACGGTCAAGGGCGGCTACTTCCCCGTGCCTCCGGTTGACAGCACGCAAGACCTGCGCGCCGAAATCTCTTTGGTGCTCGAGTCGTTGGGCATCCCCGTCGAGGTGTTTCACCACGAAGTGGCAGGCGCCGGTCAAAACGAAATCGGTACCAAATTCAGCACCTTGGTGGAGCGTGCCGACTGGACCCAAACCCTGAAATACGTGGTGTGGAACGTGGCCAATTCCTACGGCAAAACCGCCACCTTCATGCCCAAACCCCTGGTGGGCGACAACGGCTCGGGCATGCACGTGCACCAGTCGGTGTGGAAAGACGGCAAAAACCTGTTCGCTGGCAAGGGCTACGCTGGCTTGTCCGACTTTGCGCTTTACTACATCGGCGGCATCATCAAGCACGCCCGTGCCTTGAACGCCATCACCAATCCCACCACCAACAGCTACAAGCGTTTGGTGCCTGGCTTTGAAGCCCCGGTGAAGTTGGCTTACTCCAGCCGCAACCGTTCTGCCTCGATCCGCATCCCCCACGTGGCGTCTGACAAAGGTCGCCGCATCGAGGCGCGTTTCCCTGACCCCATGGCCAACCCCTACCTGTGCTTCAGCGCCTTGCTGATGGCTGGTTTGGACGGCGTGGAAAACAAAATCCACCCCGGCGAAGCCGCCACCAAAGACCTGTACCACCTGCCACCCGAGGAGGACGCATTGGTCCCCACCGTGTGCCACAGCTTGGACCAGGCGCTGGAGTATTTGGACAAGGACCGTGCTTTCTTGACCAAGGGCGGCGTGTTCACCGACAGCATGATTGATGCATACATTGAACTCAAGATGCAAGAGGTCACGCGTTTCCGCATGACCACCCATCCGATCGAGTTCGATATGTATTACTCTCTCTGATTCAGGGCAGCGCTCACGAACAAGGGACGGCGCTGCCGTCCCTTGTTTTTTATACCCTCAAATGACCCACCGTTCGCCACTGTTATCCAAGCCAGACTGCCACAGCCAATGGCTGCACAGGCTTGTGCTGGTCTGTGGCCTGAACATGTGTGGCGCAGTGTGGGGGCAGGCCCAAGTCGAGATTTACCGCTGTGGCAACGCCTATACCAATCAACCCGAAACGCTCACCGATTGCGCGCGCATCGGGCCGGCACCTGTGACGGTGATCGAAGGCACCCGGGTGCACACCGCGCCCACCACAACCTCGCCGGCCAAGGCAGCGGGCAACCCACGGGCCGCACCGCTGGCCGATGCCAGTCCCAACGAAAAGGTCGACGCCCTGGCCCAAAAAGAGCGCGACCAACAAGCGCGCCAAATTTTGGAGTCCGAACTGACCAAAGCCATGGCCAGCCAAGCTGAAATGGCACGCCTGTGGAACAACGGCGAACCGATCAAACAAGGGGATGAATTTAAAAATCAGGCCAAGTACCAGCAACGCATCACTGAGTTGCGCATGGGGCTGTTGCGCGCCGAGTCCGATATCGCCGGCTTGCGCCGAGAACTCGCTCGCTTGAGTACCGTGGTGGCCAAACCATGAACCTTGCCAAACCTGAACTTTCTCCTTTGGCCTTGCGCTACCAAGCGTTTGACATGCTGGCCACCTTGGTCGCTGTGGTTGACACACAAGCCCGGGTGTGTTTTGCCAACACCGCTTTGGAGGACATGCTGGGCGTGTCGCGCCGCGCCTTGCAAGGTGCGAGTTTGCTCGACTACCTGAGCGAGGCCGAAACCTTGACGCAGGCACTGGCAGATGCCGATAAATACCGCTTTTCAGCCTTGCGCTATGACGCCCGGTTGCTGCGCGCCAACCAAGAGACCACCCCTGTGCACGTGATCGTGGCACCCGGGGAGCAAGCCGACGAGGTGCTGATCGAATTGCTGCCCCAAGAGCAGCAGGCACGACAAGACCGCGAGGACCGCATGGTCAGCCAGGCCCAGGCCAACAAAGAGTTGATCCGCAACCTGGCCCATGAAATCAAAAACCCGTTGGGGGGCATCCGCGGTGCAGCCCAGTTGCTGGAAATGGAGATAGAGTCGCGCGAACTGACCGAATACACCCAGGTCATCGTGCGCGAGGCCGACCGTTTGCAAACCCTGGTCGACCGCTTGCTGGCACCGCACCGCAGGCCGCATGTGGTCAGCGACGTGAACATCCACGAGGTGTGTGAGCGTGTGCGCTCGCTGATCTTGGCCGAGTTTCCGCGCGGCTTGCGGGTGCAACGCGACTACGACACCTCTTTGCCCGAGTTCCGTGGGGATTTTGAGCAACTGATCCAAGCCGTGCTCAACATTGCCCACAACGCCGCGCTGGCTTTGAGCGAGCGCATCCAGCAAGGCGACGCCTTGATCACCTTGCGCACGCGGGTGGCCCGCCAAACGACGGTGAGCAAACAGCGCTTCCGGTTGGCATTGGAATTGCATGTCATAGATAACGGGCCAGGGGTCCCTGAGAATTTGAAAGACAGGTTGTTTTCACCTTTGGTGTCTGGCCGCGACGGGGGCTCGGGTTTGGGCTTGAATTTGGCCCAGACTTTTGTCCAGCAGCACCAAGGTTTGATCGAGTGCGACAGCGTGCCCGGTTTGACCGATTTCAAAATCGTGATCCCTTTGCCCTGAGCAGATGTGTAAGAAGTGTCAATACACTGAATGACCTGAGGTGGCGAGCTGATATGAAACCGATTTGGATCGTGGACGATGACCAGTCCATCCGCTTTGTTTTGGAACGTGCCTTGTTGCGAGAGGACATGCCCACCCGCAGTTTTTCCAGTCCGCGCGAGGTGTTGCAAGCCCTTGAAACGGCTGACGCCGAGCAACAGCCTCAGGTCTTGGTCAGCGACATCCGCATGCCTGGTGGCTCAGGCCTGGACTTGCTGGCACGCATCAAGACCTTGATGCCGGGCTTGCCCGTCATCATCATGACCGCTTACTCGGACCTTGACAGCGCTGTGTCTGCCTTTCAAGGTGGCGCATTTGAATACCTGCCCAAGCCCTTTGACCTGCCCAAGGCCGTGGAGTTGATCCGCCGCGCGGTCGAGGAAAGCCAGCACGAACAAGTCGGGACGATTGGGGCCTTGGCTGCGCCTGAAATGCTGGGCCAGGCACCGGCCATGCAAGATGTGTTTCGTGCCATTGGGCGCTTGAGCCAAAGCCATGTGACGGTGATGATCACGGGTGAGTCGGGCACCGGCAAAGAATTGGTGGCGCAGGCCTTGCACCGCCATTCGCCCAGGGCTCAGGGTCCGTTTGTGGCCATCAACACCGCAGCCATTCCGAAAGATTTGCTCGAGAGCGAATTGTTTGGCCACGAGCGTGGTGCCTTCACCGGTGCGCAAAACATGCGCCGGGGCCGCTTTGAACAGGCCGAAGGCGGCACGCTGTTTTTGGACGAGATCGGTGACATGCCGTTCGACTTGCAAACGCGCTTGTTGCGGGTGCTCAGCGATGGCAGCTTTTACCGAGTGGGTGGGCACAGTGCCATCAAGGCCAATGTGCGCGTCATCGCGGCCACCCACCAAGACCTGGAGTTGCGCGTCAAAGATGGCGCGTTTCGCGAAGATTTGTTCCACCGTCTCAACGTGATTCGCTTGCGCTTGCCCGCTTTGCGCGAACGTTTGGAAGACATCCCTGTGCTGACGCGGCACTTCTTGCAACAAAGCGCCCAGCAATTGGGGGTGGAATCCAAGCGCATTTCTGACGCGGCCCAGGCCAGTTTGTTGGCGTTTCAATTCCCAGGCAATGTGCGGCAACTGGAAAACATCTGCCACTGGTTGACCGTCATGGCCCCAGCCCAGGTGATAGAACCCAAAGACCTGCCCCCCGAAGTGGTGCACAACCAGTCCCAAGTTGGCGCATCGGCACCGCCGCGGGGGATAGTGGGTGGCTTGGTGGCCAGCGCGCAAGCCATCGCGGCGCAGGGCACTGACCACACCCCATTGGATGCCGAACCTGCCGCCAGCATGAATGGCCACGGCGAGCCCGTGGCCAACGCCGCGTCAACCGTCAGCATGCCCATGCCCACCCGCTCGGGAGTGCTCAACCTGCCGGGCGCTGACTGGGAGGTGGGCTTGGAGGCCGAGGCCATGGACTTGCTGTTGTCTGGGCGCACCGATGTGTGGGACGCGTTGACCCGACGCTTTGAGTCCAAGTTGATTTTGGCGGCGCTGGCCAACACGCGTGGCAGGCGCATTGAAGCGGCCGTCAAATTGGGCATTGGCCGCAACACCATCACCCGCAAAATCCAGGAACTGGGCCTGGACCACTGACCCTCTGCCCTGCTGCGCCTCAGGCGTGGGGTAGTTCGATGTCCACCACCACTGGGGTGTGGTCGCTGGGGCGTTCGTTTTTGCGCGGGGCCTTGTCGATGGTGCAAGACTGGACCAGGCCGCTCAAGGCTTGAGAGACCAAGATGTGGTCTATGCGCAAACCCCGGTTGCGCCGAAAGGCAAACTCGCGGTAATCCCACCAAGAGTAGCTTTTCTCAGCTTGGTCAAACAATCTAAAAGCATCCACCAATCCCAAGTCCAATAAGGCTTTGAAGTGGGCGCGTTCGGCGTCGGTGCAGTGGATGGTGCCGGCCAATGCCACCGGGTCCCATACGTCGCGGTCGTCCCAGGTGATGTTGTAGTCGCCCATCAGCACCAATTGGGGGTGGGACTGCAAGCTGTGCTGCACATAGCTGTGCAAGGCTTCGAGCCAGCGCATTTTGTAGACAAACTTATCGCTGTCGGGGGCTTGCCCGTTGGGGAAATAGGCGCCAATCACGCGCACCCCTTGCACCGTGGCGCTGATCACCCGTGCCATGTCGTCGTCAAAACCAGGGATGTTGTGCACCACGTCATGCAAGGGGTGACGGCTGATCAGGGCCACACCGTTGTATGTTTTTTGTCCAAAGTAGGCAACTTGGTGCCCACTGCCTTCGATTTCGGGTCGGGGAAATTTGTCGTCGGTCAGCTTGGTTTCTTGCAGCGCGAGCACATCCATGGGCCCCGAGTCGGCTTGCGCTTGTAACCAATCGAGCACCTGGGGCAGGCGCACATTCAAAGAGTTGACGTTCCAGGTGGCGAGTTTCATAAATGGCAGTCAGTGGGGGTCAACTTGCGCATCATAGATAAAGATGGGGCATGAGCGGTCGATCCATGAGCCATCGCTTAAAATGTCACAAATTGTTTTAAATTACTACAAATATGGATGCCAACCCATACCTCATTGACCGGCTTTTGGCGGTTCAAGAACAAACATTGGACGCCCACGCACGCCTCAACCCCAGCGCACCCGACCACGAGCAATCGCTGTCGAAAGTGGTGGTGGCGAATTTTTTGCAACCCTTGTTCTCGGCCCATCGCCGCTTCACACCCGGGCGCATCACCGATGCCGAGGGGGTGTTGACCGAGCAGTTGGATTTGATCGTCGAGCACGGCTTCATGCCCAGTTTTCCACTGCCCGACGGTCAAAGCCGCTTGGTCTTGGCCGAGGCCGTGGCCTTGGTCATTGAGGTGGTGGATCACATTGGCCGAGACGACGCAGCACTGCGGGAAAAAACCTCTCACCTCAGGCAATTGCGCCGCGACATCAAACCCGCTATCAAATACAAAAGCGCGCCGTCTGAACGCGTTCCGATGTTGTTGGTGGCCTTTAACGGGCCAACAGAAATTGAGGACTTGGCGCATTGGTGGACGGCCATTCCCGAACAAGAGCGGCCTGACGCCGTTTGCGTTTTGTCGTCGGGTTGCTTTTTGGGTTTTGGCATGGAGGCCGACGGCGCGCTGGGGTTGTACTCGGTTTGCGTCACCCTCAACCACATGTTGACCTTGCTTAATTTTGCCACCCCCGACCTGGCCACCTACGCAGGGGAGTGATCTGGCCAGCAGGCCTCAACTTTGTGGTGTTGCTGCCGATACATTGGTTACGATGCCTGGCTGCGATGGGCCGTTTTCCCTTGTGGAGGTGTTGGATGAGGGTTTTTTTGTCGTTGTGTGTGCTGTGCTTGGCATTGCCCGCTGTTGCCGCCTGGGAAGAGGTCGATGAGACCCAAACCGCGGTGGTGTACATCGACCGCGAAAAAATTTATACCGAAGGGGCCAACCCCAAGGTATTGCAGTTGATTGACATGAAAA
>RFXS01000075.1 GCA_009921465.1 Betaproteobacteria bacterium
GGGCACCCTGGAGACGTTGGAGGTGACAAACAGCAGACCCCCGACAGGGGGCGTGATCATGCCCAAGGTCAAGTTGTAGATCACGATCATTGCAAAGTGGATTGGATCGATGCCCATTTTGGCGGCCACTGGGGCCAAGATCGGTACCAATACCATCACGCCAGGCAGGGGTTCGATGAAGATGCCAAACAAAAGCAAAAACACGTTGAGGACGATCAAAAACCCCCACGCGTTCAAGTCCAAGCTGCTGATCCAATTGGCCATCAGTTGTGGTACCCCTTCAATCGTCAACACCCAAGCAAATGAGGCCGACATCCCGATGATGATCAGCACCGATGCAGTCAGCAAGGCAGAGCGCCACAAAATATCAGGCACCATCGACCAGGTCAGTGTTTTATAGATGTATTTGCCGCACACAATGGCGTAAAAAACAGCCACCACCGATGCCTCGGTGGGGGTGTACCAACCCGCTCGCATCCCGCCGAGAATCAGTACTGGCAGCAAGATGGCGGGCATGGCGTTCCAGCTGGTTTTTAAAATATCAGGCCAACTGGGCAACTCGCCGTCGCCGCGGTAGTTGCGTTGTCGAGAGATATACCAATTGACCACGCACATGGCCATCGCAATCAAGAGGCCTGGAATCACCCCCGCGACAAACAAGGCCCCCACGGACACCCGGTCATCGGCCAAGGCATAAATGATCATGATGATCGAGGGCGGGATGATGGGCCCCACAATGGCCGTGGACGCGGTGAGCGCCGCTGCATATGCGCGGTCATACCCGGCTTTGTCCATCATGCGGATGAGCATGGAGCCCGGGCCAGCCGCATCGGCCAGGGCCGAGCCCGAGATGCCAGAGAAAAACGTCAGTGACACCACATTCGTGTAACCCAACCCCCCTCTCTTATGGCCTACAAATTGACCCGCAAATTTGAGCAAAACTTCGGTGAGCGAACCGCCGCTCATCAACTCGGCGGCCAAGATGAAAAATGGCACGGCCATGAGCGGAAAGCTGTCCACCCCCGTGAAGGTTTCTTTGAGCAAGACCAACATGGGAAAGTTGCCAGTCAAGGCCAAAGCCGTGACCGTTGACAGGCCCAGCGCAAAGGCCACGGGCACGCCCATGGCCAAAAATACACACACGGAAAGCAACAGGATCAGGCTGGCGCTCATAGCGATGCGCTGGCCGTGGCGTCAAAGTGGGCGTCGCTGGCGAATTGTCGGTGCGCGATGTAGTTGCGCATGATCAGCAGGCAATGCACCATGGACATGGCCATGCCCAGGGGCAAGGCTGCATAAATAAAGGCAAATGAAATTTGGGTGGCTGGAGTCAATTGGTATTGGGTGCGGTCCATGTAATCCCAGCCAAAGTACATGAAAAATCCAAACAGACCCAGCATCAGCAACACAATCAAAAAGCGCAATGCGCGAGCCCATGCGGCGGGCAAAGCATCTTGTAGGTTTTCGATCGCAATGTGACCGCCATAGCGCAGTACCGGCCCACATCCGATGAAAGTCAGCCAAATCATCAAATGACGGGCCACTTCTTCTGCCCATTGAATGGACTCGTTGGTCAAATAGCGCAAACCCACATTGGTGAAGATGATGAGCGACATCACCCCCAAGATGGCGATCAACAACCAGCGGTTGAAGGCCAAAAAAAGTGTCTCGAAGGTTTGCATGCGCTCGATCCAGTGGGGTGGGGTGCAACCCCAGCGATCAGAAAATAATCGCAGGGGTTGTTGGATCCCACAAAGATTTATTTGAAGTCTTGAATCTTGCGGATGTTGTCAGCGCCAAACTCTTTGGCATAGCTGGCATAGGGCTCGCGCAAAGCGTCGCGGAACGCTTGGCCATCGACCTTGCGCACCACGCTCATGCCGTCTTTTTCAAGCTGTGCGATGCCGGTGTTTTCGTCGTCGTTGACGCGCTTGCGTTGCGCCGCTGAAGCCTTGATCGCAGCGGCATAAAACACCTTTTTATCGGCATCGCTGAGCTTGCCCATCACCCGGGGTGAGGTGATGAACAACGCAGGCGAGTACACATGGCCAGTCAGCGACAAGTGCTTTTGCACTTGGGCAAATTTACCGGCCAAGATCACGGGGATGGGGTTTTCTTGTCCATCCACTGTGCCTTGTTGCAAGGCGCCATAGACCTCGGGAAAGGCCATGGGTGTGGGGGCAATGCCAAAGGCACGGTACCCGTCCATGTGTACCTTGTTTTCCATGGTGCGCATCTTCAAACCGGCAGCATCAGCGGGTTTGAGGATGGGGCGCTTGCTGTTGGTCATGTGGCGAAAGCCGTTTTCAGCCCAAGCCAAAGCCACCAGGCCTTTGGAGGGAAATTTGGCCAAAATGTCTTGCCCGATGGGTCCGTCCAGAACGTGCCGCGCATGGTCATAGTCGCGAAACAAGAAAGGAATGTCCACAATTTTGACCTCGGGGACAAAATTGCCCACGGGGCCGGTGGAGGTGTTGACGATGTCGAGGGTGCCAAGTTGGACTGCCTCGATCATTTCGCGTTCACCGCCGAGCGCTGAGCTGGGAAATTGTTGGCATTTATAGCGCCCTTGGGTGCCTTTTTCGATTTCATCGCACAGCACGGTAGAACCCACCCCGTAGTGGGAGTTGGTCGGAACTGCGTAGCCGATCTTCAACACAGTTTGTGCGCCCACGGTGCCGCACAAACTGGCCAGCAGGGCCAGGGTAAAAGTTGGAAGCCAGGGTTTTTTCATGCTCGTCTCCTTGATGTTGATGGGAAAATTTATCTGCTTTGATCAGTGCGCCACAGCATACTGATCCAAGATGTCACGGTTGACTTCGATGCCCAGGCCGGGCCCAGTGGGAATGTTCACCATCCCATCTTCAATGCGCAAGGCATCAAAAATCAAGGCCTGTCGGAACGGATGATCGGATTGATCATATTCCAAGATCGGTTCAATGGGGCTCAAGCCCAATGGGGATGGTGGC
Organism: Betaproteobacteria bacterium; assembly: GCA_009921465.1. GTDB lineage: Bacteria > Pseudomonadota > Gammaproteobacteria > Burkholderiales > Burkholderiaceae_C > Limnohabitans. The sequence continues at coordinate 2,970 of RFXS01000075.1, forward strand.
AAGGTGGCGATGAATTGCAATGAGGCGGCCAATCCGATGCCCGAACCCCACACGTGGGGAATGATGGGCGTGTGCCAAGCTTGGGCCAGTGCCGATATTTTTCGGCATTCGGTAAAGCCCCCGGCCGAGCACAGGTCGGGCTGCAAGATGTCCACCGCGCGGCGCGACACCCATTCACGGAAACCAATTTTGGTGAACTCGTTCTCACCTGCTGCGAGGTAAATGTCGGTGCTGTTTTTCAACTCGCGATAGCCATCGATATCCTCAGGGGAAATCGGCTCTTCAAACCAATGGATCTGGGCCGGTTCAATGGCTTTGAGCAGTCGCCGGGCCGATCCCACGTTGTACGCGTGGTTGGCATCGACCATCAATTGATAACCTTGTCCAATGGCTTGGCGCACGCTGTGCACATAAGCGATGTCTTCTTCCAGACCAAACCCAATTTTGAGTTTCATGGCCTTGAAGCCGGCGTCAATGTGGCGGCGTGCTTCGGCGACCGCATCGGCAATGTCAGCGCCTTGTCGATAGCGGTAAAACCCGGTGGCATAAGGCTGTACTTGGGTGCGGTAAGCACCGCCCAGCAGTTTGTGAATGGGTTTGCCAGTGGCCCGACCCAAACAGTCCCAAATGGCGATGTCCACCGCACTGATGGCATTGGGCACAGCACCTTTTTGACCAAATGCCCGGGTCTGGTTGTACATGCGTTCCCACAGCACATCCACGTCAAACGGGTCTTGTCCAAGCACGATGGGTTTGAGCGCGTGCTGCACGATGGAAGCCGCAATTTGGGGCGGCTGCAACCCATGGCACAAGGACTCGCCCCAACCGGTGAGGCCATCATCGGTGGTGAGTTCGACCAGCATCGAACTGCGCTGGTTCACCCAACCCATGGAAAACGCAAAGGGCTTGTCCAGAGGCTTGGACAGCACATGGGTTTTGATGTCACGGATCTTCATGGGCGATGCGGAAAGGCCTGAGAAAGGATGTGGTCATCATATTGACATTATTTTCAAGGGGTGTACGTGAATACCCGTGAGCCAATCCTGCACCGGACCCAAGCCGCCCAACTCTGTCAAGCGGGTCAACCCACGGCGCGGCGCACCGAGGCCAAATCCGAGCGCTTGAGCCGAGGACCAGATCTCATGTACTGGCCAGGCAGTGGTTTGCCCATCCAGTCTTGCACTGAACGCGCCACTGCGGCCAGTGCCTCCAGATCAATCCCGGTGTGATAACCGCATTCGTGCAGCAAATAAACCAAGTCTTCGGTGCAAATGTTGCCAGTCGCACCAGGCGCGAATGGACAGCCACCCAATCCGCCGATGGAGGATTCAAATTCCACCACGCCCAGCTCCAGGCCGGTCATGACATTGGCCAGGCCAATGCCCCGCGTGTTGTGAAAGTGCAGGGCGATCAGGACATCGGGAAACCGCGCTTGAATGGCCCGTACAGTGCGCCGCACCACCGGGGGTGTGGCCATGCCAGTGGTGTCGCCCAAGGTGATGTGGCGCACCCCATCGGCGTGGTAAGCCGCAATGATGTCGAGCACGCTTTGGGTGGCGACCTCCCCCTCAAAGGGGCAACCAAATGCAGTGGCCACCGCACCCCGCACAGGGATGTTGAACTGGCGTGCAATGGGAGTGAACTCGTGGACATCGGCCAATGCGGCGACGATGGATTTATTCAAGTTGGCTTGGCAGTGGGTTTCAGAGGCTGAGACAAAGCACGCCATCATGTCCACTTTGGCGGCGGCGGCACGCTCGGCACCGCGTGCATTGGGCACCAAAGCGGTCAAGCGCACACCAGGCTTGCGTTGCACCTGGGCCATGACCTCGGTGGCGTCGGCCAATTGGGGCACAGCCCGGGGCGACACAAAAGAAGTGGTTTCAAAACTTTGCACACCCGCGTCGATGAGGCCATTGATGACATCTACTTTGCGCTCAGTGGCAATGAACACCGGCTCGGCTTGAAAACCGTCGCGGGTGCCGACCTCGGTGACGATGATGTGTTTGGGTTGGGTGAGTGCGTTCATGGGCAAGTACAGATGGCGGTAGTTCAAATGGCTTTGGCTTGTCGCAAGGCTTGGGTTTGCTCTGGGCTGTAGCCCAGATCGTGCAGTATCGCATCGGTGTCCGCCCCCAACACCGGGGGCGGGCGGTGCATGGTGCATGGCGCTTGGGTGAATTTGATGGGAAAGCCCAGCACGTCCAAGCCCCCGTGTTGTGGGTGGTCAATGGTCACGCGCATATGCTGATGTTGGGTTTGTGGGTCGTCAAAGACCTCGGCCACATTGAGTACCCGACCGCAGGGCACACCGGCACGGTTGATCACATCGATCCAATGCGCCACCGGCATCAAGCGCGTGCGTGCATTGATCTCGCCATTGATGGCGCTGCGGTGCTCAAAGCGCAGCGTGTTATTGGCAAACTCAGGGCGGTCTTTGAGGTGCAACAAATCCAATGCGGCAAGCAATTTGACATAAAAACTGTCGTTGGACGGAGCCACTGCAATTTGCCCATCGCTGGCTTCAAACAAACCATAAGGGGAGGCCAGCGCGTGATCGTTTCCAGTGCGTTGGGGCAGTTGCCCGGTGGCAAAGTAATTGGTGGCCAAAAAAGCCAGCATGCTGGTCATGCCATCGGTCAGCGAGGTGGCCACCTCTTCGCCTTGGCCGGTGCGTGCGCGGCGCACCAATGCGGCGAGCACGCCCATTGCGGCATACGACCCAGCCACCAAGTCCGATATGGGGGGCGCTGCACGCATGGGTGGACCATCGGCAAAGCCATTGACACTCATGAAGCCACTCATGGCCTGGGCGATGAAGTCAAATGACGGCCTTTGTGCGTATGGCCCGTCCAAACCAAAGCCGGTCACATGGCAGCTGATGATGTCGGGTTTGAGTTGTTGCAGTGTGGCCCATGACAAGCCCATGTCGTCCATCACGCCAGGTCGAAAATTATTGAGCACCACATCACAGCGCTGCACCAATTGGCGCAACACGGTTTGACCCTGTGGGTGGCGCAGGTCCAAGGTAAGAGACTTTTTGTTGCGGTTGAAATTGGCAAAGTACAACGAGTAACCATTCACCGCCGCACCTTGCTGGCGCACCGGGTCACCCATGGCGGGGTCTTCGACCTTGATCACCTCGGCCCCCATGTCGGCCAAAAACATGGAGGCGAAAGGGCCCGACAAAATGCGCGTCAAGTCCAGGACGCGGATGCCCTCAAGCTGCATGGCTCAGTCGAGTTTGATATTGGACTCTTTGGCGATCTTGCCCCAGCGGGCGTAGTCGGCGCGCACAAATTGACCGAATTCTTCAGCGGTGCCACCCACGGCCGTGGCGCCACCGTTGGCGATTTTTTCGCGCACATCGGGCAGTGCCAGGACTTTGTTGATCTCCGCGTTCAACCGTGCCACGATGGCCGCAGGCGTGCCCACGGGCGCGAACAGACCGAGCCAAATGCCCACATCAATGCCTTTGATACCGGCTTCATCCAAAGTGGGCGTGTCGGGCAACATGGGGGAGCGCTTGGCCGTTGTCACTGCCACCGGCTTGAGCTTGCCTCCATTGACCAAGGGCAGCACCGAGGGCACCGACAAAATGGCCAGGTCGACAGAACCCCCAATCACATCGTTCAAAGCCGGTGCCGCCCCTTTGTAGGGCACGTGAAGCAATTTGGTTTGCGTGGCTTGCTTGAATTGCTCGGTGTACAAATGTCCTACCGTGCCGTTGCCCGCCGATGCCCAGGTGAAACCATTGGCCGTTTTGCCCTTGGCGACCATGTCTGCAGGGGTGTTGATGCGGTGTTGTTGACCCACCGGTTGGGCGTTGCTGACAATGGCCAAGGGGGCCACCGTGGCTTGGATGATGGGCGTGAAGCTTTTGACCGTGTCGTAGCCCACATTGGGGTACAGCCAAGGGCCCAACATCATGTTGTCGCTTTGGCCCATGACGATGGTGTAGCCATCGGGTGCGGCTTTGGCGGCTGCGGCAATGGCCAAGTTACCGCCAGCGCCGGGCATGTTGTCCAGCACCACCGACCACTTGGTGAGTTCGGCCAGCTTGGAGCCCACCACGCGCGACACAAAATCGGTGCCGCCGCCGGGTGGGAATGGAATGAGCAGGCGAATGGGTTTGTTGGGGAAGTCCGATTGCGCCCATACTGAACTGGCACACAACAATGCCAACAATGAAAAAAAGCGGCGGGTGGTTTTCATGGGATTCCCTGGGAAGATGTTCAAGCATGGGGGCCAGCGTTGCACTTTGACAGGTCGGCTCGCGGCCCAAGCATCATAAACTAGCGCCTTTTCAATCAAGCCTCACGCGGCGTGTGCCGAAATGAACCCCTCCCCTTGAAAGCCTGCACCATGCCCGAAAGTCATACGCCCAAAGCCGTTGTCTTGTTCAGCGGTGGCTTGGACTCCTCCACCGTGGTTGCCATGGCCCAGCACAATGGCTTTGAGGTCAACGCTTTGAGCTTTCGCTACGGCCAGCGCCACGTGGTGGAGTTGCAAGCGGCGCAGGCGGTGGCGCGCGCCCTGGGTGTGACCCAACACATCACCGTGGATGTGGATTTGCGTGCATTTGGCGGCTCTGCCTTGACGGCTGATATGGCCGTGCCCAAAGGGGTACTGGCGCACCCCGATCAATCGGGCATCCCCATCACCTATGTGCCAGCGCGCAATACGGTGTTCCTGAGTTTTGCATTGGCGTGGGCAGAAACACTGGGCTGTTTTGATATTTTTGTGGGGGTCAATGCATTGGATTATTCAGGCTATCCAGATTGCAGACCTGAGTACATCCAGGCCTTCGAGCGCATGGCCAACTTGGCCACCAAGGCGGGCGTGGAAGGGAGCAAGCGCTTAACGATTCACGCGCCCTTGATGGCCATGAACAAAGCGCAAATCATTGCGGCTGGTGTTGATTTGGGGGTGGACTATGCGCTCACCAGCAGTTGCTATGACCCGGGTCCACAGGGGCAACCGTGTGGCTCTTGTGCCTCCTGCCAGTTGCG
>RFXS01000076.1 GCA_009921465.1 Betaproteobacteria bacterium
AATGTTTTATGGCGACACGGTGCTGGGCGGCTCGGCCTCTGCCTTGCGTTGCGGCTTGGATTTTTTTGGTCCCGACCATGTGGTGTTTGCCAGCGATTGTCCTTTTGACCCCGAGGAAGGACCGATGTTCATCCGCGAAGGCATTCGCTCGATTGAAGCCCTGAACTTGCCCGTGCAAGACGCGCGCAAAATTTATTTTGGCAATGCCTTCAAGTTGCTGGCGCGCAAAAACGTTTGATTTTCTAACAGGAGCCAAGATGTACCGCCCATCCACATTGAACAAAATCAAATGCCTGAGCGCGCTGTGCTGGCTCATGTTTGCAGCCCCAAATTGGGCCGCCTATCCCGAGCGCGCCGTGACCTTGGTGGTGCCGTTCACCCCCGGCAGTGGCAGCGACATCATTGCCCGCATCATTGCCCCCAAACTCAGTGAGCGTTGGAAGCAAGCTGTGGTGGTGGACAACAAACCCGGTGCCAGCGGCAACATTGGCGCAGATGCAGTGGCCAAAGCCACCCCTGACGGGCACACCTTGCTGATGGCCATCAACACCATCACCATGGCACCCAATATGTACAAACGGGTGGCTTTTGATCCCACCACCGATTTCACTCCCGTGATGAAAATGGCGGTCGCCAATTTCGCCATCGTGGTCAACCCCCAAATCGGCGCGCAAGATTTGGCGGGCGTCATTGCCCTGGCCAAGGCCAAGCCCGGCCAGATCAATTTTGGCTCGCCGGGCAACGGCACACCCCACCACTTGGCCATGGAGTTGATGAAGCAGCAACTCGGGTTCGATATGCTGCACGTCCCTTATAAAGGCATCAGCAATGCCACCACCGATTTGATCGGTGGACAGGTTCAATTGATGTTTGCCAGCGTGCATTCCATGCTGCCGCACGTCAAGTCTGGCCGCTTGCGCATGCTTGCAGCCACAGGCGCAACACGCTCACCCATCACGCCCAATGTGCCGGTGTTCAAAGAGTTGGGCATTGACTTCATGGACGCTGTGGATTCTTGGTATGCCCTGCTGGCCCCGGCCAAAACATCCACCGACATCGTCAAAAGCCTGCACCGCGATCTCAGTGCCGTGTTGGCAATGCCCGATGTGCGTGAACAATTGACAGCGCAAGGTTTGGCCATCCAAATCAGCAGCCCTGAGCAACTTGGGGACTTGGTGAAAACCGACTATGCGCGTTGGAAAAAGACAGTCGCTGACGCCAAAATACCCATCGAATAAGCCCGCATCAATGCCCCAACACCTGGGGCAAGCGCGAGGCCAAATCGGCACCCTGCTCGCCACGCCACGCCACAATGTGGTCTGGCCGAATCAGCACCATGCTGGCCTGGTAAAGCACTTTGAGCTCAGGCATTGGGGGCTGCACAGGGCGCAAGTCCATGCCCAAAGCGCGGGCTTTTTCCTGTACCAAGGCACTCTCCCATGGCCCATCGCCCAGCAAGAGCAAGGTCCATTCGCTGTGAAACAAATCAAACAATGACCGCCCATCGGGCAACCATGCATGGGGCGGTCTGCCGCCTGGGCAGGCACTGGGAACGTAATCGTTGGCAGAGTCTGGCGGCGGCGATGTGCCATCGGAAACGATCAATGGAGATCCGTCATAGCGCCCGCCGAACGTCACGCCTGGGATATTGAACTCCATGCGCACATGGGCATTGAGCACCGCACTGGCCTCGTCGCGCAGTGCTTGCCCTTGTGAGCTGTCGGCCTCTAACGCATCTTGGGCAACAAACAAGCCCACCGAGTCGGCAAACTGCCGCGCATAACCGGTATTGCGCACGGCCAAGGGTTGGCGCTCGGCCCCATAGCTGTCTAACAAACCTGTGGGCGATATGCCTTTGCACACCGAGGCCAGCTTCCAACCCAGGTTGACCGCATCTTCCACTGCGGTGTTGTATCCCAAACCACCCGTGGGGGTGAACAAATGGGCGGCGTCGCCCATCAAAAATATACGCCCCTGAGAAAACCGCTCTGCCACCAAGGCATGACCGGCCATCCAAGTTTGGGTGGACAAAATTTCCATCTCCACATCAAAACCCAGGGCTTGCACCACCAAGCGCCGTGCAGCGGCATGGTCGATCGCGTCGGCATCTTCGCCTTCATGCAAGGCGGCATGCAAAGCGAAATCTTTTTCGCCATCGACCGACACCATGAACGCCCTGCGCTGTGCATTGACGGTGACATACATCCAAGCACGGTCATGGGGAATGCGGTCATACATCAGCGGACAGCGCAAGTAAACCGCATGCATCAACCCACCCATGAAGTCGCGCTTGATGCCACTGGCACCGGCATGTGAGATGCCCAAAGCCGATCGCACCGAGCTGCGCGGACCATCGGCACCAATCAGGTATTGGGCTTGCACTTGCACAACCTCTCCACCGGATGTGGGTGAGATCCATGCAGCCACATGATCTGCATGCGCTTCAAACCGGTCCAAGCGCCAACCAAATCGAATGTCGTTGCTGGGCCACTTTTTGGCGTGTTTGAGCAACACCGGCTCGACCCATTTTTGCGACACACGATGCGGCAACTCGGCCGCGCTCCAGGCGCCGGTCATGGCACGCACGCTGGTGGAGGCTTGGGTCGCTGTGGGCAGGCGCAACCGTGCCAACTCATGCCCGCCCAAACGGGTGAAATACGCGATGTCCGTGGGGTGGTCCGGGGGCAATCCCAAAGCACGAATTTCTTGGGCAAAGCCCAGTCGGCGGTAATGCTCCATGGTGCGCGCTTGGGTCGCGTTGGCCTGTGGGTTGAAGGCTGTCGACGGCTTGGCATCGACCAACAAAGCCTGCACACCACGCTGGCCCAACTCATTGGCCAACATCAAGCCACTGGGCCCGCCCCCCACGATCAAAACTGGAACTTGCATCATGGAACTTTTCTTTGGCAGCAGGGTGAGCAATCGGCAAACATATACTGGCATTATTGATCATCCACTGAGTGTGCTTATCAGCTTGCATTGGCGGAATGATCAATTCCATCAGCATCGACTTGGGGCATTTTCATGAAAAAAATACTGTTGCTCGGCTCGGGTGAATTGGGCAAAGAGTTCGTCATCAGCGCCAAACGATTGGGCTGCCATGTGGTCGCTTGTGACAGCTACGTCGGCGCACCCGCCATGCAAGTGGCCGACGAACACATGGTTTTCAACATGCTCGATGAGGCGGCGTTGCGCCACGCCATTGCCACCCACCAACCCGACTTTGTGGTACCCGAAATTGAGGCCATCCGCACCGAAGTGCTGTTGGAGGTAGAGCAACAGGGACAAACCGTGATCCCCAGTGCGCGCGCAGCCAACCTGACGATGAACCGCGACCGCATTCGCCAAGTGGCCACCGAACTGGGCGTGCGCACTGCGCGCTATGCCTATGCCGAATCGGCGGCAGAGTTGCTGGCCCAAGCCGAGTTGATTGGCTTTCCGCTGGTCATCAAACCAGTGATGAGTTCATCTGGCAAAGGCCAAAGTGTGGCTGCCAGTGCCGCAGAGATCCAAGCCAGTTGGGACTTTGCCTGTGCGGGCATGCGCGGCGACCGCAAAAAAGTCATCGTCGAAGAGTTCATCCATTTTGAGTACGAAATCACCTTGCTCACAGTGCGCCAGCACCAGGGCCCTACCCTGTTTTGCCCGCCCATTGGGCACGTGCAAGAGCGCGGCGACTACCAGTACAGCTGGCAGCCCCAGGCGATGTCAGCGACTCACTTGCAAGCGGCCCAAACCATGGCCGACAAAGTCACTGCCAATTTGGGGGGTGCGGGCTTGTTTGGGGTTGAATTTTTTGTCACCCGCGATGAAGTGATATTCAGCGAACTCAGCCCTCGCCCGCACGACACCGGCATGGTCACCTTGGTGAGTCAAAATCTGAGCGAGTTCGATTTGCATGCCCGCGCCATTTTGGGTTTGCCCATACCCCTGATCGAGGCCTGCGAAGGGGCCAGTGCCGTTGTGCTGGCCACCCGCGAGGGCGTCAACCCCCAATATGAAGGGGTCGCCCAAGCCTTGAGCGTTGCTGGGGTGGATGTGCGCATTTTTGGCAAGCCCAGCACACGGCCTTATCGTCGCATGGCGGTGGCTTTGGCGCGTGGGGCCCATGCATTGGAGGCCGCGCGAGCCGCCGCGGCCAAGATACGGGTGATCTGAAAGCAGCACACGCCATGTGGCCTCCAAGTCCACAGCCATGGCTGCGGTCAATGGATATGAAAAGGATTCACCGCCAAATGCTGCGCGCCCAAGGCTTGCGTGCTTGATAAGCCCAATTGGGACAATGCCACAGCGATCTCTTCGGACAACCCGCTGAACCATTGGCGCAAGCCCCGCTCACCGCTGGCGGCCAAGGCATACAGCACGGGCCGGCCCAGCATCACCACATTGGCGCCGCAAGCCAACGCTTTGACAATGTCCTCGCCCGAGCGAACCCCGCTGTCAAACACCAGCGGGTACGCTGACCCCAAGCGTTGCCGAATGTGGTGCAAGGCACTGATGGCCGACGGCGCGCTGTCGAGTTGCCTGCCCCCATGGTTGGACACATAAATCGCGTCTGCACCCGCAGCTTGTATGCGCTGTGCGTCATCGGGGTGCATCACCCCCTTGACGATCAAGCGGCCCCGCCACTGCGCACGCAACCGGTCCAAAAAAGCCCAATTGGCCCCGGCGCGGGTGGCATGGCGATCAAAACCACCTTGACTCGGGTCGAAGTTGGCTGGAGCAGGTGCCCCAGCCCACAACGTGGCCAAGGACCATCGTGGGTGCAGCGCAAAATCCAAAAATTGCTGTGGCCGGATGCGAAACGGCATTTGAAAACCATTGCGCACATCGCGTGGGCGCGCGGCCACTTTGGGCACATCCACGGTGAGCACCAAGGTCTCGTACCCGGCTTGGGCCGCGCGTTGGGCCAAGGCCAAGCCGCTTTCCGCCGTGCCACTCACATACAACTGAAACCATGCCTGCCCCCCGCTGGCGTTGAACATTTGCTCCAGCGGGGTGGATGCCGCGGTGGACACGCCCAAGGGCATGGCCATTTCAGCGGCCATGGCTGCCAAAACAAGGTCAGCACCCGGGCACGCCAAATTGCACATGCCCATGGGTGCTACGCCAAAAGGGAGTTTGTAAACCTGCCCTAAAAATGGGGTGCCCAAGTTGGGCAGTTGCAAGTCTGCCAGCACTCGGGGGGCCAACTTGATCTGGGCCAACCCAGCCATATTGCCCTCAGACGCGGTTTCTTGTCCCGCCGCTCCATCGATGTAATCAAACACCAAGCGCGGCAAACGCTTTTTTGCCAAACGACGGGCATCGGTGTGGGTGTGGATGGGTTCCATCTTGGTCAGATTCAATGGGTTCAGGTTGATTGTGGGAAGTCTATCTCCCAAAAACAAACACTTTGTCGCGAGAGTTGGACCAATAGACGAAACTCTTGCAGAAGAAACCACATAAAACAGTCTGTAACGGCCCAAAAAGCAAAAAGCCCAAGCGGTGAGGGTTGGGCTAAGTGCTTGATTTAGATGGGGTGGCTGATGGGGCTCGAACCCACGACAACAGGAATCACAATCCTGGACTCTACCAACTGAGCTACAGCCACCGTATTGGCAAATTATAAACGCTTGGCGTTGCCATGCACGCCCCGGGTCAGCAGACCGGGGCGGCACATCAAGGCTGCTTGGGTTCAGGCACCTTGATTTTCACCTTGAGGCGATCTTTCAAGTCGTTGTAATAGGCCACGCTCTCCGCAGCAGCCAACCAACGCGTCAGTTGGGCGCGCTCTTCTTTGCGTGCCGGAGCAGCCTCTGTGGCATCGCGCACCACAACCTTATTGATCTTGACCACCACATGGCCCTGGTTGCCCAAACCCATGTCCACCCAGGCTGGCATTGTTTGCGCTGGGGCACGCATGACCGCTTCGACGACATCGGAGGGCAGTTGCAGGCTTTGCTCGCGAGACAGGGTTTGCACAGCACCCAGTCCAGCCACCGGTTTGTCAGCGCGTCCATCAGCAACCTTGGCCAGGGCTTCTTCTTTGGCCAATTTAAGCGCTTGCTCGGCCTTCCACAAGGCCGTGACGCGGTCTTTCACCTGCTCCAAGGGCAGAGTTTTTTCTGGGTAATGGGTGACCACCCGCACCGACACCAACTGATTGGGGCCAAACTCAACCGCCTCAGTGTTGCGCGCTTTTTCTGTGGCATCGGCTGAGAACAAAGCGGCCAACACTTTGGGGTTGGCCAATGGGCCTTTGTCACCAGGCGTTGGCGTGCGAGCGATGCCTTGTGCTGCGTGGATTTCCAGCTTGAGCTTGTCCGCCACAGGTTTCAAGCTGTCGGATTGTTCGTACACCAGGTTGGTGAATTGCTCTGCGGCTTCGGCAAACTTTTTGCGCGACTGTTCGCGGCGCAACTCTGACTCCAAGCCAGCGCGGGCTTGGGCAAAACTTTGCAACTGCGGGGTTTTGATGTCGGTGATTTGGATGATGTGGTAGCCAAACTCGGTTTCCACCAAGGGACTGATCTCACCTTTTTTCAGGGCAAAGGCCGCGTCTTCAAACGGTTTGACCATGGCACCACGTCCAAAAAAATCGAGGTCGCCACCCTTGGCGGCAGAGCCCGGATCTTGCGAGTGTTTTTTGGCCAACTCAGCAAACTGCTGGGGTGACTTTTGCAAGGTGTCGCGCAAACTTTGCGCCAAAGTTTTGGCTTTGTCTCGCTCGGTGGCTGGGGCGTCCTTGCCCGCCGCGATCAAGATGTGGCTGGCACGGCGCTCGACGTTGTTGCTCAAACGCTCTTGGTTTTGCTCAAAATAAGTTTTGACATCTTGCTCGTTGAGCGCAATGGTTTTTTCAATGGCGGTCAAGTCCAGCACCGCGTACTGCACGTCGGCTTTTTCAGAGGACTTAAAGCGCTGGGTATTGGCGTTGTAGTAAGCCAGCAAAGCCGCGTCATCGGGCTTGATTTTGGCCATTTGATCCGCGGCCAAGAAGCGCGCCACTTGGACCTCGCGTTTTTCGTAAAAGGCATCCAAGGTGATATTGGCCAAAGTTTGACCCACCATGCTGCTCGCGCCCAGGGCCGCAACCACTTGGCGCGTGGCCAGATCGGCACGCACATTGGCCTCGAACATTTCTGGCGAAAGACCTTGGCCGGCCAGCAATTGGCGGTAGCGCTCTTTGTCCACGCTGCCATCGGGCTTGCGCAACGAGGCGATGGTGGGGTTTTGCATCAGCTCATCAGCGACGCGCTGATCACTGGCAGACAGCAATTGTTTTTGTGCCGCGGCCATCAAGACCTTGTCGCGCACGATGCGCTCCAAGGTGCCATAGCGTGCCTGTGGTGAGTCAAGCAATTTGGGGTCCAAGCCAGGGGCTTGTGCGCGAAAGCGCTCAGCTTCAGCGCGGTGGGCGTTGTCCCACTCGGGCTGGGTGATGTCCACGCCATTGACGGTGGCGACCACGGCACCTTTGTCAATGAACTTGTTGTAGCCGTCGATGCCAACCAACGCAAAGGCTGGGAAAATAAGCAGCACCAATAAAAACTGCATGATTTTCTTATGGGTGCGAACAAAATCAAACATGCATGCTTTCTCACAGGATCAAAAAAAAGGCGAACCAGGTTCGCCTTTGCTGGTGGTGGTGGGTGCTGACGGTCTCGAACCGCCGACCTACGCCTTGTAAGGGCGCCGCTCTACCAACTGA
>RFXS01000077.1 GCA_009921465.1 Betaproteobacteria bacterium
CACGCGTTCGCTTTTTGCTTCTTCCTCTACCCCCTCCACCATGGCCTTTGATTGCTCGCAGGTTGCCCACGCCTTGCGACGTTGGCGGTGAGTGGGGCTTACCTCGTTTCTCTCTGTGCCCAGTTCGGTGGGTACCGAACAGATGGGGTTAGGGACTCTCTATCCGCCGCAGATCGTCTTGGGAACGAATGCCGAATCACGACCGGACATTCCTGACCTGGTGCCTTTTGGCCGCAGCTCCCCTCCGAAGAGGGAGACAAGCGTTAGCTGCTTAATGGTGACGACGGTTCTAACGAGAGTTCACAGTATGTTTCCCATACCCTTTACCTTGGCGACCTTCCTGCTTCTTGCTCGCAGGATTGGAACGGGCTTGCACCCGTCTTATATGCTTGAGCACAGATCGTTTAACCGCAGCTTCGCACCCCCGGATTACTCCAGACGCACGTGCAGTCAAGGTCACGCTGTTCCAAGCGTGGTTTTGGTGAAAAACAAGACACAGAGAGCGGTCTCGCTCCCGAATCAGTACTCTTGCCAAAATAAATATGTAACAAGACGCAGAGAAGCCATTCCAGACGGAAATATGTCTCTTTTTGGCAACGAAACACTTCCCTAAGGGATGCGTTTCACCAAATCCGGACCCTAGGGGTACGGACTGGAGTAACCAAATAGAGCCATCTGGCTACTCCGCAAGTAACCCTCTTTCGAGGGCAGAATCAGCCTCTTTCAGAGGGAAGATTCGCTGATAAGGCGGCCACAAGGACCGCAAGGAACGACGCGAGTCGCACCATGGATAATCCATTCTACAAACCTGTACCGGTGTTGCGTGATGGGCCCCATTCCTTGGCGGCACATGTGGCTGTCCCGGGTTTGGCTGTACCCCCATGAACGCCATTCCCTCATTCATTACCCATTGCCTGCGCACCACCGCCATCGGTGGGGCGGGCCTGTTTTGCTTGACATTGGCTGTGGCACAAACCACCGCAGCGCCCGCTCCTGGTGCGCCTGTCCTCAAGCCCAGCAGCTTGTTGCCGCCTTTGTTGCCGGCCCAGGGTCGGGTGGCCTTGCCTTTGTTCATCCAGGCCGATCAAATCTCGGGGCGGCCGGATTTGGACTTGCTGCTGCTGGGCAATGTGCAACTGCGCCGCGCCGATACCTTGATCCGGGCCGAGCGGATTGACTATTTTCAGCCCACCGATTTGGCGCGCGCACGCGGCAATGTGCGCATCAACCAAGCGGGCAATGTGTTTGAGGGGCCCGACCTCGACTTGAAAATTGAATCCTTTGAGGGCAGCATCACCGCGCCGAGCTATCAGTTGTTGCGCAGCCAAGGGCATGGGCAGGCCAGGCGGGTGGATTTTTTAAGCGAAAAACGCGCCGTGATCCATCAAGGCGACTACACCACGTGTGCCCGCAAACCGGGGCCCAGCTGGCTGCCCGATTGGTTGATTCGCGCCGATCAGCTGACCTTGGACAGCGACACCGGGGACGCCGAGGTCAAAAACGGGGCCCTGTACTTCAAAGACACCGCGGTGGTGCGCGTGCCCTCGTTTGCCTTTCCCATGACCAGCCAGCGCCGCTCGGGCTTGTTGCCGCCAACCATCGAAACCAACAGCGTGGACGGGCTGACCTACTCGCAGCCGTATTACTGGAACTTGGCACCCAACCGGGATGTGTTGATCACACCGCGCCTGATGACTTCGCGTGGCCTGAACTTGTCGACCGAGTTTCGGTATTTGGAGAGCGTGTCGCCCCCCGTTCAGGGCACGGCCAAGCTGGACCTCATGCCCGATGATCGGCTCACGGGCACCACGCGCTGGGGCACATCGTTGGTGCACCAAGGCACGTTAGACACCCGATCGGCGCGCTTGGGGCCGATGCAACTGGGCTTGAACATCAGCCGGGTGAGCGACGACAACTATTGGAAAGACTTTCCGCGCAACAACGTCAACGGGGCTTTGCGCTTGCTGCCTGCCGATGCCACCTTGGGCTACACCAGTGGTGGCTTTACCTCGCAGTTGCGCACCTTGCGCTGGCAGACCTTGCAAGACGCCACCACCCCCATCACGCCGCCTTATGACATGGTGCCCAAGGTCGGCGGGCAATACCGATGGGCTTACCCGTCGGGGCTGGATGTGGTGTTGCTTGGAGAGATGACACGCTTTCAGTCCAACCGAGACTTTTTGGGCTTGAGCAACGAAAACGGCCAACGCATGGTCAGCCAAGCCCTGGTGGCCCAATCGTGGATCACCCCCTATGGATCCGTCACCCCAAAGCTGATGCTGCATGCCCGCAGCTACCAGTTTGATCAGGCCTTGGCGGCCACGGGTTCGCGCTCTGCATCGGTCGTGATCCCCGGTTACAGCGTGGATGCGGGGGCGGTGTTTGAGCGCCCCACCCAATTGCTGGCCAAAAATTGGGTGCAGACCTTGGAGCCGCGTATTTTTTACGTCAACACACCGTACAAAGACCAAAACAGTTTGCCCAATTACGACTCGGCCAGCTACGACTTCAATATTGCGACCATCTTCACCGAAAACGCCTTCACGGGCTATGACCGCATATCCGACAGCCACCAGGTGACCACCGGGGCCACATCGCGGGTTTTAGACCCGCAATCGGGGGCCGAGCGCGCCCGCGTGGTCTTGGCCCAGCGCTATCGTTTGCGCGCGCAAGAGGTGGTGTTGCCCGGCGGCACGGCCGCCACCGAGCAGCTCAGTGACACCTTGGCCGGCACCAACTTGCAACTGGCCAACGCCTGGTCGGTGGACTCGGCTTTGCAGTACAGCCCAGACGCGATGCGCATGGTGCGCTCCACGGTGGGCGGGCGCTACCGGCCTGGCCCATACCGGGTGTTGAACCTGGCTTACAAATTCAAAGCGGACGCAGTGGGCGCAGCGGGGGGTGAATTTGTGGATACCAGTTGGCAGTGGCCTTTGCAAAACCTGTTGACGGCGGGGGGATCCGCCGATAACGCTTTGGGCTCCAGTGAGGGCCGTTGGTACACTGTGGGGCGCTTGAACTACAACCAGCAGGAGTCGCGCTTGGTCGATGCGTTGGTGGGTTTGGAGTACGACGCGGGATGTTGGTTGACCCGCATCGCGCTGGACCGCTATCAATTGACCGCTGAAAGATCGGTGCAGCGCGTCATGTTCCAAATGGAGTTTTCAGGCATGTCCCGAGTGGGCTCCAATATCACCGGCGTGTTCAAGGATTACGTGCCACGCTATCAAAATTTGCGCGACAACGGGGGCTTTCCAAGCCGATTTGGCCAATATGAGTGAATCGATGTTCCAGCCCATGGGGGTACTGTTGCGTGCCGCGTGCGTCGCTCTTTTGTGCGCCAACACGGGATCGTGGGCGCAGGGCTTGCGTCCGGCAGGCCCCTTGCTCGGCCCGGTGCTCACCCCTTCTGCAAGCCCCACGACCACGGGCGCGCGTTCTTCAGACTTCATTGTGGCGGTGGTCGACTCTGAGCCGATCACCAATCAAGAGCTGCAGCAGCAAGTCGAGCAAACGGCGCAACAAATGCAGCAACAGCAAGGGAGTTTTGTGCCTCGGCGCGAGCAGCTGGTGCGCCAAGTGTTGGAGCGTTTGATCGATGAGCGGGCCCAGTTGCGTCTGGCCCAAGAATTGGGCATCCGCATCGAAGACAGTGTGCTGGAGCAAGCCGAGCTGGGCATGGCCACCCAAAATGGTGTGGGCTTGGAGGCCTTTCGCGAGCGGCTGGCGCAGCAAGGCATGAGCTTGGTTCAATTTCGCGCCGATTTGCGCCAGCAACTGACCTTGCAGCGATTGCGCGAGCGCGAGGTCAATGCGCGCATCCGCATCACCGAGCCCGAAATCGATAAGTTGCTGGCCGAGCGGATCAAAACCAGCCAAGAGGCCGAGCCGGTGTTGGCCTTGGGCCATATTTTGCTGGCCGTGCCTGAGGGTGCCAGCGAAGCCCAAAAGCAAGCGGTGCGCGCGCGCGCCCTCGCCCTTATCGAGCAAATCAAGGGTGGCGCAGACTTTGCCAGCGTGGCGCGTGAAAACTCTGATGCGGCCGATAAAGCCACGGGCGGCATGATGGGTCTGCGCCCGGCGCAACGCTACCCCAGCTTATTCATGGACGCGGTCAAAGGCTTGGCAGTGGGTCAACTGACTGGCCCCGTGCCCTCAGGCGCGGGCTTTCACATCCTCAAACTCGTTGAGCGGCGCCAACCCCAGGCCACCACCTTGACCGTGCCACAAACCCGCGCGCGCCACATCTTGTTGCGCCCGGGCGATCAACTCAGCCCCAATGCAGCACGTGCCCGCATGCTGGAGTTCAAGTCGCAAATCGACAGCGGTCGCGCCGAATTTGCCACCATGGCACGCTTGCACTCACAAGACGGCAGTGCCTCTGCCGGGGGCGATTTGGGCTGGGCCGGCCCGGGCATGTTTGTGCCCGAGTTTGAAGAGGCGATGAACAAGCTGGCACCTGGGCAAACCTCGCCGCCGGTGGTCACACGCTTTGGCGTACACCTCATCCAAGTCATGGAGCGGCGCCAGGCAGAGTTGAGCGTGAAAGAACAGCGCGACTTGGCACGCAACATCTTGCGCGAACAAAAACTCGAGGACAGCTACCGTGCCTGGGCCCAAGAAACCCGCGGGCGCTCTTACGTCGAATACCGCGACGACCCGCTTTGAGCATGGCGCACCCGAACGCGCCGCGCAAGCGCTTTGGTCAACACTTTCTGACCGACCGGGTGGTCATTGATGACATCGTCAGCGCCATCGATCCCCGCGCCGGTCAAGCCATGGTCGAAATCGGCCCCGGTTGGGCGGCGTTGACGCAACCGCTGGTGGAGCGCCTGGGGCATTTGCAGGTGATCGAAATCGACCGCGACTTGGCCCGCGAGTTGCGCGCACACACCCAATTGAGCGTGACCGAGGCCGATGTGCTGCAAGTCAACTTCACCGAGTTGGCGCAAAGCCTCAATGCCCCCAAACTGAGGGTGGTGGGCAACTTGCCCTACAACATATCAACGCCCATCTTGTTTCATTTGCTTGACCATGTGGCGGTGGTGCAAGACCAGCACTTCATGCTGCAAAAAGAGGTGGTCGAGCGCATGGTGGCCGCCCCCCACAGCGCAGACTATGGGCGACTGAGTGTCATGCTTCAAGCGCGCTATCAAATGGAAAAGGTGTTGGATGTGGCGCCCGACGCTTTTCACCCCCCGCCCAAAGTGGACAGTGCGGTGGTGCGCATGTTGCCTTTGACCGATGTGCCCGATGTGCCCTGGCCCTTGTTGTCGGAGTTGGTGCGGGTGGCCTTTGGTCAGCGGCGCAAATTGCTGCGCCACACCTTGGGTGCCTGGTTGCAGCAAAAAGGAGTGGTCACCGACTTTGATGTGCAGCGGCGCGCCCAAGAGGTGTCGGTGGCGGAGTTTGTGGCATTGGCAAAGCACTGCCAAGGGCAGCGCCAGTAAAACACAGGGTCCACAAGCCTAAAAGTAACAAAGCCCGCTAGAGCGGGCTTTGTTGAGGTGGGCCGAATCGCTGGCAATCAGGCCGCGGTCAACCAGTAACCCGCATTGAAGGGGCTGCTCATGCGCAAAGCCAGGGGGGAGATGTCCACCAGTTTATCGGTGGGCATTTTTTCGCCGCCATCGGTCAGATCAATGCCGCTGGGCGCCAGGCTGACCGTGCCGTCGCTTTCAAGGGCCACCACCGGCGCACGGGCCACAGAGAAGGAGTAAAAACAGCGGAACGGGATTTTGCGTTCGGCCCAGTAATCTGAGGCTTCACGGAAGATGTCCAGCAGTTGTTCGCGGGCTTCTTTGTCAAATTTGGCATGGGCGGGCACTTGCTCCAGCACCACCACAAACCCAGGCTGGGGGCCAGACTTGTGCAATGGGTCGGTCATGCCGTCAAACAAAGCATCGAAATTTTTGCTGGTTTGGGGCGGAAAGGTGAATTGCTGGGCGATCATGTCCAGCACATCTTGCTTGCTTTGTGCGACAGCCAAGTTGGCATATAAAAAATGATGCCCCAATTGCTGCGCAGCAGCGTGCAAATCCTGTACCCGGTGGGCGCGGATCGACTGCACGATGTTGGTTTTGACGGTACGAAGTGGCATATCCATCCTCGCTGAAGTCCTCAAAAAAACAAGTGAAAATTGGAAATTTGACGTTTGCAAGCCCTAACTTTTGAGCCTCCGCCGGTCAACCAAAGCCCCGGGATAACCCGAAAGAACTTTCGAGCCGAATTATGACGGAAAAGCACCGCCAAGGCAATAGCCCAGAACCTCAAGCACCCTTGCAATGGGGTTTTATCAAAAAATGGCGGGCGCTAACTTTCCGAAAAATCAAGACCTGACGGCATTTGCATCGGCCACGGTCAGCGCCGTCATGTTCACAATGCGGCGCACGGTGGCGCTGGCCGTGAGGATGTGCACCGGCTTGGCGGCGCCCAACAGCACCGGGCCAATGGCAATATTGCCGCCCGCAGCTGTTTTCAGCAGGTTGTAGGAGATATTGGCCGCGTCCAAATTGGGAAAAACCAGCAAATTGGCGTTACCGCTGAGTGTGCTGTGGGGCATTTGCTCGGCGCGCAGCGCGCCATCCAAAGCGACATCGCCGTGCATTTCACCGTCAATTTCCAGCCATGGGGCGCGCTGCTGCACCAGCGCCAGGGTGCGGCGCATCTTGGCGGCGCTGTCTTCCAAGCTGCTGCCAAAGTTGGAGTGCGACAACAAGGCCGCCTTGGGGGCAATGCCAAAGCGGCGCATTTCTTCGGCCGCCATGATGGTGATCTCGGCCAGTTGCTCAGCGGTTGGGTCCAAATTCAGGTGGGTGTCGACCAAAAACAATTGCCGATCGGGCAGCAGCAAACCGTTCATGCAGGCATAGGTGCTCACGCCGGGGCGGTTGCCAATGACTTGGTCGACATAAATCAAGTGGGTGTCTGGGCGGCTCCAGGTGCCGCAAATCATGCCGTCCACGTCGCCTTTGTGCAGCAGCATGGTGCCGATCAATGACAAACGCCGCCGCATGTCGATCTTGGCCAGCTCGGCCGTGACGCCCTTGCGCGCTGTCATGCGGTGGTAGGTTTGCCAAAAATCGCGGTAGCGGGGGTCGTTCTCGACATTGACCACTTGGTAATCCACGCCTTCACGCAAGCGCAGGCCAAAACGCTCAATGCGTTGGGCGATGACGGCGGGGCGACCGATCAAGGTGGGTTGGGCCAAGCCCTCGTCAAGCACAATTTGCACCGCCCGCAGCACGCGTTCGTCTTCTCCCTCGGCATAAGCCACACGTTTTTTGCTGGCGCGCTTGGCCGCCGCGTAAATGGGGCGCATGGTGGTGCCTGAAGCGTATACAAAGCTTTGCAAGCGCTCGCGGTAAGCGTCCATGTCGGCAATGGGCCGCAGGGCCACGCCGCTGTCGGCCGCGGCTTGGGCCACGGCGGGCGCGATCTTCATCATCAAGCGCGGGTCAAAGGGCTTGGGGATCAGGTATTCCGGGCCAAAGGCCAATTG
>RFXS01000078.1 GCA_009921465.1 Betaproteobacteria bacterium
CGCGCCGGTGTTGTCGGCGACCTCTAACCGAGATTCAGTCTGGATCATTTCAATAATTCCCAACTTGTACCGGGGGTTTTGGGGCTTTTTCTAGCCTTTGACGCCACGATCAGTCTTGGTCCCGTCATCCGCGCTGCAAACCACTTGCCGCGCCTCAGTTGGGGTAGATACTGCACTTGAAATTCAAGCGAAGCCGCTGATTATGCCACAGCTTTTATCCTGCGGTCAACTTTCTTGTGCCAGCGCACCGTGCAACCCCATGGCCCCGCAATTGCCGCCGATGGGGGCGGTGGGATGGATGACAATCAGCGCCAGCTTCGACCAATAGATGGTTGAGGGCAACATGCGACCGGCAACTGATGTCATAAATACAGGGTATCCAATGACCAACACCCCCCACACCGCCACCGACTTGCTGGTTTTTATTGGCGGGGGCAACATGGCCAGCGCCATTTTGGGGGGCTTGCTGCGTCAGTCTTACCCGGCCCAACAAATATGTGTGGTCGATCCCGTGGCGGCCACCCGCCAGAGCCTGGTGCAAGCTTTTGGTGTGAGCGTGCTGGCCGAGCCCGACGCCACCTTGAAGCAGGCCAGCCACGTCGTTTGGGCGGTCAAACCGCAGCAGTTCAAAGTTGCCGCCGCACAAGTTGGTCCATTCACCGCCCGCGCCATGCACTTGAGCGTGGCCGCAGGCATTCGCACCGACAGCCTCGCGCAATGGCTTCACAGCGAGCGCATCGTGCGCGCCATGCCCAACACACCAGCCTTGGTGGGGTTGGGTCAAACGGGCTTGTTTGCCCGCAATGCCGTGACGGCCGCCGATCGACTTTGGGTGCAGCAAGTGATGGGCACCACGGGGTCCTGCCTGTGGTTGGACCAGGAGTCGCAACTGGATGCGGTCACGGCTTTGTCGGGCTCTGGGCCCGCTTATGTGTTTTATTTCATAGAAGCAATGGTTCGCGCCGGCCAAGCCATGGGTTTGAGCGAAGCACAGTCACAACAACTGGCCATCGGCACCTTTGTGGGGGCGTCTGAGCTGGCCCGGGCCAGCACCGATGCGCCATCTGTTTTGCGCGAACGGGTCACCTCCAAAGGGGGGACCACCCATGCAGCGCTGAGCTCAATGGAAAACGACCAGGTGGCACAAGCCTTTGAGCGAGCCATGCAAGCGGCGTGCGAACGTGCCAAGACTTTGGGTGACGAATTTGGCCGCTGAGCGCCTCATGCGAGAATCCTCACATCCTTTTTTTAACCCTGGGATCCAACAATGAAAAAACCCCTCTTGACCTTGGCCAGTGCCATTTTGTTCACCTTGCCCGGACTGAACTGGGCCCAACAAGCAGCACCTGCTGCGCCCGCAGCCCCGGCAGTCGCCCCAGCGGCCGCACCTGCCAGCGCCACACCGGCCAATACCAGCGCAACACCCAAGGCCGAAAAGAAAAGCAAAAAGTCCAAGAAGAAAAAGGCCAAAAAAGCCAAAGCTTCTTGACCAAGGCCCCCGACAGGGGGCTTTTTACTTTCTGCAGCTGGGCTTTTAGGGGGGCGGGGCCCAGGCCGACCCCAGCGCCAAACCGGCAAACAATGTGGCGGCCATCCAATGGTTGAGCCTGAATGCCCGAAAGCAAGCATCGCGCTCTCGCCCACGGATCAGCCGGTAATGCCACAGCGCTTGCGCGAGCGCGGCAAGCCAGAAAATCCACCACACGGCATGCAAGCCCAAGGGCCACAGCCACGCCGACCAAGAGACCAGATAAACGGCGTAAAAGCCCATGACCATGGGCACATCGCGCTCGCCCAAAGTGATGGCCGAGGTTTTCATGCCTATGCGCAAGTCGTCATCTCGGTCGACCATGGCGTATTCGGTGTCATAGGCCAAGACCCAAAATAAATTGCTCAGCAACAAGCCCCAGGCCATGGGTGGCACGGCATGCCACACGCCTGCCAGCGTCATCTCACCCCCGCGCACAGCGGCAAACGCCATGGGTATGCCAAAGCTAAATGCCACCCCCAGCACCGCTTGCGGCATGGACACAAAGCGCTTGGCAAAGGGATAGGCGAGAGTGACAGCCAGCGCCACCACCGACCACAACATGGTCACCCCATTGGTGGTGCACACCAGTGCAAAGGCGCACATGGCCAAAAAAGCCCCCAGCGCCAAGGCCTCACGCACGGACACCGCCCCACGGGTCACAGGGCGCTGAGCGGTTCGTTTGACATGGCGGTCAAAGTCGCGATCGGCCACATCGTTGACACAACAGCCGGCGCTGCGCATGAGCACGGTGCCAAGCACAAACACACAAAGCAAATGCCAACCTGGCCAACCCCCAGCAGCGATCCACAAAGCCGACAGCGACGGCCACAGCAACAGCAACCAGCCCGCAGGGCGGTCCCAGCGGATCAAATCCAGGTACAAGCCCAGCCGCGCGTGCATCTTCAAGTCAACCGATTAACGCCAGGCAAATCACTGGCATGTATGGCATTGCGCAAGGCTGCAATGGCTTCATAGCGGGTAAAACTGCGCCGCCAGGCCAGCACCACGCGCCGCGTCGGGGGCGCATCGTCACCGTCTACCACAGGCAGGTAGCACACATAACTGTCGGCGGTTTTTTTGCGCCGGCTACCGGCTTGCAGCGCCACTTTGGGCACGCTCAGGCGTGGCACCAAGGTCACGCCCATGCCAGCGGCCACCATGTGTTTGATGGTTTCCAACGAGGAACCCTCAAAGCTTTTTCGAATGCCCTCGGCGTTGCTGGAAAACCGGGCAAATTCAGGACACACCTCCAACACATGGTCACGAAAACAATGGCCGTTTCCCAACAAGAGCATGGTTTCTGACTTCAAGGCCTGGGCGGTGATGGAATTTTGCTGCGCCAACGGGTGGTTGCTGGGCACAGCCGCCATAAAGGGCTCGTCATACAAAGACACGGTGGCCAAGCCCGTGTCGGGAAAGGGCTCGGCCATGATGGCACAGTCGATTTCACCGGTGCGCAACATCTCCAGCAACTTGACGGTGAAGTTTTCTTGCAGCATGAGCGGCATTTGCGGCGACATCTCAATCACATGGCGCACCAACTCCGGCAATAAATATGGGGCAATGGTGTAGATCACCCCCAGCTTCAAAGCCCCAGACAGCGGGTCTTTGCCGCGTTTGGCGATCTCTTTGATTTGCGCGGCTTGCTCCAGCACGCTTTGCGACTGGCGAACGATTTCCTCGCCCAACGGGGTCACGCTCACTTCGTTGGCGTTGCGCTCAAAAATTTTGACTTCCAACTCTTCTTCGAGTTTTTTGATCGCCACCGACAAGGTGGGTTGGGAGACAAAACAAGCGTCGGCCGCGCGCCCAAAATGTTTTTCACGCGCCACTGCCACGATGTATTTGAGCTCGGTGAGGGTCATGTGTCAGGCCTTGAGAAAGTCGGATTTTCCACCCAACCAGCGCGCCACATGGGTGGCCGCCATGTCGGGGTGTTCGTCTAGCATGCGGGGCGCGAGGGCGCGCGCCCAGTCCAGCAAGTCGGTGTCGAGGGCCACATCGGCAAAGCGCAGCATGGCCGCACCCGATTGGCGCGAACCCAAAAACTCGCCCGGCCCCCGTATGTCCAAATCGCGTCGGGCTATTTCGAATCCGTCGTTGGTGTCACTCATGGCCCGCAACCGCGCCCGCGCCGTGTCACTCAAGCGGCCATGCTCGCCCAGCGAATACAGCAGCACACAGGCCGACGCCGCCGCACCGCGCCCAACCCGCCCGCGCAGTTGGTGCAACTGGCTCAGCCCAAAACGCTCGGCGTGCTCGATCACCATCAGCGAGGCATTGGGCACGTCCACCCCCACCTCGATCACCGTCGTACTGACCAGCACGCCCATTTGCCCTTGCACAAACAGCGACATGACCGCCTTTTTTTCAGCCTGCGGCATGCGCGAATGCAACAAGCCCACCATCACGCCGGGCAGCGCCTCGCACAAGGCTTGGTGGGTGTCGGTGGCATTGCGCAAGTCCAGCGCTTCGCTCTCTTCAATCAGCGGACACACCCAATAAATTTGTCGCCCCTCTTGCAACTGAACGCGGATGCGTTCGATGATTTCATCGCGGCGAGTTTCTGCCACGAGTTTGGTGACGATCGGCGTGCGCCCAGGCGGTAATTCATCGATGGTGGACACATCCAAGTCGGCGTAGTAGCTCATGGCCAAGGTGCGCGGAATGGGCGTGGCGCTCATCATCAGCAAATGCGGCTCGCGCGGCTTGGCCATGCTTGGATTGGTTTGTTCGTCGGAGAGTTTTTGCCTCAAAGCCAAGCGCTGTGCCACGCCAAAGCGGTGCTGCTCGTCAATGATGGCCAAGCCCAGCGCTTTGAACTGCACCTTGTCTTGAATCACCGCGTGGGTGCCCACCACCAAGGCCGCCTGCCCACTGGCCACCAGTGCCAGCATGGCGTCGCGTTCTTTTTTCTTCTGGCTGCCCGTGAGCCAAGCCACACACAAGCCCAGGGGCGTGAGCACCGGCTCCAGCCAGCCAATCAGTTTTCGAAAATGCTGTTCGGCCAATATTTCGGTGGGGGCCATCAATGCGCATTGCCATCCGGCGTCAATGCACTGTGCAGCGGCGAGCGCGGCCACCACGGTTTTGCCTGAACCTACATCGCCTTGCAGCAAGCGGTGCATGGGCTGGGCGCGGTCCAGGTCCTGGGCAATTTCTGCCACCACCCTTTGCTGGGCCTGGGTCAACACAAAAGGCAAGGCAGACTTCAAAGCATGCAACACCCCACTGTGGGCGCTTGATTGGGGCAGCTGTGGGGCTCGCAACGCCGCCCGCTCGCGCTTGGACTGCCATTGCGACAACTGCTGCGCCAACAGTTCTTCGGCCTTGAGGCGTTGCCATGCCGGATGGCTGCGGTCTTCCAGCTGGCTCAGTGACACATTGGCCGCTGGGTGGTGCAAAAACTGCAGCGCTTGGGCCAATGGCCAGGTGTGGGCGGGCGCATGGCCAGCAGGGATGGTTTCACTGAACGCGCCTTGCCGCAGCGCATGGGCCAACCCGCTTTGCACGGCCTTGCGCAAATACGCCTGAGGCATGGTGGCGGTGCTGGGGTACACCGGTGTCAGAGCGGTCGATAAATCACCGCCTGCAGCTTGCACGCTGGGGTGCATGCAGGTGCGCCCCATGAAGCCGCCGCGCACTTCGCCGCGCAAGCGCACATGGCGCCCCTCCTGCAAGGCCTTTTGCATGTTGGGGTAAAAGTTAAAAAACCGCAGGGTGCAGGTTTCCCCCTCATCCTCCACCACCGCAAGCAACTGCCGTCGGGGTTTGAACACCACCTCGCAAGATCGCACGGTGGCCTCAAACTGCACCACATCCCCTTCGCGAGCATCGGCCAACTTCACCAAGCGGGTTTCGTCTTCATAGCGGTAAGGCAGGTGCAAAGCCAAGTCCACATCGCGCACCAAGCCCATTTTGCGCAAGGCCTTTTGAGGCGCGCTCAGGGGCTTGGCCGTCTGCGTGGGCTCAGCAGGCATCACTGGGACTCAAAACCCACCGCTGTACTGCAAGTGGCGCAGCACCACCTCACACAATTGAATGAGCAGCAACAGCACCAGGGGCGATAAATCAATGCCACCCAAGGTCGGCAAGATGCGCCGCAAAGGCCACAACAAGGGCAACACCATGCGGTCGACCCAGTCTGCCATGGGGGAGTCGGTGCGAACCCATGACAGCACCACGTGCACCAGCACCAACCCAAACAAGCCCGACAAACACAGGCCCAACAAATCTAAAAAGGCCACCCACATGATCATCCACCACTCACCGCCACCCATGCCCAGCAAGATCATCAATCCGATTTTGCCCAACACCACCAAATAGGCAGCCAAGGCACTGGCGGTATCTAAGCGCCCCAAAGCAGGCAAGATGCGTCGCAAAGGCAACACCAGCCAATTGGTCAGGGCAAAAATGAATGGCCCCAACGGGTTTCCCGCTTTAGCGGCCAGCGGTATGCGGTGCCACTGCATGTACAAGCGCAGCAAACAGGTGCCAGCGAGCATGCCAACGATCACTTGCAATATCAGAGAAGCCATTTGAATCAACATGGCATGAATTGTGACCCATGCCACAATTCTCGCCATCTTCACTTGGAACGGGCCTGTTCAGCCCTCAAGCACATGACCGCATCTGGCTCCCCTCGTCCATACGTCCTCAGCGACTTTGACTTTCACCTCCCCCCCGAACTGATCGCCCAAACACCGGCCCCCGAGCGCAGCGCGTCGCGCTTGCTCGATGGCCGTGGCTTGGCGGTAGACCGCATCTTCAAACAATTGCCCAGCTTGCTGCAGCCTGGCGACCTTTTGGTGTTCAACGACACCCAGGTGGTGCCCGCCCGCTTGTTTGGCGAAAAGGCCAGCGGCGGGCAACTTGAATTGCTGGTTGAACGGGTCTTGCCCGACAGCCCCGACGCACCGCACCAGGTGGTGGCGCACCTGAAGGTGAGCAAGAAGCCCGTGCCGGGCTCGGTGCTGACCATGTTCAACCGCGATGGTGCAGGCGTCGCTTTTCAAGCCACGCTCTTGGGCCGTTGGCCCACCGACGATGGCCCCTTGTTTCGCTTCAGTTTCAGCAGCGAACCCTTGGCGCTGATGCGGGCACACGGACACATACCGCTGCCGCCCTACATCACCCGTGACAAGCACAGCATGAACCCCGAGGATGTGTTGCGTTACCAAACCGTGTTTGCCAAACACCCTGGCGCGGCGGCAGCGCCCACCGCTGCGCTGCACTTTGACCAGGCCTTGCTGGACGAATTGCAGGTCATGGGTGTTCACCGCGCCAGCGTCACTTTACACGTGGGTGCAGGCACGTTTTCACCCGTGAAAACCGAGGTCTTGAGTGAGCACCGCATGCACAGCGAGTGGTACAGCATTCCCCAGGTCACTTTACAAGCCATGGCCGATTGCCGCCAACGGGGTGGCCGTGTGGTGGCGGTGGGAACCACCTCGGTGCGCACGCTGGAGAGTTGGGCGCGCAGCGGCTTGGTGGAAGGCGACACCGACATCTTCATCACGCCAGGTTTTGAATTTCAGGTGGTCGACCTGTTGGTGACGAATTTCCATTTGCCCAAAAGCAGTTTGCTCATGCTGGTGGCGGCGTTCACCGGCTACGAGCCAATGCAGGCGCTGTACGCGCATGCCATTTCGCAGGGCTACCGCTTTTTCAGTTATGGGGATGCGATGCTCCTTCAAAGATCCCCACTTAAACTGCCCCCATGCTGACATTCGATCTGATCAAAACCGAGGGCCTGGCCCGTCGTGGCCGCCTGACCCTGAACCACGGCGTGGTGCAAACGCCGATCTTCATGCCGGTGGGCA
This sequence comes from Betaproteobacteria bacterium, assembly GCA_009921465.1. Taxonomy (GTDB): domain Bacteria; phylum Pseudomonadota; class Gammaproteobacteria; order Burkholderiales; family Burkholderiaceae_C; genus Limnohabitans. Next base: position 7,354 of record RFXS01000078.1, read on the forward strand.
CCTACGGCACGGTCAAGGGCGTGATGCC
>RFXS01000079.1 GCA_009921465.1 Betaproteobacteria bacterium
CGACCTGGCGCAGCAAGCCCTCGGTGGACTGGGCGTTGTACAGCACGGCGATGTCGAGCCGCCCGTTGAGCAAAGACTCCGACAGATCGGCCGACAAGCCCTCCCGGATGGTCAATTGGGCGTGGGGCAACTCGGCGCGAAATGCCCGCGTCAATGGCACGGTGAGCACCCGCGCCACACTGGGCGGCAGGCCCAACGCCACCCGTCCACTCAAGCCGCCACGCAACTGTGCCAAATCCTCATGTGCCCGCGCCACCTGGTGCAAGATGCCGCGCGCATGCCCGAGCAGCAGTTTGCCCGCCTCGGTGGTCACAGCGCCGCGACCGTTGCGCGTCAACAAGGTTTGGCGCAACTCGACTTCCAGGCTGCGGATGTGGCGGCTCAGGGCCGGTTGGGCCATGCCCAGCACCTGCGCTGCACGGGTGAAGCTGGCCTGCTCGGCCACGGCCACAAAAGATTGAAGTTGCTGGAGTTCCATGCGTCAAAATCAGAATATCCAATTATCCGTTATTCATTAAAAGCATAACAGCTAGTGCGCCTGCAACCAGGTCAGGAACCCTGTCAGACCGCACAATGGCCCCATGAGCGATCCATCTGAGCAAGCGGTTTTCACCGTCGGCGGGGTCGACGCGGCCCGCCGCATCCAAGCCGGTGAGGTTTTTGACGTGGTGCTGTTGGCCAGCGATGCCATTGACCGCTTGATCGGCTCGGGCCATGTGCTTGCTGGCTCGCGGGTCGATTGGGTGCGCTCGCCCGTGGCGGTGGCTGTGGCCCAAGGTGCACCGCACCCTGATATTGGCAGCGCCGATGCGCTCAAGGCCGCCGTGTTGGCGGCAGACAAAGTGGCCTATTCCACCGGGCCCAGTGGCGTTTACCTGGAAAAATTGTTCGCCCAATGGGGCATCAGTGCGCAACTGCAAGGCCGCTTGGTGACGGCCCCGCCGGGCGTTCCTGTGGGGGCCTTGGTGGCCCGCGGCGAAGCCAGTTTGGGTTTTCAGCAGTTGAGCGAACTCATGGCCTTGCCGGGCATTGATGTGTTGGGTGAACTGCCCCCCGGCGCGGCCTTCATCACGGTGTTTTCAGCAGGTCTGTCCCAAGCGGTGTCAGCGCAAGCGCAGCGCGTGCAAGCGGTGCGCGAATGGATGGCTTTTTTGGCCAGTGCGGCCACCGAGCCCATCAAGCGCCGACATGGCATGCACTGGGCCTGAGGCGATTTCTTTTTTTCATTCCAACTCAGAGGAACTCCATGTCATTGATCATCGACTGCCACGGCCACTACACCACGGCGCCCAAGGCGTTGGACGATTGGCGCAACCAGCAAATTGCGGGCATCAAAGACCCATCGGTCATGCCCAAAGCCACCGATTTGAAAATCAGCGACGACGATTTGCGCCACAGCATCGAGACCAATCAGTTGAAGCTGATGAAAGAGCGCGGCAGCGACATCACCTTGTTCTCGCCACGCGCGTCTTTCATGGCCCACCACATTGGTGACTTTGCGGTGTCGAGCACCTGGGCGGCGATTTGCAATGAGCTGTGCTTTCGCGTCTCCAAACTGTTTCCAGATCACTTTGTGCCCGTGGCCATGCTGCCCCAGTCGCCCGGTGTCGACCCCGCCACCTGCATCCCCGAGTTGGAGCGCTGCGTCAAGGAGTACGGCGCGGTGGGCATCAACTTGAACCCCGACCCCTCAGGTGGTCACTGGACATCGCCCCCCCTGAACGACCGCCACTGGTACCCCATTTACGAAAAGATGGTCGAGCACAACTTGCCCGCCATGATCCACGTATCGACCAGTTGCAATGCGTGCTTCCACACCACCGGTGCGCACTACCTCAACGCCGACACCACGGCCTTCATGCAATGCCTCAACAGTGATTTGTTCAAAGACTTCCCCACCTTGAAGTTTTTGATCCCCCATGGCGGCGGCGCAGTGCCCTACCACTGGGGCCGCTTTCGTGGTTTGGCCCAAGAGCTGAAAAAGCCCTTGCTCGAAGAGCACTTGCTCAACAACATCTTTTTTGACACTTGTGTTTACCACCAACCCGGCATTGACTTGCTCAACACCGTGATACCGGTCAAAAACGTGTTGTTCGCCTCAGAGATGATTGGTGCGGTGCGGGGCATCGACCCACAAACAGGCCACTACTTTGATGACACCAAACGCTACATCCAAGCCAGCAAAATTTTGAGCGATGCCGATCGACACGCCATCTACGAAGGGAATGTGCGCCGCGTGTTCCCGCGTTTAGACACTTTGTTAAAACAGAAAGGCCACTGACATGAACAACATGGGCAAAGTCAAACGACAGATCCAACGCGCCGATAAAACCGCCGTCGAGCGATTGGCCAAATATGGCGTGGCCACCGTGCACGAAGCCATGGGCCGGGTGGGCTTGATGCACACCTATATGCGCCCGATTTACCCCGGCGCTCGGGTCTCAGGCACGGCAATCACGGTGCTTTTGCATCCGGGTGACAACTGGATGCTGCACGTTGCTTGCGAACAAGTGCAGCCGGGTGACATCGTGGTGGCGGCCATCAGCGCCCCTTGCACCGATGGTTACTTTGGGGATCTGATTGCCACCTCGTTCAAGGCCCGTGGTGCCCATGCACTGGTGATCGACGCCGGTGTGCGCGACGTGTCGGAGTTGACGGCCATGGGCTTTCCGGTGTGGAGCAAATGCATCAGCGCCAAGGGAACGGTCAAGGCCACTTTGGGTTATGTCAACTTTCCCGTGGTGTGTGCTGGTGCCACGGTGAACCCAGGCGACGCCATCGTGGCCGACGATGACGGTGTGGTGGTCGTGCCCGCCCAGTTTGCCGCGCAAGCCGCCGATGCCGCAGCGGCCCGCGAGGCCAACGAGGGCGACAAGCGCACCAAGCTGGCGGCGGGCAACCTGGGCCTGGACATGTACAACATGCGCGCGCCACTGGAAAAAGCCGGATTGGTGTACGTCGACTGAGTCACCCCTTGGTGGATGGCATGAGCGTTCAGTGAAGCGCTTGCCGCAGAAACGCTCAACAAAGGATGCAGACCATGCAATTTGAAAAAACGCCCGGTTGGCTTGACTGGTATGCCGGCCCCAGCAAGCCGCAATTTGTGTTGCCCAAAGGCGCGGTGGACGCGCACTGCCATGTGTTTGGCCCCGGCGCTGAGTTCCCATTTGCGCCCGAGCGCAAATACACGCCATGCGATGCGTCCAAGCATCAGTTGTACGCTTTGCGCGATCACTTGGGGTTTGACAAAAACGTGGTGGTGCAAGCCACCTGCCACGGCGCAGACAACCGCGCCATGGTCGACGCCTTGCTGCATTCGGGGGGCAAGGCGCGCGGCGTGGCCACCGTCAAGCGCAGCGTGACTGACGTTGAGTTGCAGGCCATGCACGACGCGGGCGTGCGTGGTGTGCGATTTAACTTCGTCAAGCGATTGGTGGACTTCACACCCAAAGACGAATTGCTGGAAATTGCCACCCGCATCAAAGCCTGGGGCTGGCATGCGGTGATTTATTTCGAAGCCGTGGACTTGCCCGAGTTGTGGGACTTTTTCACCGCCTTGCCCACCACGGTGGTGGTCGATCACATGGGCCGCCCCAATGTGGACCAAGCCGTGGATGGCCCCGAGTTCGCCTTGTTCATGAAGTTCATGCGCGAGCACGAAAACGTGTGGAGCAAAGTCACTTGCCCGGAGCGCTTGTCGCTGGCCGGACCAGCGGCGCTCAATGGCCAACGCAACGCCTACCGCGATGTGGTGCCATTTGCCCGACATGTGGTCGAGACCTTTCCCGACCGTGTGTTGTGGGGTACCGACTGGCCACACCCCAACCTCAAAGACCACATGCCCGACGACGGCTTGTTGGTGGACTTCATTGCCCACATCGCGCCCACCGCAGACTTGCAAAAGCGACTGCTGGTGGACAATCCCACCCGTCTTTATTGGCCCGAACTTTTGAAAGGCTGAACCATGGCACTTGACAAACCTTACCTGGACGTTCCAGGCACCACCATTTTTGACGCTGAACAGTCGCGCAAGGGTTATTGGCTCAATCAGTTTTGCATGTCTTTGATGAAGGCCGACAACCGGGAGCGCTTCAAGGCCAACGAGCGCGCCTACTTGGACGAGTGGGACATGAACGAAGAACAAAAACTAGCGGTGATGGCGCGCGACCTGAACTGGTGCATCCGCACCGGCGGCAATATTTACTTTCTGGCCAAGATTGGTGCCACCGACGGCAAAAGCTTCCAACAAATGGCCGGCAGCATGACGGGCATGACCGAGGAGGAATACCGCAACATGATGGTCGCTGGCGGGCGCTCTGCCAACGGCAACCGCGTGGTCGGCGAAGACGGCGACGCGCAGGCCCATCGACAACCCCAAGGCCGCGCTGGCCAAACTGCAAAGGCTTGACCATGGCACACATTTCCGCATCCGTTTACACCTCTCACGTGCCCGCCATTGGCGCGGCCTTGGACCTGGGCAAAACCGCCGAGCCTTATTGGCAGTCGGTGTTCAAGGGCTACGATTTTTCCAAACAGTGGCTCAAAGACAACCCGCCCGATGTGGTGTTCTTGGTTTACAACGACCACGCCACCGCGTTCAGCTTGGACATCATCCCCACTTTTGCCATTGGCACGGCGCCACAGTTTCAACCCGCTGACGAGGGTTGGGGCCCGCGCCCGGTGCCCATGGTGCAAGGGCACCCTGAACTGGCCTCGCACATTGCACAGTCGGTGATCCAGCAAGACTTTGACCTGACCATCGTCAACAAAATGGACGTGGACCATGGCCTGACCGTGCCCTTGTCGCTGATGTGCGGGCAGCCCAAAGCTTGGCCCTGCCCGGTGATCCCGTTTGCGGTCAATGTGGTGCAGTACCCGGTGCCCAGTGGTCGGCGCTGCTTCGAGTTGGGGCGTGCCATTCGCAAAGCCATCAACTCCTTTGACGCAGACTTGAATGTACAAATTTGGGGCACAGGCGGCATGAGCCACCAGTTGCAAGGCCCGCGTGCAGGCTTGATCAACAAAGAGTTTGACAACGCTTTTTTGGACAAACTCATCAACGACCCAGAAGCCGCAGCCAACATCCCGCACATCGACTACGTGCGCGAAGCTGGCAGCGAGGGCATTGAGCTGGTGATGTGGCTGATCGCCCGTGGTGCGATGGACGATGTGGCCAAAACCGCCCCTGGCCAAGCCCGCGCACCATTGAACATGCGCCACCGCTTCTACCATGTGCCAGCCTCCAACACCGCCGTGGGACACCTCATTTTAGAAAACCCAAGCCATTGAGTTTGACGTTTGACTTTGTCTTTTTTATCTTTCACCATCGAATTTCAGGAGTCTTTTCATGACGATCAAAGTGGCCCTTGCCGGCGCTGGCGCTTTTGGCACCAAGCATTTGGACGGCATCAAAAACATTGACGGCGTAGAAGTCATCTCCATCATTGGGCGCGAGTTGTCCAAAACCGAGGAAGTGGCCAAAAAGTACGGCATTGCCCATGTCAGCACCGATTTGAACGACAGCTTGAAAATCAAAGAGGTCGACGCCGTGATTTTGTGCACGCCCACGCAAATGCATGCATCGCAGTCGCTGGCGTGTTTGAAAGCGGGCAAGCATGTGCAGGTCGAAATTCCCCTCGCCGACAGCTGGAAGGATGCGCAAGCCGTGGTGGATTTGGCCAAGTCCAGTGGCAAAGTGGCGATGTGCGGCCACACCCGGCGCTTTAACCCCAGCCACCAGTATGTGAACCAAAAAATCAAGGCCGGTCAGTTCAACATCCAGCAAATGGATGTGCAAACCTATTTCTTTCGCCGCACCAACATGAATGCGCTGGGCCAGCCGCGCAGTTGGACCGACCATTTGCTGTGGCACCACGCAGCGCACACGGTGGATTTGTTTGCTTACCAAGTCGGCAGCCCGATTGTCAAAGCCAATGCGGTGCAAGGGCCCATTCACCCAGCGCTGGGCATAGCGATGGACATGAGCATCCAACTCCAGGCGGCCAATGGCGCGATTTGCACCCTGAGCCTGAGCTTCAACAACGACGGTCCCTTGGGCACCTACTTTCGCTACATCGGCGACACGGCCACCTATTTGGCCCGTTACGACGATTTGTTCACCGGCAAGGAAGAGCAAATCGATGTGTCCAAAGTGGCGGTGTCGATGAACGGCATTGAGCTGCAAGACCGCGAATTTTTTGCCGCCATCGGCGAAGGTCGCGAGCCCAACGCCAGCGTGGCGCAGGTGCTGCCTTGCTACCAGGTGCTGCACGACTTGGAGCAACAACTCTCATGAACACACGCGCCCTGGGGCCTTTTCAAGTCTCGCCCATTGGTTTGGGTTGCATGAACATTTGTCACGCCTATGGCAACCCGCCACCGCCCGAGCAGGCGGAGCGCTTGTTGCTCGCCGCTTTGGATGCAGGCGTCAACCATTTTGATACCGCGGCTTTGTATGGTTTTGGGTTGAGCGAAAAAATCGTCGGCAAGGCTTTGTCGGCCCACCGCAGCCGCTTTACTTTGGCCAGCAAATGCGGCATGCAAGGCGTGGACGTCAAAGGCGATGGCGCTATGGTGCGCGTGATCGATGGCCGACCCGCCACCTTGCGCCAAACCTGCGAAGACGCGCTGCGCCGCTTGCAAACCGATGTGATCGACTTGTATTACCTGCACCGCTGGGACAAAAAAGTCCCCATCGAAGACAGCGTGGGTGGCTTGGGCGACTTGGTGCGCGCAGGCAAAATTCGCAGCATTGGCTTGTCAGAGGTGTCGGCCAGCACCTTGCGCAAAGCCCATGCGGAGCACCCGATAGCGGCCGTGCAAACTGAATACTCGCTGTGGACGCGCAACCCCGAAATTGCGGTGCTCGACGCTTGCCGTGAACTGGGCACCACTTTTGTGGCCTTCAGCCCTGTGGCGCGTGGATTCTTGTGCGGCAAGCCCATCGACATCGACAAGCTCGACGCCAAAGACATCCGCCGTGGCATGCCGCGCTTTAACGCCGACAACTTCCCACGCAACCTGCAACTGTTGCCACCCTACTTGGCCTTGGCCCAAGAACTCGGCTGCAGCCCTTCACAGTTGGCCATTGCTTGGTTGTTGCACAAAGCCCCGCACATCGTGGTCATCCCGGGCACCACATCCATCGCGCACCTGAACGATGACCTGGGCGCAATGAACGTGCAACTCAGCCCCGCCCACATGCAACGCCTAGAGGCCCTGATCGGCCAACACAACGTGGCGGGCAGCCGCTACAACGACCAGTCCAACAGCGAGGTGGATACCGAGGTGTTTGTTTGACCTGTTTTTGGTTAATTTAAAAGAAGGTGCATTCAAGTACGAAGCGCAACGCGCTTGAGTGATTGATGAAACACCTCTGCG
>RFXS01000080.1 GCA_009921465.1 Betaproteobacteria bacterium
GGATTTCACATTCGACGTCGAATATTTGTTGGTGGGCCGCACCAGAGGTGCCCACCACCCGGTAAATCGGCAGCTTGAACTTGCGCCCTTGCAACCATTCTTGCAGCTCGGTCTTGGCGTCTTTGGCCACGGCCTGCATCTGCGGGTGTATCTCGATGTTGTCAAACATGCGCTGGACCAAGCGCTGCGCGGGCTCATAGCCAGCGTCCAAATAAACCGCGCCAATCAAAGCCTCCAGCGCATCGGCCAAGATAGACGGCCTTTTGGTACCGCCCGAACGCAGCTCTCCTTCGCCAAGGTGAATGAGTCCGGGCAAACCCAGCTTCAAAGCTAGCTCATGCAGGCTTTCTTGTCGAACCAAATTGGAGCGCATGCGGGAGAGCTCACCCTCGGGAACATGGCTCATGCGTTGGTACAACAAATGGGCCACTGCCAGGTTGAGCACCGCGTCACCCAAAAACTCCAAGCGCTCGTTGTGCTCCGATGAGTGGCTGCGATGCGTCAAGGCCTGTTGCAACAAGGCCGGGTTGTTGAACGTGTGCTGCAATCGCTGTTGCAGCGCCACCAAGTCTGGACGGGTGGCGGGTGGTTCGGACATGTTCAGTCGATGGCCCCAATGCGTTTGAGGTTGCTGAAGTTCATCCACACCATGATGGCCTTGCCCACGATGTTGGCCTCGGGCACAAATCCCCAGTAACGCGAGTCCAGGGAGTTGTCGCGGTTGTCGCCCATCATGAAATAGTGGCCCGGCGGCACTTTGCACACCACGCCCTCCACACTGTATTGGCACTGGTCTTTGAAGACAAAGTCATCGGTTCCCGAAACAAATGCAGGCCGCTCTGCGTTGTTGAGCAAGCGCACCGCTTTGGTGGGGGTCATCTCGGTAGCGGCGGCCCCGACCGGGAATGTCTCTTGAAATTGCTTGATGTAGCTCAGGCTGTCTTCTTCAAAGAAGTCGGGCAAGCTGGCCTTGGGCACGGGTTGGCCGTTGATGCTCAGTTGCTTGTTCAAATACGACACCTCGTCGCCGGGCACGCCGACCACCCGCTTGATGTAATCCAACGATGGTTTGGGTGGGTAGCGAAAGACCATGACGTCGCCCCTGCGCACCGGTTCACCCGCGGTGACTTTGGTGTTGAGCACCGGCAAGCGCACGCCGTAATGGAACTTGTTGACCAAGATCAGGTCGCCGACCCACAAGGTGGGGATCATCGAGCCAGACGGTATTTTGAACGGTTCAAACAAAAAAGAGCGCAGCACAAACACCACGGCGATCACCGGGAACAGGCCGGCCGTCCAATCCAGCCACCAAGGCTGCATGATCAAGCGTTCGCGCGCAGCGGCAACATCTTCATCGCCAGTTTGGGCAACGCCTAATTTGTCACGTTCTTGGCGCCGCTCTTGGGCTTGGCTGGCCAAAGCATCGGCCTGCGCCAAGCGCTGGGGCAAAAAATAAAAGTGTTCGGCCAACCAATAAAGGCCCGTGACCACGGTGGCGGTGAACAGCAGCAAGGCGAAATTGCCTTCGTAAATGCCCATGTACCAGGCCCCGGCGTAACTGACAAATGCGGCCAGTACAAACGCTGTAAAAGCGGCCATCAGTCTTCCACCTGCAAAATGGCCAAGAACGCCTCTTGTGGGACTTCCACCGATCCAATTTGTTTCATGCGCTTCTTGCCCGCCTTTTGTTTTTCCAATAGTTTGCGTTTGCGACTGATGTCACCACCGTAGCATTTTGCCAGCACATTTTTGCGCAAGGCTTTGACGGTTTCGCGTGCAATGATGTTGGCGCCAATGGCGGCTTGGATGGCCACGTCAAACATTTGGCGCGAAATGATTTCGCGCATTTTGGACACCACAGCGCGACCCCGGTACTGCGACTGGCTGCGGTGCACGATGATGGACAAGGCGTCGACTTTTTCGGCGTTGAGCAATATGTCCACCTTCACCACATCCGCGGCGCGGTACTCTTTGAAGTCGTAATCCATCGAGGCATAGCCGCGCGAGACCGATTTGAGTTTGTCGAAGAAGTCGAGCACGATTTCACCCAGGGGCAGCTCGTAAGTCAGCATGACCTGTCGGCCGTGGTAAGCCATGTTGAGTTGCACCCCACGCTTTTGGTTGGCCAAGGTCATGACCGCGCCCACGTAATCTTGCGGCATATATAAGTGCACTGTGACGATGGGCTCACGGATTTCCAACATGCGGCCTTGGTCAGGCATCTTGGAGGGGTTGTCCACCATCACCACCTCACCATCGGCGCGCACGACTTGGTACACCACGCTGGGCGCGGTGGTGATCAAGTCTTGGTCAAACTCGCGCTCGAGCCGCTCTTGCACGATTTCCATGTGCAACAAGCCCAAAAACCCGCACCGAAAGCCAAATCCCAGGGCTTGCGACACCTCGGGCTCGTAGTGCAAAGAGGAGTCGTTGAGCTTGAGTTTTTCCAAACTGTCGCGCAAGGCGTCGTATTGGTTGGCTTCGGTGGGGTACAAGCCCGCAAAAACCTGTGGCTTGATCTCTTTGAAACCAGGCAAAGCCTCGGTGGCGGTGAAAGCCGCGCCCCCAGTCCCGGTTTTGATCAGGGTGATGGTGTCGCCCACCTTGGCCGCTTGCAATTCCTTGATGCCCGCGATGATGTAGCCCACCTCGCCCGCCTCCAATGACTCTCGCGGTTGGTTGGCAGGGGTAAACACCCCCAAATTATCGGCGTTGTAGGTGGTGCCCGTGGCCATCATTTTGATGCGCTCACCTTTGGCCAAACGGCCATCGACCACGCGAACGAGCATGACCACGCCCACATAGGTGTCAAACCAACTGTCAACGATCATGGCGCGCAAGGGGCCATCGGGATTGCCCTTGGGCGGCGGGATCTTGGCCACGATGGCTTCCAAAATCTCGTCCACTCCCATCCCGGTTTTGGCTGAGCAGGGAATCGCGTCGGTCGCGTCAATGCCGATCACATCTTCGATTTCGGCTTTGGCGTTTTCTGGGTCGGCCTGGGGCAAATCCATTTTGTTGAGAACGGGCAGCACTTCCACGCCCAATTCGGTGGCGGTGTAACAGTTGGCCACGGTCTGGGCCTCAACGCCTTGGCTGGCATCGACGACCAGCAACGCGCCCTCACAGGCCGACAGTGATCGAGACACCTCGTAGGAAAAATCCACATGCCCCGGCGTGTCAATCAGGTTGAGGTTGTAGACCTGGCCATTTTTCGCTTTGTATTGCAAGGAGGCGGTCTGCGCCTTGATAGTTATCCCACGCTCTTTTTCGATGTCCATCGAGTCGAGCACCTGCGCTTGCATCTCTCTGTCGCTCAAGCCACCACAACGTTGAATCAGTCGGTCTGCGAGGGTGGATTTGCCATGATCGATGTGCGCGATGATCGAAAAATTTCTGATGTTCTTCATCAATGGATGCCGTTAAGTGACTGAATACAAAGGCGCAAAACCATAAAAAAGGGCGCGTCAAGTGCTGACGCGCCCTGAACCAACAATCTATGGCAACTGCGATAGTTGGGACTTCATTGTAGGGAAAATGTCCCGACCGCAAAGGCCCCACGATGGGCATTGGTGCACGTTGCAAGCCTGCAACAGGAAAGTTATGCACAACATATTAACAACTTGGATGGATGTTTACTGAACAACTTGTGGGCGGACTGTGGACTCTGTGTCGACATCTCGCATGGTGGATTTTAATCGCAAGCGGTGATTGTTTTGATCTGATTTTGAGACCCAAAAGACTGATCAAAAAGCTTATTTTTTCACAATCAAGGGAATTTGATTATTTTTTTGATGTGAAAAAATTTATCTCACCCCACCACAAACCCGCTCCAAAGCCCTGCCCAGAAGTCGGGTTTGGGGCTTGGGCAGTCGTTCACCGCTGGGGGCGGATCAGGGTGTATTGGGCCCATTCGCCACGGCGCAACAAGATGGCCACGGGTTTGGTTTTGTCGAGCCGGGCCAGCACGGCCTCAAACTCTTTGACGTTTTTGATCTCGGTATTGGCCACGGCCAAAATGACATCTCCCTCGCTCAAGCCTGCGCGGGCCGCCGGCTCGGCAACCGTTTCCACCTTAACGCCACCGCGCAATTTCAACTCTTGCCGTTGGGCCTCGTTGAGCTCACTGACTGTCAGCCCCAGGAATTGCCCAGCATGGGAGGCCTGGGGCTTCTCGGTGGGGGCCGAGGGCGCCTTTTGGGCGGTCTTTTCTGGCTCTACCTCACCCACAATGACCTGCAACTCTTTGCTGCTGCCGCGTCGCCAAACCGTCAAGGTGGCTTTGCTGCCGGGCTTGACACTGCCCACCATGCGCGGCAAATCGGCAGATTTTTCGATCGGCTTGCCCTCAAAGCGGGTGATGATGTCACCGGCCTCAACCCCTGCCTTTTCAGCCGGCGAGCCCGCCTCCACGCTGCGCACCAATGCCCCTTGGGCTTTGGCCAGGCCCAGCGACTCGGCCACGTCTTTGCTGACTTGGTCTATTTGCACCCCGATGCGCCCGCGTTGCACCCGGCCCATGGTGCGCAATTGGTCGCTGACCCGAATCGCCTCGTCAATGGGAATGGAAAAAGAGATGCCCATGAACCCGCCCGAGCGGGAATAGATTTGGCTGTTGATGCCCACCACCTCGCCGCGCATATTGATCAGCGGCCCACCCGAATTGCCCGGATTGATGGCCACATCGGTTTGGATAAAGGGCAGGTAGTCGCCGGTGTCACGCTGCTTGGCGCTGACAATGCCAGCCGTGACCGAGTTGTCCAGCCCAAACGGTGAGCCAATGGCCATGACCCATTCGCCCACCTTCAAGCGACTGACGTCCCCGATCTTGACCACTGGCAAACCGGTGGCTTCGACCTTGACCACGGCCACGTCGCTGCGCTTGTCGACACCAACGATGCGGGCCTTGAACTCGCGCTTATCGGGCAGGGTCACCAGCACCTGATCAGCGCCGTCGACCACATGGGCATTGGTCATGATGAAGCCGTCAGCGGTGAGGATAAAGCCCGAACCAACTCCGCGGGGCTGATCTTCCTCCTGGGGCCGGTTGGGGCGCTGCTGGCGTGGCGTGTTGGGTTGGCCCGGCAAGGGTTGCCCAAAAAAGCGCCGAAACAGCTCTTGCATTTCTTCGTCCGAATTGCCACCCGGTTGCCTGCGGTTGGAGACTTTCTCTAACGTGCGGATGTTGACCACCGATGGGCCGACTTGTTCGACCAATTCGGTGAAATCGGGCAAACCGCGCATGGCTTGCGCATGCAAGCCGGTCATGGGCAAGGCCAACAAACCCAAAACACAACCCAGTTGCCACAGCCAGGGGCGTGCAATTCGTTTCAAACCAATCATGGCGTTCCTCCAAAATTATTTAATCGCGGTGGCTGTGCATGCACTGCGCGACGCAGGTCATCCCACAGCGTTGCATCCTGACCGCGCGCCAACCACATCCAGCGCGGGGCCGACCCCGTTCCCCCAGATGGGGTGTCAAAGTGCAAAAGCAAGACCCGCTGCGCGTCCCACGCCAGCCTGACCTGTCCTTCGCACACCTGCCCTTGGAGCGTCTCCCAGTGCCAACTGTCCCCGTCCCACACCAACCACGCGGGCGCCACCCGCAAATCGACCACCGCCCAGGCCACCAACCCCAAGCCAACCAACGCCACAGCGCCCTGCGCCCAAGCGGTGGATTGGGTCAGTGTCCAAGCCAGCCACACCACAACGGTCAAGGTGCTGATGGCGATATACAAGGCACGCTGAAAAAAACAAGGCCCCAGCGGGTATGAAACCGGTGGGGCTGTTCTCATGATCAAGGGACAGAATCAAATGCGCTTGAAGATCAAGGTGCCATTGGTACCGCCAAAGCCGAAATTGTTTTTCATGGCCATTTGGATGGGCATGTCGCGCGCGGTGTTGGCGCAGTAATCCAAATCGCATTCGGGATCGGGGTTGTGCAAATTGATCGTGGGGGGGATTTTTTGGTGGTGCAAAGACAGCACGGTGAACACACTCTCAATGCCACCTGCGCCACCGAGCAAATGGCCGGTCATCGATTTGGTGGAACTGATGGCAACCTTGCGGGCGTGCTCGCCCAAAGCGGCCTTGACCGCCTGGGTTTCATTGATATCGCCCAAGGGGGTGGAAGTACCGTGGGCATTGAGATATTGAATTTGATCGGGGTTCACGCCTGCATTGCGCATGGCGTTGAGCATGGCACGGCGCGGGCCATCCATGTTGGGCGCGGTCATGTGGCCGGCATCGGCACTCATGCCAAAACCGGTGAGTTCGGCGTAAATCCGAGCGCCGCGTGCTTTGGCATGCTCATAAGACTCCAACACCATCACCCCGGCACCCTCGCCCAGCACAAAGCCGTCGCGGTCACGGTCCCATGGCCTGGAGGCGGTTTGGGGATCGTCGTTGCGGGTCGACAAAGCGCGCATGGCGGCAAAACCGCCCACACCCAAGGGGGAAATGGTGGCCTCAGAGCCACCAGCGATCATCACATCGGCGTCGCCGTATTCAATCATTCGCCCGGCCTCACCAATGCTGTGCAAACCGGTGGTGCAAGCGGTGACCACCGCCAAGTTGGGGCCCTTGAAGCCGCAGCGGATGGACACATGGCCAGAGATCATGTTGATGATCGAAGCGGGCACAAAAAACGGGGAAATGCGCCGTGCACCGCGCGCAACCAATTCGGCGTGGGTGTTTTCAATCAGCGGCAAACCGCCAATGCCAGAGCCGATCACGCAGCCAATGCGGGTGGCCTCTTCTTCGCCCAACGCATCCCCCGTTGGCAGTCCAGCATCGGCAACTGCTTGCAAGGCGGCGACGATGCCAAAGTGGATGAAACTGTCCATCCCGCGCGCCTCTTTGGGGCTGATGTATTTGTCCAGGTCCAGGTCTCGCACCTCGCCCGCGATCTTGCAGGCAAAGGTGTCGGTGTTGAACTTGCCGTTCAATCCGATGCCGGAACGACCGGCCAATAAGTTGTCCCAGGCCTGCTCAGGCGTGTTGCCCACAGGGGACACGCAGCCCAGGCCAGTGACAACAACGCGACGTCGGCTCATGCCATGCGCTCCAATGGGTCAGGCTTTTTTGTGGGTCAAGGCGTAGTCGATGGCGTTTTGGACGGTGGTGATTTTCTCAGCGTCCTCATCGGGGATCTCGATGCCAAACTCGTCTTCCAAGGCCATCACCAATTCAACGGTGTCCAAAGAGTCTGCGCCCAGATCGGCAACGAATGCTTTTTCGCTGGTGACTTGTGACTCTTC
>RFXS01000009.1 GCA_009921465.1 Betaproteobacteria bacterium
ATCGTCAAAGACGGTGTGGTGGTGCGGGGTTGGGTGGGTGTGGAGCCCAACGATTTGTCGCCAGAGCTGGCCGAAACTTTTGGCATTGCCCGCCAACAAGGGGTGGTGGTCACGGGGGTGCTGCAAAGCGGCCCGGCCGCCACGGCGGGTGTTCGCCCTGGGGACGTGCTGCTTGGGGTGAATGGCAAAACAGTCGACAACGTGGACCAGTTGCTCGCCGCCATTGCGGCCCTCAAGCCTGGCGTGGCAGCCACATTGTCCGTGGAGCGCAAGGGCAACCCCATGTCGATGTCGGTCACACCGGCCCAGCGGCCCAAGCAAAAACCGGTGGCGCGATGAGTGTGCACCGCGATCAACTGTTGGCAGCCTGCCAAAGCCTGCTCACACCGGAGCGCTTCAAAGATTACGGGCCCAATGGCTTGCAAGTCGAGGGCAAGGCACAGGTTAAAAAGCTGGTGTCTGGCGTGACCGCATCCAAGGCCTTGATCGAGGCGGCGATCGATGCCCAAGCCGATGCCATCTTGGTCCACCACGGTCTTTTTTGGCGCGGGCAAGAGGGCACGGTCACCGGTTGGATGAAGCAGCGTTTGCGCTTGTTGCTGGCCCATGACATCAGTTTGTTGGCCTATCACTTGCCGCTGGACGCACACCCCGAGTGGGGCAACAACGCGCAATTGGGTCAGCGTTTGGGTTGGCGCACCGACAGCCATTTTGGCGAGCAGTTGCTCGGCTGTTTGGGCCAATCGATGGAACTAACCGGTTGGTCCAGCGCGCAAGCTTTGGCGACCCATTTGGAGCATGGCTTGGGCCGTGCACCGGTGTGGGTGGGGCCCACCGATGGCGCTCGACCGATTCATCGCGTGGCCTGGTGCAGTGGGGGCGCGCAGTCTTACTTTGAAGCCGCCATTGCGGCGGGGGCCGATGCTTTTGTGACCGGGGAAATCTCCGAGCCCCAGGCCCACTTGGCGCGCGAAACCGGGGTGGCCTTTTTTGCCTGCGGCCACCATGCCACCGAGCGTTATGGTGCGCCCGCTGTGGCCCAACAAGTGGCTGCGCAGTTGGGCTTGGCCCATGCATTCATCGACATTGACAACCCGGCCTGAGAGGAAGCGCCGTGCCTGACCTGAGGCCTGTGGCCATCACCTTGGGAGATGCGGCTGGCATTGGCCCGGAGATCATTGCCAAAGCATTTGCCAGCCACCCCCAGGCCACCCAAGGTTGTGTGGTGTTTGGTGACGCGCGTGTCATGGCCCAAGCGGTGCAAGCTTTGCCCCAGGCTGCGTCCCTCACGTTCACAGTGATCAACGATTTGGCACATGCGCTGCATGCGCCTTCGGGGGTGATTCCTTTGTGGCAAGTCGGTAAGTTGGACGTGCTGCCCCCTTTGGGACAGGTCAGCGCGGCCAGCGGTCGATTGGCTGCCGACTGTGTGCGCACCGCCGCCCAAGCGGCTTTGCGAGGGCAGGTTCAGGCCGTGGTCACGGCGCCTTTGAACAAAACGGCCTTGGCCGCGGGGGGGGAAGATTTTCCCGGCCACACCGAGCTGCTTCAGGACTTGGCCGCCACACACTTGGGCGTGCCTGTGGACCAGTTGCCCGTGCGCATGATGCTGGCCAACCAGGAGTTGCGCACCGTGTTGGTGAGCATCCACGTGTCTTTGCGCCAAGCCATCGAGGCGGTCACCGTGGAGAACGTGCTGCAAACCTTGCGCATTGCCCATGCCAGTTTGCGCAACTTGATGGGGCGCGAGGAAATCGACATCCTCGCCCCAGCGATTGCGCAGGCCTGCGCGATGGGAATGGATGTCAGTGGGCCATACCCGCCCGACACGGTTTTCATGCGCGCGCGCGCCAGCCATGGGCAAGCCGATGCGATTGACGCTGTGGTCGCGATGTACCACGACCAGGGCTTGATTCCGGTCAAATACCTGGGGCTGTCGCAGGGCGTGAATGTCACCTTGGGCTTGCCTTTTGTGCGCACCAGCCCCGACCATGGCACGGCCTATGACATTGCCGGTCTGGGGGTGGCCGATCCGGCCAGCTTACTGGCCGCGTTGCACATGGCCAGGGGTTTGGCGGTCAAAACCAATTGAAGCTCAGCGACCGTTTTGCAAGTTGTCTCGAATCTGGCGCAACAGCAGCACTTCTTCGGGCGGGCTTTCTGGGACGATCGGGGGGGCTGTCGATCCCGCTTGTTCCCCTTTGAGCCGGTTGATTTGGCGAATCAACATGAAAATGATGAACGCCAACAACACAAAATTGACCGCCACCGTCAGAAAGCTGCCGTAGGCCAACACCGGCACCCCGGCTTTGCGCAGGGCATCCAAACCCGGTCCGGTGCCAGCGGGGACTGCGGCCAAAGTGATGAACAGGTTGGAAAAATCGAGTCGGCCAATCAATGCAGACACCACGGGCATGATGACGTCACCCACCAAGGAGTCGACAATCTTGCCAAAGGCACCACCAATGATGACGCCCACAGCCAAATCGATCACATTGCCCTTGACAGCAAAGGCCTTGAATTCTTGCAGCATGCCCGCTCCTTTGTGAGTTATTTGGTATTCAATGATAAGCCGCTTGAGCAGGCCTGTGATGCAGGCTGACAGGGCAGCGTCAGTTCAGCTGCTTGCGCCTCAGTTACAATCTTCGGTTGACCCAACTAGCGACCTAAGTTCGAGGATTTTCATGAGTGACACCCGTTTGGACACCAGCAAGCGCACCTGGCTCATCGCCTCTGGGTGCGCTGGTGCAGTCGGCGGCATCGCCACGGCCGTTCCGTTTGTCAGCACTTTTCAGCCCTCCGAAAAAGCCAAGGCGGCCGGCGCAGCGGTGGAAGTGGACATCAGTGCCATCAAGCCGGGCGAAAAGCTCACGGTGGAGTGGCGTGGCAAGCCAGTTTGGATCGTGCGCCGCACCACCGAACAACTCGAGTCCCTCAAAAAGACCGAGGCCCTATTGGCCGACCCCAAGTCACTGCGCAACCCCGACGACCTCACCCCCGCGTATGCGCGCAACGAGGCGCGATCGATCAAACCAGAATTTTTTGTGGGCGTGGGCATTTGCTCCCACTTGGGTTGTTCCCCCTCGGACAAGTTTCAAACCGGTGCCCAGCCATCTTTGCCAGACGACTGGGCAGGTGGTTTTTTGTGCCCCTGCCACGGTTCGACCTTTGACATGGCCGGTCGGGTGTTCAAAAACAAGCCAGCGCCAGACAACTTAGAGGTGCCACCGCACATGTACCTGTCTGACACGCTGTTGGTCATTGGCGAAGACAAAAAGGCCTGACAGGAATCAACGCTTTCCTGCAACCAAGCTGTACAAAGAGCATTTGAGCGAGTATTACGCGCCCAAAAACTTCAATTTTTGGTACTTCTTTGGCTCCTTGGCCTTGTTGGTGCTGGTCATCCAAATCGTGACCGGTATCTTCTTGGTCATGCATTACAAGCCCGATGCGGCACAGGCGTTTGCCTCGGTCGAGTACATCATGCGCGATGTGCCTTGGGGTTGGCTGATTCGCTACATGCACTCCACCGGCGCCTCGGCCTTCTTTATCGTGGTTTATTTGCACATGTTCCGTGGCTTGATCTATGGCTCTTACCGCAAACCGCGCGAACTGGTGTGGTTGTTTGGTTGCGCCATTTTCTTGTGCCTGATGGCCGAGGCTTTTATGGGCTATTTGCTGCCTTGGGGCCAAATGTCTTATTGGGGTGCCCAGGTGATCGTGAACCTGTTCGCCGCTGTGCCCGTGATTGGCCCCGATTTGGCCTTGCTCATTCGTGGCGACTATGTGGTGAGCGACGCAACCCTTAACCGATTCTTCAGCTTCCACGTCATTGCGGTGCCTTTGGTGCTGCTCGGCTTGGTGGCGGCGCACATCATTGCGCTGCACGAAGTGGGCTCGAACAACCCTGATGGGGTTGAAATCAAAAAGTACAAAGACGCCCAGGGCAAGCCCTTGGACGGCATTCCATTCCACCCCTATTACACGGTGCACGACATCATGGGTGTCAGCGGGTTCTTGGTGGTGTTCACCGCCATCATCTTTTTTGCGCCTGAATTGGGCGGCTACTTTTTGGAGTACAACAACTTCATCCCAGCCGACCCCCTCAAGACCCCTTTGCACATTGCGCCCGTCTGGTATTTCACGCCTTACTACTCGATGCTGCGCGCCATCACCTCTGAGATGATGTATGCGCTGGTTGTGTGTGTGTTGGGTGCAGCCTACCTGGGGGCAACACGCACCGCACTGCCCAGTTACCTCAAGGGCACCATCGTGGCCGCTGCGGTCATCGCGGTGGGCTTGATGCTCAAAATTGACGCCAAGTTTTGGGGTGTGTTGGTCATGGGTGGCGCGGTCATCATTTTGTTTTTCTTGCCGTGGTTGGACAACTGCGCGGTCAAATCCATCCGTTACCGCCCCGACTGGCACAAATACCTGTACGCCATTTTTGTCATCAACTTTGTGATACTGGCCTACTTGGGCGTGCAGCCGCCGTCCCCGATTGGTGAGCGTGTCTCGCAAGTGGGCACCTTGTATTACTTTGGCTTTTTCCTCCTGATGCCGTGGTGGAGCCGCTTGGGTGACACCAAGCCTGTGCCAGATCGCGTGACATTCACCCCTCACTGAGTGCGCAGGAATCACACCATGAAAAAAATCCTCATCTCTTTGCTGGTTTCACTTGGTTGCGTTTCAGCTGCTTGGTCGTCTGGCGGCGACAGCATTGCTTGGGACAAAGCGCCCAACAAAACCAATGATCTGGGTGCCTTGCAAAACGGTGCCAAGTTGTTTGTGAACTACTGCCTGAGTTGCCACTCGGCTGCTTTCATGCGCTTTAACCGCTTGACTGACATTGGTTTGACCGAACAACAAATCAAGGACAACTTGCTGTTCACCACCGACAAGGTGGGTGACACCATGAAGGCCAACATCGATGCGCGCCAAGCCAAAGAGTGGTTTGGCGGTTTGCCACCCGACCTCACATTGGTGGCGCGCTCTCGCTCAGGCGGGGGTGGCACGGGGGCAGATTACCTCTACACCTATTTGCGCACCTACTACCGCGACGAGACCAAGGCCACGGGTTGGAACAACTTGGCGTTCCCCAGCGTGGGCATGCCCCATGTGTTGTGGGAGTTGCAAGGCGAGCGCCGCCCGGTGTATGACGTGATGCAGCAGCACGGACACGAGGTTCAGGTTTTCAAAGGCTGGGAGCAGGTCAAGCCTGGCACCATGACCCCTTTGCAATACGACCAAGCGGTGGGTGACTTGGTCAGCTACTTGCAATGGATGGCCGAGCCGGTTCAAAATTCCCGTGTGCGCATTGGCGTTTGGGTATTGATATTTTTGTTGGGCTTCATGGTGATTGCTTGGAGGCTTAACGCGTCTTACTGGAAAGACATCAAATAATTTTTCCCAACCCAGGCCACTCGGCTGGGGTTGGATTTGGGAATGTGGGGGGTGACCCCCCATTCTTTTTGAATTTCAGGAGCCTTCATCATGATGGTGCTTTATTCCGGTACTACTTGCCCCTTTTCACATCGCTGCCGATTTGTTTTGTTCGAAAAAGGGATGGATTTCGAAATCCGCGACGTTGACCTTTACAACAAGCCAGAGGACATCAACGTCATGAACCCGTACGGCCAGGTACCCATCCTGGTCGAGCGTGATTTGATTTTGTATGAGTCCAACATCATCAACGAGTACATCGACGAGCGCTTTCCTCACCCCCAGCTGATGCCCGGGGACCCTGTCGACCGTGCTCGCGTCCGCCTGTTCTTGTTGAACTTCGAAAAGGAATTGTTTGTGCACGTCAGTACCTTGGAGTCACGCACCTCCAAGGCCAACGAAAAGGCCTTGGAAAAGGCCCGCTCACACATCCGTGATCGTTTGACGCAACTGGCCCCTGTGTTTTTGAAAAACAAATACATGCTGGGTGACAATTTCTCCATGCTCGATGTGGCCATCGCACCATTGTTGTGGCGCCTGGATCACTTTGGCATCGACTTGTCCAAAAACGCAGCCCCTTTGCTCAAGTACGCAGAACGCATCTTTTCTCGGCCGGCTTATATAGAAGCGCTGACGCCGTCTGAAAAAGTCATGCGCAAGTGATCTGCTCGGGTCGGTTTGAACCATGCTCAACGTAGCGGATTCGAATTCAACGCGGCCGTACATGATCCGCGCCCTCTATGAGTGGTGTATGGACAACGGTTTCACGCCTTATGTGGCCGTGCACGTGGACGAGACCGTTCAAGTGCCTCAAGAGTATGTGAAAAATGGCGAGATCGTCCTCAACATCAGCTATGACGCCACCAGTGGTCTGAAGTTGGGCAATGACTTCATTGAGTTCAAGGCGCGCTTTTCTGGAACTGCCCGTGGCATCATGGTGCCGGTCAGCCGTGTGTTGGCCATTTACGCCCGTGAAAACGGACAAGGCATGGCCTTTCCCCTCCAGTTGCAAAGCCCAGATGCCGATGCAGACACAGAAGAGGGCATGGCACCCAACGCCAGCCCCGCAACACCACCTGTCAAGGCCACGCGCAACCTCAACTTGACTTTGTCTGGCGAAGGCCCGGCACCCAACCCACCACCCAAGGGTGGCGGCAAACGCCCACAATTGAAGCGCGTGAAGTAAAATTTAACAGCGCCGATTTAGCTCAGTTGGTAGAGCAACCGCCTTGTAAGCGGTAGGTCATCAGTTCGAATCCGATAATCGGCACCATTTCCCAAGCCAGCACCTTCCAAAGAGGGCTGGCTTTTTTAACGCGCCAAGATCTTCAGGCGCAATTGCTGCACATTCCAGCCACGGGTTCTCAGGTGAGCGAGCAAAGCTGGCTCCATTTGGCGCAATTTGGCGCTGGCCGCGTTGCTGGGCACCAGCAGGCACCAGGTTTGTCCGTCAATCGGGCCTGCTTTGAGGCCTTCACGCAGGCCCGGCGGCAAAAGTGGGGCGATGGCAGCCAGGCGCTGCAAAGATTCTTGACCCAAAGCACCCAAGCGCGCCAGCCCGGGTTCCAAACGGGCCGCTTGCTCGGCTGTAACGGTGGGTGGGCGCTTTTGCATGCGGCCATTATCCGACGAGGCCGCGCTAAAATGCCCGGCTACTTCAAAGGAACCCTTCACCCCTTTGGACGCTTGTGTCCAAGGGTTTGATGCACCATCCATGGCCTTTAAATTTTTGACCTTGATCTTCGGCAGTCGCAATGAGAGGCTGCTCAAACAATATGGCAAGACCGTGGCACGCATCAATGCCTTGGAGTCGGGTCTGGAGCAGCTCAGCGACGAAGCACTCAGAGCCAAAACGGAAAGCTTTAAGCAGCAAGTGGCACAAGGTGCAGCTGTGGATGACTTGCTGCCAGAGGCGTTTGCGGTGGTGCGCGAAGGCTCCAAGCGCAGCATGAAGATGCGCCACTTTGACATTCAACTCAGCGGCGGCATGGCCCTGCACCAAGGCAAAGTCGCCGAGATGCGCACGGGTGAGGGCAAAACACTCACCGCCACCTTGGCGGTGTATCTCAATGCGCTGTCGGGGCGCGGTGTTCACGTGGTCACCGTCAATGACTACTTGGCACAGCGCGACGCCCAATGGATGGGCCGCTTGTATAACTTCTTGGGGCTGACTGTGGGGGTCAACCTGCCCCAAATGTCGCGCGAAGAAAAGCAATCGGCTTATCGCTGCGACATCACCTACGGCACGAACAACGAGTTTGGCTTTGACTATTTGCGCGACAACATGGTCTACGAGCCCGCTGACCGGGTGCAGCGCAAGTTGCATTACGCCATTGTCGACGAGGTTGATTCCATATTGATTGACGAAGCGCGCACACCGCTGATCATCAGTGGTCAGGCCGAAGATCACACCGATCGCTATGTCGCCATGAACCGCTTGGTGCCCAAACTGCAGCGCCAAGAGGGCGAGGAAGACTTGCGCACGGGCGAGGGCGTGACCAAGCCCGGGGACTTCACGGTCGATGAGAAATCCCACCAAGTGTTTCTCACCGAGCAAGGGCACGAGAACGCAGAGCGTTTGCTGGTCGAAATGGGGATGTTGCCCGAGGGTGCGTCGTTGTACGACCCCGCCAACATCAGCTTGATGCACCACTTGACCGCATCTTTGCGGGCCCATCACCTCTACCACCGTGATCAGCACTATGTGAACCAAAACGGTGAGATTGTCATCGTCGACGAATTCACGGGCCGCTTGATGTCGGGCAGGCGCTGGAGCGATGGGCTGCACCAAGCGGTAGAGGCCAAAGAGGGCGTCCACATCCAGGCTGAAAACCAAACCCTGGCGTCCATCACCTTCCAAAACTATTTCCGTTTGTATCAAAAACTCTCCGGGATGACCGGAACGGCTGACACAGAGGCCTATGAGTTCCAAGAAATTTACGGTTTGGAGACGGTGGTCATTCCACCCAACCGCATCAGCCGTCGTGAAGATCAGCTCGATCGGGTTTACAAAACGACGCAAGAAAAATACAAAGCCGCGATCGATGACATCCGCGATTGCCATGAGCGTGGCCAACCGGTTTTGGTGGGCACCAGCTCGATTGAAAATTCTGAAATCATTTCTGCATTGCTGACCCAGGCCAAGTTGCCCCACCAGGTGCTCAACGCCAAACAGCACGAACGTGAAGCCGAAATCGTGGCCCAAGCGGGGCACAGCACCATGATCACCATTGCCACCAATATGGCAGGCCGTGGCACCGACATTGTGCTGGGTGGCAACCTCGAAAAAATGATCTCTGCGATGCAGGCTGACGCCAGCATCGCACCCGAGCAGCATGCGCATCGCGAGCAAGAATTGCGGGCACAGTGGCAAACCGATCACGACAAAGTGGTGGCCCTGGGCGGCTTGCGCATCATTGCCACCGAGCGCCACGAGTCGCGCCGCATCGATAACCAATTGCGCGGTCGCTCGGGACGCCAAGGCGACCCTGGGTCATCGCGTTTTTACCTGAGTTTGGATGACCCGTTGATGCGCATCTTCGCGGGTGACCGTGTCAAGTCCATCATGGATCGCTTGAAAATGCCCGAGGGCGAGGCGATCGAAGCGGGCATCGTCACGCGCAGCATCGAGAGCGCACAACGCAAAGTAGAAGCCCGTAACTTTGATGTGCGCAAGCAATTGCTCGAATACGATGACGTCTCCAACGACCAGCGCAAGGTGATTTATCAGCAGCGCAACGACATCTTGGACGCCAGTGATTTGAGTGCCCAAATCACAAGTTTGCGCGAAGGTTGCTTCACTGACTTGGTGCGCCAATACGTGCCGTTCGAATCGGTCGAAGAGCAATGGGACATCCCGTCCTTGGAGCGCGCATTGGCCATGGAGTGGCAAATCCATTTGGGCTTGCAAACTTGGATCGAAGCAGCCACGTCGGTGTCAGACGAGGACGTGGTTGAGAAAGTGGTTGCCGCCGCCCATGCCGCCTTTGCCGAGAAAGTGGCCCAAGTGGGGGCCGATCAACTCACCCCCTTCATGCGGGTGGTGTTGCTTCAAAGCATTGACAACCATTGGCGCGAACACCTCTCGTCGTTGGACTATTTGCGCCAAGGCATTCATTTGCGGGGCTACGCCCAAAAGCAGCCCAAGCAAGAGTACAAGCGCGAAGCGTTTGAATTGTTTGGCCAATTGTTAGACCTGGTTAAAAACGAGGTCACACGTGTTTTGATGACCATGCAAGTGCAGTCACAACAGCAAATTGATGAAGCTGCCCAGGCACTGGAAACCCAGGCCGAGCAAATCAGCAATGTGACCTATACCGCTCCGACTGAAACCGGTGAGGCCTATACCTATGCCGGCCCTGCCAGCGAGTTTGAGTTGGCGCCACAGGGATTGACCAAAGTTGGGCGCAACGAACCCTGCACTTGTGGCAGTGGCAAAAAATTCAAAAACTGCCACGGTAAGCTGGCTTGACACCATGGCTGTGAATTTATTGCCCCCTCAGGCCGGCGATTTGCATGCTGTTGCTGGTTTGCGCATTGGCGTGGTAGAAGCCGGCGTGCGCAAAGCCAATCGCAAAGACCTCACGGTTTTTTTGCTGGAGCCCGGCAGTTTGGTGGCTGGCGTGTTCACCCAAAATCGGTTTTGTGCCGCTCCAGTGCAACTGTGCCGCGCACATTTGGCCACTGGCCTGGGCATCCGTGCCCTGGTCATCAACACCGGCGTGGCCAATGCCGGTACCGGTGCCGATGGCCTCAAGCGTGCTCAGTCGGTGTGTGCCGCACTGGCGAATCAACTCCATATCAGCCCACAACAGGTGTTGCCTTTTTCCACCGGCGTGATCATGGAGCCCTTGCCCCATGAGCGCATCGTGGCGGGCCTGCCCGCTGCCGTTGCTGCTGCTGATGCAGGGCAATGGTTGCAAGCTTCCCATGGCATCATGACCACCGATACCGTGGCCAAGGCATTTTCTGTGCAGGTGATGCTGTCGGGTGTGCCGGTGACCGTGACGGGCATCAGCAAAGGGGCAGGCATGATTCGCCCCAACATGGCCACCATGCTCGGCTTTGTCGCCACCGATGCGTGCATTGACGCGGGCCTGATGGATGCCATGGCGCACGATTTGGCAGAGGCGTCATTCAATCGCATCACGGTCGATGGCGACACCTCGACCAACGATTCATTCATTGTGATGGCCACCCAAAAGGCCAAGCACCCACCGGTGACCGATTGGTCCTCTAGCGATGGCCAAACCCTGCGCCGCGCTTTGATGAATGTGTCTCGCCTATTGGCCCAAGCCATCGTGCGCGATGGGGAGGGTGCCACCAAGTTCATCACCGTCACCGTCGAGGGTGGGCGCTCCAGCGCCGAGTGTCGCCAAGTGGCTTATGCCATTGCCCATTCGCCTTTGGTCAAGACCGCTTTTTTTGCCAGCGACCCCAACTTGGGCCGCATCTTGGCCGCAGTGGGTTATGCGGGCATTGAGGACTTGGAGCAAACTGGGATTGATTTGTACCTGGATGACGTTCAAGTGGCCGTGCACGGTGGACGCAGCCCCAGCTACCAAGAGGCCGATGGACAGCGCATCATGAAGCAGTCCGAAATCACCGTGCGGGTGGTGCTGGGTCGGGGCTCGTCCAGTGACACGGTTTGGACCTGTGACTTCAGCCACGAGTACGTCACCATCAACGCAGACTACAGAAGTTGACCGCCTGCCACACGGCAGGCTTTTAAGAGCCCTTTTTCATGAACGATAAATTCGATGCCCTGGTTGAGCGATTGCACGCCTTGATGGACCGGGTAGAACTGGTGTTGCCCCGCCCGTTGTCGGCCCCCGATTGGTCGGCCAGCGTGGCCTTTCGCTACCGCAAGCGCGCCAGTGGCCATGGGGCCTTAGAGCCGGTGGCCCATGTGGCCCCGTTGCGCCTGGATGACCTCAAAGAAATTGACCCGCAAAAAGAAAAGATCCAGCAAAACACAGAGCAATTTGTGCAAGGCTTGTCGGCCAACAATGTGCTGCTCACAGGGGCTCGCGGGACGGGCAAGTCTTCGCTCATCAAGGCTTGTCTGAACCATTACGCCCCGCAAGGTCTGCGTTTGATCGAGGTCGACAAGGCCGATCTGACCGATTTGCCCGACATCATGGACTTGGTGGCCCATCGGCCCGAGAAGTTCATCATCTATTGTGATGACCTGAGCTTTGAAGACGGCGAGTCAGGCTACAAAGCCCTCAAGTCCATTTTGGATGGCACCGTTTCTGCGGCCTCGCCCAACGTGCTGATCTACGCCACCAGCAATCGGCGCCATTTGCTGCCCGAGTACATGAAAGAGAACCTGTCATACACCCACACCGATGATGGCGAGGTGCACCCAGGTGAGGTGATCGAAGAGAAAATTTCTTTGTCTGAACGTTTTGGACTGTGGGTGAGCTTTTACCCATTCACCCAGGATGAATATCTCACCATCGTCGAGCAGTGGCTGTCTGCGCTGGGTGTGCCGTCCGACCTGTTTGAAGCTGCCCGCCCTCAGGCCTTGGTTTGGGCGCTCGAGCGCGGCTCGCGCAGCGGGCGCGTGGCACACCAATTTGCGCGTGACTTTGCGGGCCACCATGTGGGCCGTCAACCTTCGTGATTGAACCGCTGGTGGCCGATGCCGTTCAACCACGCCAAGGTGGTTCGGACAGGCCATTGGTTCAGGTCGCGGTGGGTGTGCTGATTGAAGGCGATGGGCGTTTTTTGCTCACGTCACGCCCTGCGGGCAAGGTGTATGAAGGCTACTGGGAGTTCCCCGGCGGCAAGCTAGAAGCCCATGAGACGGTGGAACAAGCCCTCGCACGCGAGTTGCATGAAGAGCTGGGCATTCACACGACCCAAGTGCAAAGCTGGCGCAGTACGCAAGTCGATTACCCCCATGCCTGGGTACAACTGAACTTTTGCAAAGTGTGGGCTTGGCAAGGTGATTTGCGCATGCGTGAAGGGCAGCAATTTGCATGGCAGACCTTGCCGGTGCAAGTCACGCCCGTATTGCCCGGTACTGTGCCTGTGTTGCAGTGGCTGGCCCAAGAGCAGGGGCACATGGGGCCCACCCACCACGCTTAAGGCGAGACCAGGGTGACGCCCTTCATTGGGGCAAGGGGGGTGGGGGCAAGTCGCCGACGATGTCGAAATCGTCGACCGGGTTGTCGTCGGGCAAGCGGTGTTGCTCGCTGGCCCAGGCACCGAAGTCATGGTTTTTGCAGGGCCCTGAGCAAAAAGGGCGATATGGGTTGGATGCTGCGTAAACGCTCTCTCCCCCGCAGCCGGGGCACTTGACCTTGCGCGTTGTAGTCACCATGGCGTGTGGCCTGATACCCGTTGGCGCTGGTGGTCAATGTGGGCGGGTGTGGCTCACACGCACAAAGCGACTTCGAAAGTCACATCTTGGGTGCAAGACTGCATGCGCCCGCTCTCATCGGCTTTCATCATGCGCACCCAAATCATCAAACGATTGCCGCTGATTTCAGGGATCAAGCCCAGTTCCGGGTCAAGGCGCAAGCGCATCAGTTGAAAGCGCCCTTGCGGCAGGGCTTGCTGAAACTGTCCGGCTGTGGCCACCACTTTTTGCGTCATGCCGTTGTCGCGCAGCAGGCGCAACAGCAAATTGACGGCATTTTGAATCGGGCGCAGGCTTTCACCCCACTGTTTCAAATTTTTGCAGCGCGATACGCTGGTGTGTTGTTGCCACGCATGGTAGTAGGGCAAGTCAAAACCGCAGGTGCCACCAGGAATACCAGAGCGGTTGCGCAGGCTCGACAGCCACTCGTTGTCTGTCACGGCTTGCCCAATGCGGCCCGACACCGATTTGAGCAACTCCAAGTGCATGTCAAGTTCGGCAATGATTTCGTTCAGGGCCGCTTCAGACACCGACGGATTGCCCCGAAACGATAAAAATTGCTGGCGATTTTTCTCCAGGTCTTTCAGCACCTCGGTCTTGAGGTCGGCCCGGCCACCCACATCCACCAATTCAAACAAAGTGGTCAAGGCGAAGTGGTGATCAACGGCTTGTTCGCGGGTGATCAATTCGTCAAATCGATGGAACAAATGTTCAAGCCGCAAATAGGTGCGGACTCTTTCATTGAAGGGGTGCTCGTAGAGGATCACTGCGCATTAATTCCAAACGCGATGATAACCTTGTCCGAGGCGGCCAGTCGGGGCAAGGGGGCGCGTTTTTCAGGCGGCAGGCGGTGGGGTCGCGCCCAACACCCCAGGTGCGGCGGCATCCAAACCCCAGAGATGTGCCAACTGAGTCACTTTGTCTTCAAATATTGAAATGCCAATATCCTCGTTGAGGATGACCCAATCGGCGGCGGCCTGCCTTTGGGCCCGGCTGGCTTGCACGTGGATGACCGCCATGACTTGCTCGCGCGTCCAGCCATTGCGGGCTTGAACCCTGGCCACTTGGGTCTCGGTGCTGCAGTCAATCACCAGGACCCCATCAACTTGGCTGCGCCAGCGCCCGGACTCGACCAATAAGGGGATGTCAAATACCAGCACCCGAGCGCCCGCTTCCAGTGCCGCTTGCGCTTGCTGATCGATCGCTTGCTTGACCAGGGGATGAACGATGGCTTCTAAATGTTGCTTTGCGCTGGCATCGGCAAACGCAATTTGGCGCATCTTTGGGCGATCCAATGCGCCTTGGGCGTCGATCAGCGCGTCGCCAAAGTGCGCACGCAATGGTGCGATGGCCAATCCCCCGGGGGCCGTGACCGAGCGTGCTATGGCATCGGCATCGAGCACGGCAGCCCCCAAGCCCGCCAGCACTTTGGCAGCAGTGCTCTTGCCGCTGCCAATGCCGCCCGTCAAACCAATGCGCCAAACTTTGTCCATGCTTGCAGTCTAATCCAGCGCACTAAAGCACTTGCCCCAGTTGAAAAATGGGCAAGTACATGGCGATCACCAACCCCCCGATCAGCACACCCAACACCACAATCACGGCAGGCTCCATCAGCACAGCGATCTTTTTTTGCAGCCACTGCACCTGCGCATCGTGCATGCGTGCGACTTGCATCAGCATCACATCCAGCCGCCCAGTGGCTTCACCCACCGCCACCATTTGCACCACTTGGGGTGCAAACAAAGTTTTCGATCCAAACGGCCTCAAAGCAGCTGTACCGGTGCTGTCCCAAGCGGCCAAGGCGGTACCGGTCAGCACATCAGCGCGGACCTGGGCCAGGCGCTGCACAAAGCACAGGTTGCCGCTGGCATGCGCACTGATGTCCATGGCTTCGTGCAGTGACACACCTGCGCGCATCAAACTTGACAAGGTGCGTGCCCAACGCGAGACGCAAGACAGCTGCACCAAAGGCCCCCAGATAGGCCACCCCAATGCCAGCCTGGCTTGGATGTATTTGCCACGGGGGTCCAGTCGCAACCAATGCCTCAGCAGCCATGCACAGGCCAAGCCGCCAGCGGCAAAGACCCAGCCTTGCGCCACCCACCAGCGACTCAAAGACAAGACCAGTCGGGTGGGGGCAGGTAACTCGGCACCCATCGAGGAGAAGATGGACTCAAAGGCCGGTACCACCCAGCCCAACATCAAGCCCACCACGACCGCAGACAAGGCCAGCACCGCCAGCGGATAGGTCAAAGCAGCTTTCAACGCTTCACGCAAGGCCAAATCACGCTCCAAGTGTTGTGCCAGTTCTTCCAAAATAACGTCGAGTTGACCCGAGGCTTCGGCCGCCGCCACCATTCCCAAGTAGACCGCATCAAAACAAGCATGGGTTTGCATCGCCTGGTACAGGCTGGTGCCGCTTTCGATGCGCTCCATCAAGTCTT
This sequence comes from Betaproteobacteria bacterium, assembly GCA_009921465.1. Classification (GTDB taxonomy): domain Bacteria; phylum Pseudomonadota; class Gammaproteobacteria; order Burkholderiales; family Burkholderiaceae_C; genus Limnohabitans. The sequence continues at coordinate 15,256 of RFXS01000009.1, forward strand.
GTGCCATCGATCGCAAGCCTGCGTTGTCTGCGCCCTTGGCAATGACTTCCAAAGCGCTTAACAAAGGAATGCCCGCTTGCACCAAGGTGGCCAACTGGCGGGTGAAGCGAACCATGTCGGCGGCATTGGGTTGCTTGCCCTTGTTGGGTTTGCGAGTGCGCTTGATTTGCAAAGGTCGGATGCGCTGGGCGTGTAAATGTGCTTCTATGTCAGCGGCATGCAGAGCCAACATCTGGCCACTTTGGTTTTGTCCTTGCGCATTTCGGCCGCTCCAAGCGTACCAATGACCGGGGTTGGAAAAGTGTTCAGGGCCATCTGATGGGTTAGGCATGCGTCACCCCCAGTACCTCTTGCACCGAGGTCAGGCCTGCAAACACTTTGACCCAGCCAGCTTCGCGCAGGGTGCGCATCCCTTCACTTTGGGCATGTTTGGCAAGGGTTTGGGCGTCTTGGGTCTGCACCAGCAAAGTGGCCATGCCCGGGGTGATGGGCATGATTTGAAAAATGCCTACACGCCCCTTGAAACCATCCATGCATTGGGCGCAGCCCAAGGGTTTGCAGACGCGCTGAGCGGGGTCGGGGGCAACTGCAAAACCCAGTAATTCCATGCCCTTGCCATGCAATCCCAGGCGATCCAACTCTTGGGCCAAGGTGCTTTCTTGCTTGCAAAGGGGGCACAAACGCCGCACCAACCGCTGGGCCGTGATGAGGTGAACGCTGGCGGCCAACTGAAAGGCTTCTACGCCCATGTGCATCAGCCGCGTGAGCACGCCTGGCGCATCGTTGGTGTGCAAGGTGGTCAACACCAAGTGCCCAGTCTGAGCCGCTTGGAGGGCTATGCCAGCGGTGGTGCGGTCGCGGATTTCGCCCACCATCAGCACGTCCGGGTCTTGGCGCAAAAATGCGCGCAAGCCTGTGGCAAAGTCCAACCCCGCCCGTTCATTGACATTGACTTGGTTGACCCCGGCGACCACCATCTCACACGGGTCTTCGATGCTCGCAATGTTGACATGGGCCAGGTTCAGCACATCCAAGCAAGCATATAACGACAGTGTTTTCCCAGAACCGGTGGGCCCGGTGACGATGATCATGCCGCTGGTTCGCTCGAGTGCAGCGTGCAGGTGTGCCAAGTCGTCGGCTTCATAGCCCAAATCGCTCAGTGCAGGGCGGTGCTTGTCGCCCAACAACCGCACAACCAACTTTTCGCCATGCAAGGTGGGCAATGAACTGACACGCAAGTCAATGCGCGTGTTTTCCACCGTGGCCCCCATGCGGCCGTCTTGAGGCAAGCGCTTTTCCGCGATGTCCATTTGCGCCAACACCTTGATGTGGGACACCAAACGGGGCCTCAATTCTGGTGAGGCTGGCGGCAGCGCGCGCAGCAAACCATCCACGCGCAGTCGCACCTGAAAGCCGATTTCTTGCGGTTCGATGTGGATGTCCGATGCCCGCCAGGCCACGGCTTGCGCCAAGATGCGCTGCCAAAATGCGACCGCATTGCCGTCTTCATCAGGTTCAGATTGCATGTGCACATCGTCCCCGGTGGGCTGCGGATGATAGAAGTCCAGCATGCGCTCCAACTGCTCAACGTTGACCACCACCCACTGCACCTTGGAGCGCAAGGCCTGCTCCATGGCGTGGCGCGCAGTGCTGTCAGTGGGGTCTGCAATGGCCACCACCACGGCTGCGTCTTTGCGCTCAATGGGCATGGCCCAATGCTGTCGGCAGCGTGCCGCATCGATCAATTGCCGCGGTACTTTGCGTGGGTTGATGTCTTCCAAGTCTTGCCAGGGCATTTTGTAGGCACTGGCAAGCATTCGGCACAGTGCCATGCCTTCGATTGCACCGCTGCGCACGCAGGCCACCGCCACTGGGTCACCATGCTGGAGCAGCGACTGGGCTTGGGCGAAGGTGATGCGTTTGTGTTGCAGCAGCAATTGCAGCACCGGGTGCGCCAGGCTGGCGCGAGGTTTGGGTGATCCGGTTGCCGTGTGCTGCAGGCCAGAGGTCGAGGGTGTCTCAAGATGTGGCGCAAGATTCATGCAATTCCCCCTGTCTGATGCATTGATTCAGTGGTGCCTTGGAACTGCTGGCGTCGAGGTTCTCATTTTGCGCAACTGGTGACAAATTGCAAGCGCGCTAGCCCATCCCATCGGACAGCCCCCATGGCCAACCCAGCTTAGACAAGGGCCAGCCCAATGGGGTTTTTCCAATATGGCAGCAGCGAGGTTTATTGAGACATTCTGGGAATTTGTGAGGGTTTTGACGTGCCCGCCAATTAAGATAAATCATCAATCACAACTGCATGTATGGGCAGTGTGTGTGTTTGAACATCACCACGGCGCGCCCATGTCATGGATGAAGTATTTAAAGGTGTGCCATGACCTCACTTCAAGAAAATCTCAGAAAAGCATTGAAATTCCACCGCGAGGGCGACCTTCAGCGTGCCTCACATTTCTATGCCAAATTTTTGCTGGAAGATTGCGCGGGCGATGGGGGACGTATTTTCAACCTGCCACAGCAACCTGGCTGTGCCAATGCAGATCACTTTAAAGGCAAAAGTGGTTTGAGGCACTTGCAATTGGTGGCGGGACATAAATGAACAAGTGCGGGATTGCTTTGGTTCTTGGTTTGTTGATGCAGGCTGCGGCGCTGGCACAAGACTGCGAAGCCTTTGCCCATGGGGACGATCGGTCCATGTGTGCGGCCCTGCAGCAAAAAACCTTGAACCCTGACTTACAGCGCCAGCGAATTCAGGTGGTGGCGCGACCCTGGTGAACGCCGCCCCAGATACGCTGGCCCCAGGCACGCCCCAATGCCAGCCTGCTTGGCCGTTGCCAGCCCCGGTGGCCGTCATGTATATTCCCGCCGATATATGGCAATCAAGATTTGCCCATCAAACAGGAATATCTATGCGTGATTTGATGATGAATGCTGTTCAGGGCGACGCCGCCGCAGCCTACCAATTGGGTTATTTGTACGAAACGGGTGACGGTGTCGCTGCTGACGAAAAAGAAGCCCTGCGTTGGTATGTGATGGGGGCCAACAAGGGCAGCAGCAAAGCCCAATTCAATTTGGCCGTCATGCTAGAAGAAGGGCGTGGCCAGGCTTGTGACCTGCGCAAAGCCCTTTATTGGTATGAAAAATCGGCCCAGCAAGGCGAAACGAACGCGCAGTACAACCTGGCTTTGTTCTTTACCTTGGGCAAAGGCTGTGAAATCGATTTGCCCCGGGCCCACATGTGGTTCACGTTGGCCGCGCGGCAGGGCAACTCTGATGCCATCCACAACCGCGATGCAGTGGCCAAGCAACTCAATGCAGAGCAACTGGCCCTGTCCCAGCAATGGATTGCGGCATGGCTGCAAAAGCAAACGGATGCCTGAACACAGGGGGGCACATCGCCCACCCACTGACCCATGATTTCGGGTCAGATCGAAACAGACAAACAGGAGGCAAGCATGCGACTCAAAGGTAAATTTCTGACCCCCGTTTTGGCCTGGGTGCAGTTGGCGTCGTTGGGCCTGCTGGCCAGTACAACACATGCGGCCGACTACCCGCAAAAACCCGTCACCATCGTGGTCGGTTATTCGGCCGGTGGCGGTGTGGACGCCATCGCCCGTGTGTTGGCCGAAAAACTCCCGTCTGTGATTGGCCAGTCGGTGGTGGTGGAAAACCGCCCCAGTGTCGGCGCGATCGTGGGCAGCACATACGTGGCCAAGGCCAAGCCAGATGGCTACACCTTGTTGATGGGAGCCCCCGGACCCATCATCTTCAACCATGCGGTGTACAACAAGTTGCCATACGGACCACAAGATTTCACGCCCATTTCGTTTGTCAGCGACTCACCCTTGGTGTTGCTGGTCAATGTCAACAACCCGGCGAAATCCGTGCAAGAGTTGGTGGCCCAGTCGATTCAAACCCCTGATAAATCCAATTACGGTGCCAGTTCTGCTTCGTTTCAGTTGATCACCGAGTTGTTCAAGCGCAAGACCGGTGCCACCCACACCCACATTCCCTACAAAGGGGCCAACGATGCTGTCACTGCCGTGATGTCGGGCGACGTCACCATGACCTTGGCCGATGCGGGGCCCGCCTTTGTGGGCATGCAAAGTGGTCGTGTCAAGGCGCTGGCGGTGACATCGGCCAAGCGCATGAAAGAGTACCCCAACACGCCAACACTGGCCGAGTTGGGCATCGACATCAAGGTATCGCTGTGGATTGGTTTGCTCGCGCCCGCTGGTACGCCAGCCGACATCATCAAAATACTGCAAGATGGCGTGGCCAAGGTGGTCGATATGCCAGATGTGCAAAAGAAGCTCACCACCATGTCGGTCGCGCCGATGAGCAACACCTCGGACGAGTTTGCCAAGATCATTGCCACTGAAATACCCATGTGGCGTCAATTGGCGATCGACAACAAAATACAGGCCAATTGACACCCCCGTGCTCGACGAAGATCGGGCAGGCTTGCGCGCAGACAATGTGTTGTGCACCAAGTGGCGCCAGCGCGACCTGAACGCAGCTCACCCCTTGGGGTCGTAAAAGGTCAAGCCCGGGATGAGACTGTCTTCGCCTGCTTTGAGCCGCGCTCGCAACTCGATGGTGTTGCGGTCCGGGTCGCGCACAAAGACCGATACATGGCCGTCGCCAAAGGTCACTGGGCCTTGGGTGATGGCAATCTGGTGTGCGCTGAGTTGGGCCATGGCCTGCGCGATGTCGGCCACCCGAAACGCCACATGGGTGATGCCGGGGTGCTTGTCTGGCATGTCCATCAAGATGTTTTTGCCGCCCGTGTGGTCCACCCCGTTGACGATCAGGTTGATTTCTACCCCGGCGGCGTTTTGGATGATGACCACGGCATCGAAGTCCACCGCCAAGATGGGTTCAAAGCCGAGCACAGCGTAAAAGGCCAGCGCGCGCGCTGGGTCGGTGACACGCACACCGATATGGTCAATGGCCTCAATGGGGATCATGCGCGGACTCCAAGGTATAAAGCGGTATCTTTGGCTCTTTTTAGCACAGCATGAAAACATACAAAATCGCTTGCATCCCAGGAGACGGCATTGGCAAAGAGGTGATTCCCGCCGGCCAACAGGTGTTGGCCACTTTGGCCCAGGCGCAGGGCAGCTTTGGCTTTGAGTTTGCCCATTTCGGTTGGGGTGGGGACTGGTACCGCGCCCATGGCGAGATGATGCCCGCCAACGGTTTGGACGCTTTGCGCGCCATGGATGCCATTTTGTTTGGCTCGGCTGGCGACCCGCACATTGCCGACCACATCACTTTGTGGGGCTTGCGCCTCAAAATTTGCCAAGGTTTTGACCAGTACGCCAATGTGCGCCCGACCCGCATCCTGCCGGGCATTGATGCGCCACTCAAACGCTGTGGCCCCAAAGACTTGGACTGGGTCATCGTGCGCGAAAACTCCGAGGGTGAGTACGCAGGCGTGGGTGGGCGTGCCCACCAAGGCCACCCCATCGAGGTGGCCACCGATGTGTCCATGATGACCCGCGCGGGGGTGGAGCGCATCATGCGCTTTGCGTTTCGCCTGGCCCAGTCGCGCCCGCGCAAGCTGCTCACTGTGGTCACCAAGTCCAATGCCCAGCGCCATGCAATGGTCATGTGGGACGAAATTGCAGCCCAAGTCGCCACAGAATTTCCCGATGTGCATTGGGACAAAGAACTGGTTGACGCGGCCACCGCCCGCATGGTCAATCGCCCGACCAGCTTGGACACCTTGGTGGCCACCAATTTGCATGCCGATATCTTGAGCGATTTGGCCGCTGCCTTGGCCGGCAGCTTAGGGATCGCGCCCACGGGCAACATCGACCCCGAGCGGCGCTACCCCAGCATGTTTGAGCCCATCCACGGCTCGGCCTTCGACATCATGGGCCAGGGGTTGGCAAACCCTATTGGCACTTTCTGGAGTTGTGTCATGCTACTGGAGCACCTCGGCGAGGTGCCCGCGGCCCAACGTTTGATGGCGGCCATCGAGCAGGTCACCGCGAACCCCGCTTTGCACACCCGTGACTTGGGTGGGCAAGCCAGCACCGAGCAAGTCACGCGCGCCGTGTGCGCGTCGATTCAATGAGGAGAGCCCCCATGTCGTTTGGTATCCATGTCCGGTCCGTTTTGGCCGTTTTGGGTTGGCTGGCCACCGCAGCCCTGGCCCAACCATGTTTGGAGAAAAACCTGCAGTACTGGCAGGCATTCCCGCCCGGGGGCGAGTCCGATTTATCCGCGCGCCATCAGCAAGCGGTGTTGCGCAAAAAATGCGCCGCCATCGAGACCATTGTTCAGTACAAGGCCGGTGCCGGCGGGGCCTTGATGTGGTCGCAAATGAACAGCTTGCCCGGTGACGGTTTCAATGTGGTGGGCATCAACTTGCCGCACATTGTGTTTCAACCCATCGAGGGCCAGGTGCAATACAAAACCGCCGACATCACGCCGGTGTTTTGGTTCCATTACACGCCAGACACCTTGGTGGTGCCCTCGACCAGCACAATCAAAAACTTTGCCGAGTTCATCGAAGCGGCCAAAAAAGACCCCGGCAAGCTCTCTTTGGGCGGGTCCGGCCTGAACTCGGCCAACCATGCTGCGCATGAGCGGCTCAATGCGGCTTTTGGCATCAAAACCATTTATGTGCCGTTCAAGGGCACGGGCGACATGACCACTTCGGTGCTGGGCGGGCAGGTGGATGGGGCCATGACCTATGTGCCGTTTGTGGTGGCCAATAAAAGCCGGGTGCGGCCGCTGGCGGTGGCGATGGACAAGCGCCACCCACTGATCCCCGATGTGCCCACCTTCAAAGAATTGGGCGTGAACTGGGTGGACGGCGCTTACCGTGGCATTGGGGTGCCCAAATCCACCCCACCCGATCAGCGCAAACGCTTGTCAGACCTGTGGATGGCCTTGAACAACGATGCCGAGATGAAAGAGCTGGCGGCCAAAAATGGTTTTGAGTTGGTCAACGTGGGCTTGGAGCAAATGGACGCGTTCATGAAAGAGCGAACCCAGCTCTATACCGAAGGTGCCGCCCGGCTGGGCTTGGGTAAAAAGTAAACGCACCGCTCCCCGGTCCCCAGCCGGACAGGGGTGCATCACTGGTGGGTGAACTGCGCCTTGCGCTTGCCCACAAAGGCGGCCATGCCTTCTTTCTGGTCGCTGGTGGCAAACAAGGCGTGGAACATGCGCCGCTCAAACATCACACCATCGGCCAGACCGCTTTCAAAGGCGCGGTTGACCGATTCTTTGGCCGCCATGGTGGCCAATTGCGAGTGCTCGCAAATCATCAATGCCGCGGCCAGGGTTTCGTCCATCAGCTTGTCCAATGGAACGATGCGGCTGACCAAGCCAGCGCGCTCGGCCTCGCTGGCGTCCATCATGCGCCCGGTCAAGGCCAGGTCCATCGCTTTGGCCTTGCCCACCGCCCGCGGCAAGCGCTGGGTGCCGCCCGCGCCGGGGATGATGCCCAGCTTGATCTCTGGTTGACCAAACTTGGCGTTGTCGGCGGCAATGATGAAGTCACACATCATGGCCAATTCGCAGCCGCCGCCCAAGGCAAAGCCGCTGACCGCCGCAATCACCGGTTTGCGCACAGAACGGATGGTTTCCCAATTGCGGGTGATGAAGTCTTGTTTGTACACATCGGCAAAGTTGTAGCTGGCCATGGCACCAATGTCGGCCCCGGCCGCAAAGGCTTTTTCGCTGCCGGTGATGACCATGCAGCCAATGGCCGGGTCGGCGTCGTAAGCTTTGAGCGCCGCGCCCAACTCGTCCATCAATTCGCCATTGAGGGCATTGAGCTGCTTGGGCCGGTTCAGGGTCACCACGCCCACTTTGTCGGCGTGGACGGCGGTTTGAATGTTTTGGTGTGTCATGGGGTCTCCGGCAAAAAAGGCAGATGTTGGGTTGGATGCGTGACTATACCCAAGGGAAAACATTCACCAACCAACGGGTCGGCTAATGTTAAATTGCAGGCCCGAGGAGATCCCCATGTCTGAACCCCTAGTCTTGTATGAAGAGCGCGCTGCTGTGGCGTGCATCACCCTGAACCGGCCCCAGGCCTTGAACAGTTTCACCCGCGACATGCACAGCCAGTTGTGGGCCGCGCTGGACCGCGTCGAGGGCAACGCCCACATCCGAGCCCTGGTGATCACCGGCGCCGGGCGCGGCTTTTGTGCCGGGGCCGATTTGTCGGAGTTTGATTTCACGCCTGGGCCCGACATGGTCGAGCGGGCCGACCCCGGTCCCTTGATCGACCAGTACTTCAATCCCACGGTGCGCCGACTGCAGCAATTGCGCATGCCGGTGGTGGCCGCGGTCAATGGCGTGGCCGCTGGCGCTGGCGCTTCATTGGCCATGACGTGCGACATTGCGATCGCCGCACCCACGGCCAGCTTCATCCAAGCGTTCAGCAAAATTGGCTTGATCCCAGACGCGGGCGGCAGTTGGTTTTTGGTCGAGCGGCTGGGCTTGGCACGCGCCATGGCTTTGGCCATGACGGGGGACAAGCTCGGTGCCGAGCAAGCCCATCAATGGGGCTTGGTGTGGCAACTCGAGGCCGATTGCCTGGCCGCCGCTTGGGCCATGGCCGAGCGGCTCGCGGCCATGCCCACCCAGGCTTTGGTGGCCACGCGCGCCTTGTTGCGTGACGCCAGCCAGCGCAGCTTGAGTGCCCACCTCGATGTGGAGCGCGACACCCAATCCCAACTGGGCCGCACCCACGATTACATCGAGGGCGTGAGCGCCTTTTTGCAAAAGCGCCCGGCGCAATTCAAGGGACATTGACCCCATGGACAAGATGGCGCTGGCCCAACAGGTGGGCGAAACCATGTATGCCAACGACCGGGCCACGCGCGAAACCGTGGGCATGGACTTGGTCTCTTGCGAGCCTGGGCGCGCACGCATGCGCATGGTGGTGCAAGACAAGCACCTCAATGGCCACCAAACCTGCCATGGTGGCTTTATCTTTACCTTGGCCGACTCCACCTTCGCCTTTGCCTGCAACAGCCACAACCACAACGCGGTGGCAGCGGCGTGCAGCATCGAGTTTTTAAAGCCAGCCCAGTTGGGCGATGTGCTGAGCACCGAAGGGGTGGAGCAAGTGTTGTCGGGCCGGCACGGCATTTATGACGTCAAAGTAAGCAACCAGCGTGGCGAGACCGTGGCCTTGTTTCGCGGCAAAAGCGCGCAAATTCCAGGAACGGTGGTGAACCCATGAACACCCAACACGCCTTCGCTCATGAGGCGATTGAACACGCCAGCGTGGACGAGTTGCGCAGTTTGCAACTCAAACGTTTGCAATCGACCTTGCAGCACGCCTATGCCAACTCGCCGGTTTACCGGGCCAAGTTTGATGCTGCGGGCGTGCACCCCAGCGACTGCAAAAGCCTGGCCGACTTGGCGCTGTTTCCTTTTACCACCAAACTTGACTTGCGCGACAGCTACCCCTACGGCATGTTTGCCGTGCCGCGCGCGCAGTGCGCACGCATCCATGCCTCCAGCGGGACCACGGGCAAGCCCACGGTGGTGGGTTACACGCGCAACGACATCGACACCTGGGCGCATTTGGTCGCGCGCAGCATCCGCGCCGCAGGTGCCCGACCGGGCGACCTGGTGCATGTGAGCTATGGCTACGGATTGTTCACGGGTGGTTTGGGTGCGCATTACGGCGCTGAAAAACTCGGGCTCACCGTGGTGCCCTTTGGCGGCGGACAAACCGAGCGCCAGGTGCAACTCATCGCCGACTTCAAGCCCGACATCATCATGGTCACGCCCAGTTACATGTTGGCCATTGCCGATGAATTTGAGCGCCAAGGTTTGGTGCCTGCGGACAGCTCATTGCGCATCGGTATTTTTGGGGCCGAGCCCTGGACCAACGACATGCGCCGTGCCATCGAGCAGCGCATGGGTTTGGACGCGGTGGACATTTATGGCCTGAGCGAGGTCATGGGCCCGGGCGTGGCCAGTGAGTGCGTGGAAACCAAAGACGGTCCCACCATTTGGGAGGATCATTTTTACCCCGAGGTGATCCATCCCGAAACCGGTCAACCAGTGGCCGATGGCGAGTTTGGTGAACTCGTGTTCACCAGCCTGACCAAAGAGGCCTTGCCCATCATCCGCTACCGCACCCGAGACCTCACGCGTTTGTTGCCCGGATCGGCGCGCACCATGCGCCGCTTGGAAAAAATCACCGGTCGCAGCGACGACATGATGATCGTGCGCGGGGTCAATGTGTTTCCCACCCAAATTGAAGAGTTGTTGCTCAAGCATGCGGCCTTGTCGCCGCACTACCAGTGTGTGCTCAGCCGCAGCGGCTCTCTCGATGAACTCAAGGTGGTGATCGAGACCCGCGCGGGTGTGGACCCGCAAGGCAGCGCCGCTCAAGCCGCCGCCCAGCAACTGCAGCACGACATCAAGGCTTATGTGGGCACCAATGCCGCCATTGAGTTGCGCGCCGAAGGCGGGGTCGAGCGCAGCATGGGCAAGGCCAAGCGCGTGGTCGATACACGCCAGTTGTAAAGCTCAATCCAGCCAGCGTTTGAGCGCCGCAGCATCGGCCACGCTCAAGCGCCAGGTGCCCACACGCGGGTCGTTGGCCGCTGGCACCGCCAAAGGCAGGCGCAGCAGTTGTTGATCACGCGCCACCAAAGCCGTGCAGCGTTTGGCCTGGCCCAGGTACAAGCCCAAGTCATCGATTTTTTGCAGCCGCCAAGCCTGGGCCGGGCGGCCTTTGCTGGCTGGCAACTCCAGGCCCAGCCATTCGTCACCCGGGGCCATGCCAGCGTGTTGCGCAGCGCTGTCGCTGAACACAAACTTCAAATGCACGCCTTTGTCCTCGCTCACGCGCAGGCCCAAGCGCTGTGCCCAGGCCGATGGCTCCACGTGCACGCGCACACCGTTGTCGCCCAACAAGGCTCGCAGCGGCAACTCGCCCGTGCCGTGCACCCAAGCGCGCAGGGTTTTGCCCCAGTTTTCCCCAGTGGTGGCATGCAGCACCGCGAGCAAATCGTCTTCGCCCATGGGCCCACCCGCGCAGCGCTTCCACAGGGCTCGCATGACCTCGTCCAGGTTGTGGCCAGTCTGGCGCAAGCGCAGGTCCAGGCACAGGCCCACCAGTGCGCCCTTGGTGTAATAGCTCACGGTGATGTTGGGGGTGTTGTCGTCGGCGCGGTAGTACTTGGTCCAGGCCTCGAAACTCGATTGCGCCAGCGAATGCACTTGGCGGCCCGGGGTTTGCAGCACTTGGTTGATGGTTTTGTTCAGGCCTTGCAGGTAGCGCGTGTCGTCCATCAGCCCGCTTCGGCGCAAAAGCAAGTCGTCGTAGTAGCTGGTCAGCCCTTCAAAAAACCACAACATCTCGGTGTGGTTTTCGCGGCCCCAGTCATAGCGTTCAAATTCTCGCGGGCGCAGTCGCTTGACGTTCCAGGTGTGAAAGTACTCGTGGCTGATCAGGCCCAGCAAGGTCATGTAGCCCTCACTGGCTTTGTCTTGGCCCGCGCGCGGCAGATCGCTGCGCTGCGCGATCAAGGCGGTGCTGTGGCAGTGTTCCAGGCCCCCGTAGCCGCTGTCGACCGCATTGAGCATGAACACATAGCGGTCGTGGGCCGGCTTGGTCACGCGCCCTGTGGCTTTGCCCTGCGCGTGCCAAAAGCGAATGTGTGTTTCGCAAATGCGCTGGGTGTCGTGCAGCAAGCGCTGGCCATCAAAGCTGGGCGTGCTGCCCGCCACCACAAACCGGTGCGGTACGCCGCAAGCCACAAATTCACCCGACCAAAAGTCGCCTATTTCCACCGGTGAGTCGGCCAGTTCGTCGTAACCGTTGGCCTGGTACACCCCCCAGCCCTTGGTGTCGGTGCGTTGGGGTGTCAAGGCGGTGGCCACGCGCCAACCTGGGGGCGTGCCCATGGGATCCAGGGCCACGGTGTGGCTGGCATCGCGCTGTCCGTGCACCTCCAAAAACAGGCTGGTGCCATTGAAAAACCCGCGTTCGCTGTCCAGCCATGCGGTGCGCACCGAGTTGTCGTGGGCGTGCACGCGGTAGTGCAGCACCAGGGCGTGCCCGGGGTCGGCTTGGATGTCCCAACTGGCTTTGTCATGTTGCGTCACGGCCAAGGGGCGGCCCAACTGCTTGGCGCGCAGGTCAAACAACTGCTTGGAGAACTCGCGCACCAAATAGCTGCCAGCTATCCACACCGGCAGTTGCACCCGCTGTAGAGCCAAAGGTCGTGCGATGGTGCAGGTGATGTCAAACACATGGGCGGCCCAGGCATGGGCTTGCACCACAAAGTGCACCGGCGCGGGTGTGGCGGGTGAACGGGTTTTGGCCATGGCGTTGCTTCAGGTGGCCGATGCGCCCAACACACAGCACAACACTGCCACGCTTGTGAGGCGCAAACGCATGGGCAGCCAGGCGGCCCATCCCCAGGCGGCCCAAGTGCGCCGGTCGACCCAGTAACACACCACCAGCAGCAAGGCCAACAACGGCAGGCCGGCAAAAGCGGGCATCAGCAAGGCCACCCAAGCCACCAATGAAGGCACCACGCCCCACACCAAGTGAAAGCGCCGCGCAGGCGCATCCAACGGCAAGCCCATGCCCCAATGAATGCCGCCTAAAAAAGATGCAATGGCGGCGGCATAGGCGCACAAGGCCATCGCCACAAAGGCGTGCACATCGCCCACCACCAACCACATCAACAGCGCCAACACCACAAACGGGATCAAACCAGCGTAGGCCAGCCGGTGCACCAAGGTGGCGATGTCGCCTTGCAAGGCAGATGCGGGGTGTTGCATATCAGGGTCGGGCAGCGATGAGTTGCTCAATTTGGGCCAGCGGAATGGCCCCGGGTACGCGCTTACCGTCTTGGGCCAACAAGGTGGGTGTGCCCGTGATTTTGTGCTTGCGGCCAAACTCCAGGTTGCGTGTCAAGGCGGCGGTGTCGCAACTGGCCGGTGATGGGGTCGTGTCGCGTGTCATCATGTCCAACCATGCTTTGCCAGGGTCTTTGGCACACCAAATGTGGCGCGACTTTTCATTTGAATCTGCGCCCAACACCGGGTATAAAAAAAGGTGAACGGTGATGTTGTCGACCTTTTGCAAGTCGCGTTCAAAGCGCTTGCAATAGCCACAGTTGGGGTCTGCAAATACCGCCAGTTTGCGCTGCCCGTTGCCCCGCACGATGGTGATGGCGTCTTTGAACGGCAGGCTGGCGTAGGCAATGGCGTTGAGTTTGTCGGTGCGCTCTTCGGTCAGGTTGCGTTTGGTGCGGGTGTCGATCATCGAGCCTTGCACCAGGTAGTTGCCGCTGGCGTCGGTGTAGTAAATGTCGTTGTCTTCGAGCAGCACCTCGTACAAACCGCTGATGGGGGTTTTGCTGACCGACTCAATTCTGGGTAAATCGGGGATGCGCTCTTTGAGCGCCTTGCGAATCGCCACCTCTTGGGCCCCCACTGCGCCGGACCAGGCGGCCCATGTCATGACACAGGCCAGCCAAAAGGCGCGGCGCAGGTGCATTGAGTGGCGTGGTCGATGGGGGCTGGTTAAAAGCATCATTGCATGGCCTGTTGTATCACCCATTGTTTCAAAGGTGGGATGGTGTCAAAGTTTTTCATGCCCCATTGGCGCAGGTCTTTGGCCAGCGCATGGGGGTGGGCAAACAAGCGTTGCAGTGCGTCGCAGGCCACCCAGGTGGGCCACATGCCCGCTTTGCGTTGGCGCTCATACTGGCGCAGCAATCGGCGGTCATTCAAGGCCCGCCAGTGGTTCAAATCTTGGCGGGTTTGCAGCACATCTCGCAAGGCTTGGGCATCGGCCAAACCCAGGTTCAGCCCCAAGCCAGCCAGCGGGTGCACACTGTGTGCGGCGTCACCGGCCAGCACCCAGGCACTGCCATCGCTGTAGGTGCCGCTCCATTGCAGGGCGCGCGCCATTTGCAATGGCCAGGTGCGCCGCTCGCTGGTCAAGCTCAAATCCCCCAATTGGCCGTGGCTGGCGTGGTGCAAGGCTTGTTCGAAATCGGCCGCGGGCATGGCTTGCAACTGTTGTGCCCGCGCCGGGCTGAGCGACCACACCAAAGCGGCTTGTTGCCCCTGCGCGCCGCCCATGGGCAGCAAGGCCAAGATGTCGAGTTCAGCGTTCACGTGGTTGAACCATTGAAAGGCTTGGCCATCATGGGGCACGGTGCATTGCACCCGCGCTGCCAAGGCGTGTTGGTCGTAGGGCAAGACCTCGTGCACCACACCCGCTTGTTCGCGGCTGGTGCTGTGGCGGCCTTCACACACCACGGTGAGGCTGGCTTTGTCGGGTGCTTGCAATAAGCTGATCAGGGGTTGGTACTGGATCGCTTGCGCCAGTTGCGCTTGCAACTCGGGCACATCAACGATCCAAGTCAGGCCCTGCGGGCTGGGGGCATCGAGCTGCACTTGCGCACCGCTATCGCCCCACACCCGCATGCGCTGCACGGCGGTGGTGTGCGCCTGTGCAGGCCAGCAACGCAGTTCTTGCAGCAGGGCGTGAGAAGAGGCATTGAGGGCAAATGCACGCACATCGCTCGCAGGGGTGGGGGTGTCTTGCACCAACCCCACCCGCAAGCGCAAAGCGGCCAGCAGCAAGGCCACCGTTTGCCCCACCACACCGGCACCGCGGATACATACATCGAATGCGGGTTTCATGGAAGGGGATTCTAGGTGGGCCTGTGCGGCCTTGCCACGCAGGCACAATTCGACCCTGTTCACTGACATGCCAATCTCAACATGATCGACGCCCAAGCCACCGTGTCCCAGTTGTGGGTCTACCCCGTGAAATCCTGTGCCGGCATTTCCTTGCAAGAGGCCACCCTGACCGACATGGGTTTGCTACACGACCGCTGTTGGATGGTGGTCAACGCGCAAGGCGAGATGGTCAGCCAACGCGATTTGCCCCAGATGGCCTTGATTCAACCGACCTTGCGAGCCTCTGACGTGCGATTGCGCGCGCCCGGCATGCTGGCCTTGCACCTGGCTTTGTACGAGGTGCAAGACGCCGTGCAAGTGCAAGTGTGGGGACAACCGGTGAGTGCTTTTGACATGGGCGACGTGGCGTCGCAATGGTTCAGCGACTTTTTGGGCCAAACCGCGCAGGGCCAGGCCATGGGACGCTTGCGTTTGGTGCGCTTTGACCCCGACCATGTGCGCCCCAGCAACCCCCAATGGACCGCAGGGGTAGAGGCGAAAAACCAATTCAGCGATGGGTTTCCGTATTTGGTGTGCAGCCACGCATCGCTGGAGGGGCTCAATGCGCGCTTGGCCAGCAGCGGCCACGCCGCGGTGGACTTGCGCCGCTTTCGGCCCAACATCGTGCTCAGCGGCATACCCGCGCACGACGAAGATCACATCCTGGGCTTGTCGTGGCAGGCCGAAGAAGGCCGCGTGGTGCTCAAGCCAGTCAAGCCATGTTCGCGCTGCCCCATGCCCAACATCGACCCCGATACCGGTGACGTCAACCCACTGCTGGGCGATGTGTTGCAAAGCTATCGGCAAGACCGGCGTTTGGAGGGGGCTGTCAGCTTTGGCATGAACGCCATTGCCAGCCAGGGCGTGAGCCAAGACAGCGAGCCGCTGCTGCGGGTGGGCCAGGTGCTGGACGTTCAATACCACCTGTGACGCTTTGCGCGTTGACAGCGCCTTGCGCCCAGCGGTGTGAGCCTAAACCGCGCTGGCTACAATCCATCCCCTTTGGCGATACAGCGCGCCCAACCATCCCCGCGTGCGCGGGTTGAGGACCATCCATGAGTTTGAAATGCGGCATCGTCGGCCTGCCCAATGTGGGCAAGTCCACCCTCTTCAATGCCCTGACCAAGGCCGGCATTGCAGCCGAAAATTACCCGTTTTGCACCATCGAGCCCAACGTGGGCGTGGTCGAAGTGCCCGACACCCGCTTGGCGCAGCTGTCAACCATCGTCGAGCCCGAGCGGGTGGTGCCTGCGATCGTGGAGTTTGTCGACATTGCTGGCCTGGTGGCCGGTGCCAGCACGGGCGAAGGCTTGGGCAACCAGTTTTTGGCGCACATCCGCGAAACCGATGCGATTGTCAATGTGGTGCGTTGCTTCCAGGACGACAACGTGATCCACGTGGCTGGCAAGGTCGATCCCATCTCCGACATTGAAGTGATCCAAACCGAGCTTTGTTTGGCCGACTTGAACAGCGTGGAAAAAGCCCTGCACCGGGTGCAAAAAACCGCCCGTTCGGGCGACAAAGAGGCCGCCAAGTTGGTGACCATTTTGGAGAAATGCCAGCTGGCCTTGAACGACACCAAGCCGGTGCGCACCATTGACTTCAGCAAAGAAGAAAAGCCACTGCTCAAGCAGTTTTTTCTGATCACCGCCAAGCCCGCCATGTTTGTGGCCAATGTGTCCGAAGACGGTTTCGAGAACAACCCCTTGCTCGATCGTCTGACCGCTTATGCCCATTCACAAAACGCCCCCGTGGTGGCCATTTGCGCCAAGCTCGAAGCTGAGATGAGCGAGATGAGCGACGAAGACCGCGACATGTTTTTAAGCGAATTGGGCCAAACCGAACCAGGCCTGAACCGATTGATTCGCTCGGCCTACACCTTGCTGGGTCTGCAAACCTACTTCACCGCTGGTGTGAAAGAGGTGCGCGCCTGGACCATCCACGTGGGCGACACCGGCCCGCAAGCCGCTGGGGTGATCCACACCGATTTTGAAAAGGGCTACATCCGCGCCCAAACCATCGCCTTTGAAGACTTCATTCAGTTCAAAGGCGAGCAAGGTGCCAAGGACGCGGGCAAGATGCGCGCCGAGGGCAAAGAGTACGTGGTCAAAGACGGCGACGTGATGAACTTTTTGTTCAGCAGTTGACCAAGCCCTGAGCGGGCCTGGGGCAGCTCACTTGGGATGTGTTTTTTGCCAATCATCGTAGCTAGGCACCGTCATGGTGAAGTGGTCCCGGGTGCGGGTGTACAACTGCCCAAACATGCGCCCGATGGGGTGGTATTTCTCTGGGTTGATGTAGTAGGTTTCGGGGTCGAACAAGCCGTCGCGCACATGCATCATCACCACCTTGCCCACCACGATATTGCGGTCGGGGCTGATTTGTAAGAAGGTGATTTTTTCGCACTCAAAAGCCACGGGCGCTTGCACAATGCGTTTTGGCTTGATCAGGGTCGAGGGCACCATGGTCAGACCGGCCATGTCGACTTCGTTCACCTGGGGCGGAAAGTCAATGGCGCAAATGTTCATCGCTTCGCCCAGGTCTTCATCGACCAAGTGGATCACAAACTGGCCGTTTTTCATGATGTTGATCGTGGTGTCTTTGAGCGACTTGTCGTGGCGGCGGGTCTCTAAGCCAACCACCAGCACCGGCGGGTTCTCGCCCATCACATTGAAAAAACTAAAGGGCGCAGCGTTGTCGCCCGTTTCCTCGCCAAAGGTGCTGATCAGCGCAATGGGGCGTGGCACCACGGTGGAGGCGATGAGCTTGTATTGGATGTCTTGCGACATGGCGTTGATGTCAATTTGCATGGGGTGACCTGGCTAAAAATGGATGTTGTGCACAATAAGGCCCTCCGTGTCGAGGGCTTGCAAACCATTATGCCGATGAATTCTGTTCCCCCTGTGCAAAGCACTTCTCAATCCGATGTGGATGCCTTGTCCCATGGCTTGACCCGTTGGGCGCGCTACCCCGTGCCCGCCCAACGTGCACAAGAGTTGGCCACCGAATTTGCGCAACTCAACGCTTCGGTGCAAGCGGGTGCCGCACACTTGCGTTTTGACGACGAACCCAGTGCTTATGTCGCCTGGCTCAACGCAGGTGCCATCGGTGGCTGACATCGACCTGGCCTTCATGGGTTTGACCGAGGTGGCGCAAGCCATTGCGCGGCGGCAGTTATCGGCGGTGGAGGTGACCCAAGCATGCTTGCAACGCATCGCGCAATGGCAGGCCTCGCGCAAGGCGTTCATCCGCATCGATGCCGAAACGGCTTTGGCCGCTGCGCAAAAAGCGGATGCCCAATTGGCACAGCGTTCGTTTCAGCCGGGCCCATTGCACGGCGTGCCCTTGGCGCACAAAGATTTGTTTTACCGGCGCGGCTTGGTGTCGACCTGTGGCAGCCTGATCCGGCGCGACTGGCGTGCCGAAGACACGGCCACCTGTTTGACCCGCTTGGACCAGGCCGGTGCCTTGGACCTGGGCACGCTCAACATGTCGGAGTTCGCCGGTGGGCCCACCGGGCACAACATCCACCACGGCCATTGCGCCAGCGCATTCCACCCAGACCACATTGCGGGGGGCTCTTCCAGCGGGTCGGGCGTGGCTGTGGGGGCCGGCCTGGTGTTTGGCTCTTTGGGCACGGACACCGGTGGGTCGAT
>RFXS01000081.1 GCA_009921465.1 Betaproteobacteria bacterium
GCCGGCCAGACGTGCACGCCATCGTGCACACCCACCCGCCAGCCGCGTCGGCCCTGGCTGCGGCCAAGGTGCCGTTGGTGGTGGCCCACATGGACGCCACGCCTTTGTTCGAAGACATGGTGTTTTTGCCCGAGTGGCCGGGCTTGCCCACGGCCGATCGCGAGGGCGAACTCATCAGCGCCAGTTTGGGTCAAGCCCATGCCCTTTTATTGGCCCACCACGGCTTATTGACCGCCGGGCGCAGTGTCCAAGAGGCCTGCTTTTTAGCGGTGTTCATGGAGCGCATGGCCCGCTTGCAAATCAGCGCGGCAGCGGTGGGCGGGGTGGTGCCCATCGACGCGGTGCAAGCGCGGCGAGCACGTGACTTTTTGCGCACCGATCGCATCATGAACATCACCTTTGATGCATGGGTGCGCAAAGCGCGACAATCGCGCACGGGAGAAAAGTGATGACGGATTTGGTCAAGGGTTTGGAAAAATTACTGGGTGTTATTTCTGCGGCCGTGCTTTTTTTGATGATGATCATCACCGCCGTGGATGTGGTGGGCCGTTATGTGCTCAATCAACCGCTGCCAGGTGGGTTTGAAATGACCGAAATGGCTTTGGCGGTTTTGATTTACGCGGCCTTGCCTTTGGTATCCATGCGGCGCGAGCACATCGTGATCGACACCCTGGACAGCTTGATGAGTCCGGCGGTCAAAGCCTTTTTCAACAAAATGTCCGACCTGATTTGTTTTCTCACTTTGTCGGGCATTGGCTACTTGATTTTCCGCCGTGCCCTGCGCGTGGCCGAGTATGGGGACACCACCCACGTTTTGAAACTGCCTCTCGCGCCAGTGGCTTACGTCATGGGGGCAATGATTTGCATCGCCGCCGCGACGCACTTGGTGCTGATTTTCATCCCCCATCGCGAGAGTGACTCGCTGGGCCCAACCACCACCTGAGTTTTTTGCGCGCCTGAAACCATGACTGAAGCCATTGTGGGCCTGTTGGCCATGTTGTCCCTGTCCCTGATCCGGGTGCCCATTGCCATCTCCATGGGCTTGGTGGGTTTTTTGGGGCTTTGGTGGATGCGCGGTGTCATGCCCTCGATGGCATCGGCCACGTCCACCGTTTATGAGTCCGGCTTTCAGTACACCTTGTCGGTGGTGCCTTTGTTTATTTTGATGGGCAACTTTGTCACCCGTGCAGGCATGTCGCGGGAGTTGTACCGATTGGCCTATACATTGGTTGGCCATTTTCGTGGCGGCTTGGCCATGGCCAGTGTGATGGCCTGCGCTGGTTTTGGGGCCATTTGTGGCTCATCCATTGCCACCGCAGCCACCATGACCAAGGTGGCTTATCCATCGATGCGAGAACACGGTTATTCGGATGAGTTGGCTGCCGGGACCATTGCCGCTGGGGGCACCCTGGGCATATTGATCCCGCCTTCGACCATCATGGTCATTTATGGCTTGGTGACGGAAACCAACATTGGCAAACTGTTTGCAGCAGGTTTTTTGCCTGGCTTGATGGCCGTGGTGCTGATGTGCATGACGATTTCTTTTCTGACCTGGCGCCACCCGAGCTGGGGGCCGCGTGCCGAGCATTCGAGCTGGGGCGAGCGATGGGATGCCTTCAAAGACGTGTGGGCTGTGGCCCTGTTGTTTGTGATTGTGATGGGTGGCATTTATGGCGGCGTGTTCACCGCGACCGAAGGTGCGGGCATAGGCGCTTTTGGGGCGTTTTGCATTGCTTTGGCACGCAAAGCCTTGACCTGGCGCGTGACGCTGGATATTTTGATCGACAGCTCGCGCACCACAGGCATGCTGTTCATGATCTTGGTGGGGGCCTTGGTGTTTGGCAACTTCCTTAACTTCACCTCCATGCCAGATGACCTCAAGGCCTTTGTCACCTCGTACCAAATCAGTCCCATCAGCGTGATGGTGGCCATTTGCGTGATCTACATCTTGCTGGGCACGGCGATGGAAGAGTTGTCCATGATTTTGCTGACCATCCCGGTGTTTTTTCCACTGGTTGTGAGCCTGGGTTTTGACCCAGTGTGGTTTGGCGTGATCATTGTGTTGGTGGTCATGATTGGGCTGATCAGCCCGCCGGTGGGCATGAACATGTTTGTGGTGAAAAGCTTGTTGCCGCACTTGGATACCTCAACGATCTTTCGCGGCGTGATGCCCTTTGTTTACACCTTGGTGGCCGTTTTGGCTTTGCTGGTGGCCTTTCCGCCCATCATTTTGATCGTGCCTCAAATGCTCAACTTATGAGCTGATCTGGGTGCCGGGCAATAACACGGCCAAGCCAAAACCGTGTGGTTTGCTCTTACAATCATTTGTTTTCATGGGTCACAGACCCACTGCTCACCCCACACGGGGGTGATGTCTCATTTGTTTGGAGTGGTTTATGAAGGTTTTGGTGCCCGTCAAACGCGTGGTGGATTACAACGTCAAGGTTCGGGTCAAGTCCGACCAAACCGGCGTGGACATCGCCAACGTCAAAATGAGCATGAACCCATTTGACGAAATTGCCATCGAAGAGGCCGTGCGATTGAAAGAAAAGGGTTTTGCCACCGAGGTCATCGCGGTTTCCTGCGGCGTGACCCAATGCCAAGAAACCTTGCGCACTGCCATGGCCATCGGTGCCGATCGCGCCATTTTGGTCGAAACTGCAGTCGAGTTGCAGCCATTGGCGGTGGCCAAGCTGCTCAAAGCCTTGGCCGACAAAGAGCAACCCGGCTTGATCATTTTGGGCAAGCAAGCCATTGATGACGATTGCAACCAAACCGGGCAGATGCTGGCCGCCCTCACCGATTGGCCGCAAGCCACTTTTGCCTCTAAGGTGGAAGTGGTTGATGGGCGCGTGCAAGTCACGCGCGAAGTCGATGGCGGGCTGGAAACCCTGTCGCTGCAAATGCCCGCGGTCATCACCACCGACTTGCGACTCAATGAGCCGCGTTATGTGACCCTGCCCAACATCATGAAGGCCAAGAAAAAGCAACTCGATGTTTTCAAGCCCGAAGACTTAGGGGTTGACGTGACCCCGCGCATCAAGACCTTGAAGGTCAACGAGCCGCCCAAGCGCAGCGCGGGCATCAAAGTGGCCGATGTGGCCGCTTTGGTCGACAAACTCAAAAATGAAGCAAAGGTGATCTGACATGCGTGCACTGGTAATCGCTGACCACGACCATCAAACCATCAAGGGGTCGACCCTCAACACCGTGACCGCTGCATTGGCCTGTGCCTCTGAGGTGCACGTGCTGGTGGCTGGCCACAACGCGGGTGCCGCCGCCGCCGCCGCCGCGCACATCGCCGGTGTGGCCAAAGTGCTGCATGCCGATGAAGCGGGCTTTGCACACGGATTGGCCGAAAACATGGCCGCCCAAGTGTTGGCCTTGGCCGCTGGTTACACCCACATTTTGTTTCCCGCCACCGCTGGTGGAAAAAACGTGGCACCACGGGTGGCCGCCAAACTCGACGTGGGCCAGGTCAGCGACATCACCCGCGTGGACAGCCCCGACACTTTCGAGCGACCCATCTATGCCGGCAACGCCATGGCCACGGTGCAAGCCACCGATGCGACCAAGGTCATCACCGTGCGCACCACGGGTTTTGACGCTGCCGCCGCTCAAGGTGGTTCTGCTGCCATTGAAGTGGTCAGTGCAGTGGCCGACAGCGGCCTAAGCCGCTATGTGGGCAGCGAGATCGCCAAGAACGATCGACCAGAACTTACTGCCGCCAAAATCATTGTCTCGGGTGGCCGTGCATTGGGCAGTTCCGAAAAATTCGCCGAGGTCATGACCCCTTTGGCCGACAAGTTGGGGGCCGCCATGGGCGCCAGCCGCGCGGCGGTGGATGCGGGCTACGCGCCCAACGACTGGCAAGTTGGCCAAACTGGCAAGATCGTGGCACCCCAGTTGTATGTGGCCTGCGGCATCAGTGGCGCCATCCAGCATTTGGCAGGCATGAAAGACAGCAAGGTCATTGTGGCCATCAACAAAGACCCAGAAGCTCCGATTTTCAGCGTGGCCGATTACGGTTTGGAAGCCGACTTATTCGTTGCCGTGCCTGAGCTGGTGGCCCAGCTTTAATCGACCCTGCCCTGGCCAATGCCAGCCGCGCTGGCCTTTGATGCACTTGATTTTGTACCGAGGTATTCATGAGCTACACCGCCCCCGTCAAAGACATGTTGTTCAATATGCACCATCTGGCTGGCCTCGACGAGATTGCCAAAATCCCTGGCTTTGAGGACGCGGGCATGGAGACCGCGCAAGCCGTGCTCGAAGAGTGTGCCCGCTTTAACCAAGATGTGCTCGCGCCATTGAATTGGGAGGGCGACAAAAATCCCTCATTTTGGAAAGACGGTGTGGTCACCACCACCCCTGGCTTCAAGCAAGCCTATCAGCAGTATGCCCAGGGTGGCTGGCAGGGCTTACAGCACCCCACAGACATGGGTGGACAAGGTCTGCCCAAAACCATTGGGGCGGCTTGTGGCGAAATTTTGAATTCGGCCAACATGAGTTTTGCGCTGTGTCCATTGCTGACCGATGGCGCCATTGAGGCCTTGCTCACCGCTGGCAGCGACGAACTCAAGGCCATTTATTTGCACAAGCTGATCAGTGGCGAATGGACTGGCACCATGAACCTGACCGAGCCCCAAGCGGGTTCGGACCTGTCCATGGTGCGCTCGCGCGCCGAGCCCCAAGCCGACGGCACATACAAGGTGTTTGGTACCAAGATCTACATCACGTATGGCGAGCACGACATGGCCGACAACATCATTCATTTGGTGTTGGCCCGTGTCTCCGGTGCGCCCGAAGGTGTCAAGGGCATCAGCCTGTTTGTGGTGCCCAAAGTGCTGGTCAACAAAAACGGTTCACTGGGCGCGCGCAACGATGTGCATTGCGTGAGCATCGAGCACAAAATGGGCATCAAAGCCAGCCCCACGGCCGTGCTGCAGTACGGTGACAACGGTGGTGCTGTGGGCTACTTGGTGGGACAAGAGAACCGTGGCCTCGAGTACATGTTCATCATGATGAACGCCGCCCGCTATGCGGTGGGTGTGCAAGGCATTGCGATCGCAGAGCGAGCCTATCAAAAAGCCACGCATTACGCGCGAGATCGTGTGCAAAGCCGACCGGTGGACGGCTCTATCAAGGCCGCAGCACCCATCATCCACCACCCCGATGTGCGGCGCATGCTCATGACCATGCGGGCCTACACCGAGGGTTGCCGCGCCATGGCCAGCGTGGCGGCTGCCGCTTACGATGCTTCGCACCACCACCCCGACGCAGAATCCCGCCAGCAGAACAAAGCGTTTTACGAATTTTTGGTGCCCCTGGTCAAAGGCTACAGCACCGAAATGAGTTTGGAAGTCACGTCCTTGGGTGTGCAAGTGCACGGCGGCATGGGCTTCATTGAAGAAACCGGAGCAGCGCAGTACTACCGCGACGCAAAAATTCTCACCATTTACGAAGGCACCACCGCCATCCAAGCCAACGACCTGGTCGGTCGCAAAACTTCGCGCGATGGCGGACAAACCGCCAAGGCCATTGCCAGCGAAGTGCAAAACACCGAGTTGGCCCTGCTCACCTTGGGCACGGACACTTCTAAATCCATGGCCAAGCGCTTGGCTGCAGCCAGGCAGGCCTTTGTGGAAGTGGTGGATTTCATTGTGGCCCAGGCTGCCAGCAACCCCAATGCTGCGTTTGCAGGCAGCGTGCCCTACCTCATGCTGGCCGGCAATGTCATGGCCGGCTGGCAACTGGCCCGCTCGTACTTGGTGGCGCACAAGCAGCCTGAAGACCCCTTCATGAAAGCCAAAGCCGTGACCGCGCGCTTTTATGCCGATCACATTCTGAGCAAAGCCCCAGGCCTGCGCGACGCCATTGTGGAAGGCGCAGGCAGCGTGAACGACATGGAACTGGCGTCGTTTTAATTCAGCGTGTTGCGTATCCCGGGTGCGTCTCTCCGCGTGTGCATGACCGCCGGCCTTTGAGAACCTTCCATAGGAAAACCCCATGTCCAAACTACCTGCTGCTCTGGCGTCGCTTAAATTCCCCGTCATTGGTTCGCCACTGTTCATCATCAGCAACCCCAAGTTGGTGATCGCGCAGTGCATCAACGGTGTGGTGGGTGCCATGCCCGCTTTGAATGCCCGTCCGGCATCCCAACTCGATGAATGGTTGGCAGAGATCACCGAGGCGCTGGCTGCCCACAATAAGTCGCACCCTGATCACCCGGCTGCGCCATTTGCCATCAACCAAATCGTTCACAAAAGCAATGACCGCTTGGAGCATGACATGGCTTTGTGCGTGAAGTACAAGGTGCCGGTGATCATCACGTCACTGGGTGCGCGTGAAGAGGTCAACCAGGCCGCGCACAGCTACGGCGGCGTCGTGTTGCACGACATCATCAACAACAAGTTTGCCCACAAGGCGATTGAAAAGGGCGCCGATGGCCTGATCGCGGTCGCGGCCGGGGCCGGGGGGCACGCCAGCGTGAAAAGCCCGTTTGCGCTGATCCAAGAAATTCGCCAATGGTTCGACGGCCCCTTGGCGTTGAGTGGCTCCATTGCTTCCGGTGGAGCGATATTGGCAGCACAGGCCATGGGGGCAGACTTTGCCTACATCGGTTCTGCCTTCATTGCCACCGACGAAGCGCGCGCCAGTGACGCCTACAAACAATGCATTGTCGACAGCAACTCAGATGACATTGTTTACAGCAATTTGTTCACGGGGGTGCATGGAAATTACTTGGCACCATCGATCCGCAATGCGGGGCTTGACCCCGAAAATTTGGCACAAAGCGACCCCAGCAAGATGGACTTTGGTGGCGACAAGACCAAGGCCTGGAAAGACATTTGGGGCTGCGGCCAGGGCATTGGCGGCATTGACAAGGTGCAAAGTGCTGGCGCATTGATTGCCCAACTCAAGGCCGAATACGCTGCAGCCAAGGCGCGTTTGCTGGCCTGAAACAGGCCGCTGCCACAGTATGGCAGACCAGCCTTTTATGGGCGCAAGCGTTCAGCCAAAGTGGCAAATGTAGTGATACACCTCAGCCACTTTGATGTCAAACGACGAGTTGGCGGGCACTGAGAATTTGTCGCCAGGGCCCGCGTGTTGCCAAGCGTCTGACCCGGCTACTTTGTATTCACAGGCACCGGCCACGCATTCCATGAT
>RFXS01000082.1 GCA_009921465.1 Betaproteobacteria bacterium
CACCTTGTTGTATTCACTGGTGCTCAGTTGTATGCCCAAAAAATTACCACTGCCAAAAATATTGTCCTGTTGAACGCCGAAGGTCAACACCAACTTTTCGGCACTGGAAAAGCCGGCACCCAACTGCAATGAACCCAATGGTTTTTCTTCCACTTTTACCAACAAATCCACCTGGTCAAAGCTGCCAGGCACCTCTTGGGTTTCAATGTTCACATCTTTGAAGTAGCCCAGGCGCTTTAATCGATCGCGCGAGAGTTTGATGCGCTCACCGTCGTACCAAGCCGACTCCAATTGGCGAAACTCACGGCGAATGATTTCATCCCGGGTACGGCCGTTGCCCGTGAGGTTGATCTTGCGCACATAAGCCCGGCGCGATGGATCGGCCTGCAATACCAAAGCCACGCGGTTGTTGGTGCGGTCTATTTCGTTGACAGCCTCCACGCGCGCAAAGGCAAACCCAAAGTTGCCGAAATATTCGGTAAAAGCGGCGGTGGTTTTGGTCACGTCTTCTGCGTTGTAGGCTTGCCCGACTTTGATGCCAATCATGGTCTTGAACTCATCGTCCTTGCCCAGGTAATAACCTTGCAAGCGCACCGAGGAGACCGCAAACATTTCACCTTCAAAAATATTGATGGTCACGCTCAGATCTTGCTTGTTGGGGGAGATGGACACCTGGGTTGACTCAATGCGAAAGTCCAAGTATCCACGCGCCAAATAAAACGAGCGCAAGGTTTCCAAGTCGGCATTGAGTTTGGGCCGCGAGTAGCGATCGGACTTGGTGTACCAACTCATCCAATTGCCAGAGTTCAAGTCCATCAAATCTTCCAGGGTGGAGGTTTTAAAAACCTTATTGCCCACGAATTGGATTTGCTTGATTTTGGCCACATCCCCTTCAGTCACATTGAAGGTCAGGTTGACACGATTGCGCTCCACTGGGGTGATGGTGGTGACAATTTCCACCCCATACAAACTGCGGTTCACGTATTGGCGCTTGATGTCTTGCTCGGCCAAGTCAGCCAACGAGCGATCAAACGGTCGACCATCGGATAAGCCAACTTCCTTGAGTGCTTTGCGCAATGCGTCCTTGTCAAATTCTTTGGTACCTATGAAGTCAATGCTCGCAATGATGGGGCGCTCTTCAAGCAAAACAACAACGACATCGTCTTTGACCTCGATGCGAATGTCTTTGAACAACCCCAGACCAAACAAAGCGCGAATGGCGGCAGTGCCTTTTTCATCGGTGTAAGTCTCCCCCACCCTGAAGGGCAAAGTCGCAAACACAGTGCCAGGCTCAACCCGCTGCAAACCTTCGATCCGGATGTCGCGTGTGGTGAAGGGCGACACCGCCCAGGCCAAGGTGGCGGCCAAAGACCAACCTACCAAAAACAGTGAAAAACGGCAAAAGGCACGGAGGGTCAAAGCATTCATGTTGAGATTGGGGTTGGAACTTGCACCTTGTGCCATTCATCAAAAGAGCCAGCGAGCCACATCGTTGTACAGGGCCACGGACATCAAAGAAATAACCGCTGCCACACCCACTTTTTGCAGTCCAGCCATCCAAGCTGGCGATGGGGGAGCCCCCGTCACTGCCTCCCAAAGATAACACACCAGGTGACCGCCATCCAAGACGGGAATGGGCAATAAATTTAGGACCGCCAAGCCGACACTGACAAAGGCCAAAAAAGCCAAGAAAGACGTCCATCCGCGCTCAGCAGATTGACCGGCCTGCTCGGCCATGGTGACTGGGCCCGACAAATTTCCCCATGAGGCCTGCCCCACCAGCATGCGCCCAAAAATTTGAACGGTCATGGCCGACAGTTCCCAGCATCGCCGGACTGCAAGTTGTGCTCCCTCCAAGGGCCCATAGCGAACCACTGTTTGCGCAGGAGGCTCACCCAAACGAACCCCCACTCGCCCCACCCAAACACCCGCCTCCAATACCCGCTGGGACTTGATCTCTATCAGCAAGGCACTGTCGCCACGGCGCTGAACCTCCCAAATTTGCGCACGTGCTGGGTCGGTTTGTCCACCTTGCTGAATAAACTGGCGCAATTCGCTGGCGTCCATGGGCACTTTGCCATCGACACGCAATATCCGGTCACCCCGCTTGATGCCTGCCGCCTGCGCCACGCTGGCAGGCATGACCTCAGTCACCACAGGGGCGGTCCAAGCGCCTTGCAGGCCCACACTGCGCAGCCATTGGGCGTCGCTGGTGTCAGCACTGGCTTGGGTCAAGTCCAGTTGCAAATGTCGCTGTTTGCCACTGTCGCGAGACTGCACCACCAGCGCCAACACAGAACCTGAGTTTTGCATCAATGCCCAATTGAAATCTGGCATCGAGCGTATCTCTTGAAGCGCACCGCCTTCTGGGGTGAGGCTCATGACCAAGTCGCCACTGCGCAACCCGGACAGATCAGCCGGGGATGAGGGCACAGGCTGGGCCAATATTGGCTGGGGCAAAGACACCCCCCACAAATTCAGACCCCACAACAACACAAATGCCAGCAACAAGTTGGCCACAGGACCAGCAGCCACGATGGCACTGCGTTGCCACAAATTTTTTCGATTAAAGGCGCGTGTTTTCTCATGCGCCGGCACTTCGGCCTCGGACTCATCGAGCATGCGCACGAACCCACCCAGGGGAATCCATCCCACCAAAAACTCCGTGTCCTGCCCGCTTCGGGGTTGGCTCGCGCGCCAACGCCAAATGGGTCGGCCCAAGCCAATCGAAAACTGCAACACCTTCACATTGCACGCCACAGCCATGCGGTAGTGCCCGTATTCATGGACGGCAATCAAAACAGCCAGGGCAAACAAGAAAGAAAGCAAGGCCATCACAGTCGCTTCATGCACACCAGCGCTGACACAAGTTCATGGCGGTGCGCCTGGCCTGTTCGTCAATGAACAAGACATCCTCCAACCGGTTCGGTGCAGGTGGTGAAAAAACCGACAGGGTTTCAAGGTTCAGTTGGTGAATTTGGTCAAACCGAATGCGGCCATTTAAAAAGGCATCTACTCCGACTTCATTGGCCGCATTGAGCACCGCCGTGGTTCCCGGTATAGCGCGCAGGGCCTGCCAAGACAACCAAAGGCCGGGGAACCGCTGGGGATGCTCCAAGCTGTCAATGGATTCAAATGTCATGGCCGACAAGGTTCGAAAGTCCAGCGCCTGGGCCCCCGAGTCAATGCGCGCCGGCCAGCCCAACCCGTATGCAATGGGCACGCGCATGTCTGGCGTGCCCAATTGCGCCACCACCGAGGTATCTCGGTATTGCACCATCGAATGGATGATGCTTTGGGGATGAATCACCACCTCAATTTTCTCGGGAGCCACACCAAACAGGTAATGCGCCTCGATCACTTCCAAGGCTTTGTTCATCATGGTGGCCGAATCAACTGAAATTTTTCGCCCCATTTGCCAATTGGGGTGGGCGCAAGCCTCATCCGGGGTCGCTGTTGACAAGCTGTTGATGGCCCGCTGGCGAAATGGCCCGCCGGATGAAGTGAGGATGATTTTTTCTATCCGTGCATCCCAGCAACTGGCGTCTTCAGGCAAAGATTGAAAAATGGCCGAGTGTTCGCTATCGATGGGCAGCAAGGTGGCACCCCCATCGCGCACTGCCGCCAAAAACACCTCGGCGCCGACCACCAATGCCTCTTTATTGGCCAACAACAAACGCTTGCCAGAACGAGCGGCCGCCAAACACGACGACAAACCAGCCGCACCCACAATCGAAGCCATCACCGTGGTCACTTCGCTGTCGCTGGCCACCTGATCGAGCGCCGCTGGCCCTTGCAGCACCTCTAGCCCCAACCCCAGTGCACGCGCTTTCTCGCGCAGTTGCTGCGCATGCGCGGGGCTGCTCATGACCGCATAGCGTGGGGAAAATCGCTGACATTGGGCAAGCAAGGCATCGACCTGCACTGCAGCCGTCAAGGCAAAAATCGAGAACTTATCTGGGTGCCGGGCCACCACATCCAAGGTGCTGACACCGATCGACCCGGTCGACCCCAATATGGTGATGTTTTGTTTCATGCGGCGCTCAAACCTGTACCAGCAGCAAGGCCAACGGAAGGGTCGGTAACAAAGCGTCGATGCGGTCCAATACACCACCGTGCCCAGGTAACAGCGCGCTGCTGTCTTTGAAACCGGCACTTCTTTTGACCAAAGACTCGACCAAATCGCCCACCACACTCATGCCCACCAACAATGCCACCCCAAGGATGGCCCATGCCATGGATTGTTGGCGCAACAAACTGAACACACTGAGGCCATCATGGGAATGCTGCGCGTCCCACTGAAGCCACGCCATCGAAAGCAAACAGACCCCAATCAGGCCACTGATCACGCCCTCCCAACTTTTGCCAGGGCTGATGGTGACCGCGAGTTTGCGCCTCCCAAATGCACGCCCCCCAAAATAAGCGGCCACATCAGCGACCCAAACCAGGGCCAATACCGATAACAGGTAATTCACTCCCAGGTGCTTGGACTGACACAAGGCCAGCCAGGTCAGCCACAAGGCCAGAATGCCCCCAATCCAACGACCCGCCTGGGGCCAGACAGCCCAACCCTGTACGCTGCGTCGCAGCATCCAAGCACCGCCAAACACCCAGCCCATGCCGGCCACCCACCACAACCCAATCGGTGCCTGAACCGCCCAACCCGCCGCCCAACTGAGGGCGCATAAGAGCACACACACGACCGTCAAACCCAGTGCGGGCACCAAAGACAAACCATTGAGCCGCCCCCACTCCCAGCTGGCAGCAGCCATCAACACCAGCGCCAGGAGCGCCAAAGGTTCAGGGGTGGAAGCAAACAGTGCCGGTAATAGCAGCACCAACAAAACCAAGGCGGTGATGATGCGCTGCTTGAGCATGTAACCCGTACCGTCTCAGACGGACATGATGTCCTGCTCTTTGGCGGCTATCAATTTGTCCACATCAGCGATGTGCTTGTCGGTGATTTTTTGGACTTCAGCCTCTGAGCGCTTTTGCTCGTCTTCAGAGGCCAATTTGTCCTTCACCAGTTTTTTGACCGCGTCATTGGCGTCCCGGCGCAAATTGCGAATCGCCACCTTGGCGTTTTCGCCTTCGCTTCGCACCACCTTGGTCAACTCCTTGCGCCGCTCCTCGGTCATGGGCGGCATGGGCACACGGATCAAATCACCCATGGATGCCGGATTGAGCCCCAGGTCACTGTCTCGGATGGCCTTTTCAATTTTGGCACCCATACCCTTTTCCCAGGGCTGCACACTGATGGTTCGGGCATCCAACAAGCTGACATTGGCCACCTGCGTGATGGGCGTGAGGTTGCCGTAGTAATCGACTTGAACCGAGTCGAGCAAACCGGGGTTGGCACGCCCGGTGCGGATTTTGGTCAGGCCATGGCCAAAGGCTTGGATCGACTGATCCATTTTGCTTTCCATGTTCTTTTTGACGTCAGCGATGGTCATGCTGTTTTCTCCTGGGCAAAAGTGTTCAGGCGTGGACCAAGGTGCCCTCATCCTCACCCATGATCACCCGCTTGAGGGCGCCATTTTTGACGATGGAAAAGACCTTGATGGGCAGTTTTTGATCGCGGCACAAAGCGAAAGCCGTGGCGTCCATGATGCCCAAGTTTCGACCAATCGCCTCATCAAAACTGATCGAACTGTAACGGGTCGCCGTGGGATCTTTTTTCGGGTCTGCGGAGTACACCCCATCGACCTTGGTGGCCTTGAGGACCATCTCCGCCCCAATTTCTGCCCCACGCAAGGCCGCTGCTGTATCGGTGGTGAAAAAGGGGTTGCCCGTGCCGGCGGCAAAAATCACCACCTTGCCCTCTTCCAGGTATTGAAGAGCCTTGGGACGCACGTAAGGCTCGACCACTTGCTCAATGCCAATGGCCGACATCACGCGCGCGGTCAAGCCGGCTTTGTTCATGGTGTCGGCCAAAGCCAAGGCGTTCATCACGGTGGCGAGCATGCCCATGTAGTCTGCGGTGGCGCGGTCCATGCCCACCGATCCTCCCGCGACACCACGAAAGATATTGCCACCCCCGATGACCACCGCCAACTGCACACCCAGGCGGGTGACTTCGGCCACCTCTTCGACGATTCGCACAATGGTGCCGCGATTGATGCCAAAGGCATCATCCCCCATCAAAGCCTCCCCAGACAGCTTGAGCAAAATGCGCTGATGGGCGGGCTTGGGCGATGACATGTCGAGGTTCCTTGGAGATGGTTCAAAGTGTACTGGCAGTCCCCATGACCAAGATGACTGCCACTGGGGTCACACCTGGCAATTGCCCGGCGCGAACCAATCGTCAAGCGCCTTGCTTGGCGGCTGCCACCTGGGCAGCAACTTCGGCAGCAAAATCGTCAACTTTTTTCTCAATGCCCTCGCCCACCACATACATCGTGAATGAATGAATGGTGGTTTGGGTCGCCTTGAGCATTTGCTCAACAGTTTGCTTGTCGTTCTTAACGAAAGTTTGATTGAACAAAGAAACCTCTTTGAGGTATTTTTGAACCGATCCTTCGATCATCTTGGCGGCGATGTCGGCCGGCTTGCCCGATTCTGCGGCCTTGGCAGTGGCCACAGAGCGCTCTTTTTCGATCAAATCTGCAGGCACATCCTGACTTGTCAAAGCCACAGGCTTCATGGCGGCCACGTGCATGGCCACATCCTTGGCAGCTTGAGCATCACCGGTGTACTCCACCGCAACGCCAATTCGGGTGCCATGCAGATAATGCGCAAAAGCGTGGCCGTTGGCAAAGCGCTTGAATCGGCGCAGGCTCATGTTCTCGCCGATTTTGCCAATCAAGCCTTTGCGCACGTCCTCCAGTGTTGGGCCAAAACCATCTTGGCTATAAGCCAAGGCGCCCAGGGCGTTCAAGTCAGCGGGGTTGTGCTGCGCAATCAGTTCGGCAGTGGCTCGCGCCAAAGACAAAAAACTGTCGTTCTTGGTCACAAAATCGGTTTCGCAATTGAGTTCCACCAACGCCCCGACTTGGCCATTGGCATGCGAAGCGACAACGCCTTCGGCGGTCACTCGGCTGGCGGCCTTGCCGGCTTTGCTGCCGAGCTTGACGCGCAGCAACTCTTCGGCTTTGTCCATATCGCCCTCGGCTTCGGTCAGGGCTTTCTTGCACTCCATCATGGGTGCATCGGTTTTGGCGCGCAGTTCG
>RFXS01000083.1 GCA_009921465.1 Betaproteobacteria bacterium
CGCAAGGCCCAGTATTTACCGCCATTGGCTTTGACTTGCAGGTTAAGCCCTTGGGTGGCGGCATCGGTGTATCTGCCAACGGTTTTAATGTTGCGGATAAAGCTATCGGAAAATGCGTTGCTCATAAAGACCCTTTCGTATTCCCCCAACTTTCCCCACGGGATGTGGTTGATTAGCCTTGAGGGGTGTTACCAAGTACGGTAAGGTCTTGAGCTTTGCAAGTACAGATTTGAAGTACTTATTGCCGCTTTTCCCCGATGGACGGGAGAAGGACGCGTAGCCAAGAAGTGTCTAGACTTGTCAAGGAGGCTCAAGACCTAACCTAGCCCTGAGTAGACGTCCACTCCGCCAGGGTTAAGTTGTATATCGTCAAATACGGTCCAACAAGCACACCTAAATGCCCCGTTCTACGGGGCATTTTTGTTTTCAGTATTCCGACAAGGGGTATTGCAAGCCGACGGCAATTGGGGTCAACTCGGCGGGGCCAAAGTTGTGGCGGTGGAAATGCCAATACGTCTGTTGAAACTAAAACTTTGTGACGACTTGGAACTGGTGGCCGTTAGCGCGGGCCAAGTAAATGGGGGAATTTTTTAAATGATTTCCCATGTAACTTGCACCACGCGCACTTTGGTATGACAAATTGCGCTTGGCAATGTGCGCCCAATGTTCGGGCATGTGCAAATTTTGGTTAAAAATGGCAGCTAAAAAATGCATGCCCTCATATGCGGACTGTCCCAAGGCATTGAGCACTGGGGCGCGAATGCCGTGCAAGGTATTGAATCGTTCTTGCAAAGCCAAGTTGGCGTCAGTTTGCAAGTCGGCGAAATAACTGGCCGCCACATACAGGCCTTCGCTTTTGTCTGAGCCTATGCCCATCAACACGTTTTCTTCAATGGCGCAAGACAAACGCACCGCACGCCGGTTAAGCCCTGCGTGGCCAAATTGACGGTTGAACGTGATGGCGTCGTGACCCACCAAGGACACCAAGACCGCATCGGCTTGCAAGTTATTCACACAGTCGAAAACCGCCGAAAAATCCTCGGTGCCGATAGGAAAATACATCGAGTTCATGACCATGCCCCCGCTTTGCTCAACATAGGTTTTCGCTAAACGATGCGACACACGCGGCCACACATAGTCATTGCCCACAAACAACCAACGCTTGGATTTTTCATGGCGACTAAGCCATTCCACCGCAGGTCTCAACTGCTGCGCAGGCGTTTCGCCGAGGGTGAACACTCCGGGCGTGACCTCGCCACCTTCATATAAGGGCGTGTAGACATAAGGCAGCATGCCACCCACAGCTTGCACAATGCGTTCGCGCACCGTACTCGTGTGCATACCAACCAAGGCTTCGACGCCGTGGGTCTCAATGGTGCGCAGCAAGGTGTCTTCAAAATCAGACGACTCATCACAGGCATTTATGCAAACCAAGCGCACTTGGCGTCCTGCGATGCCGTCGCGCTGATTGAGTTCGGCGACAGCCAATTGGGCACTGGCTAAAGCAGAGGGTGACCAAATACCCGCTGCGCCGTTGTGGGCCAGGCACAAACCTAAAGAGATAAACTGTGAATCATCGGGCAACCCAAGTGTCCGATGCGACCGCCAAGTGCGCGCTTTGCTAGGGCGATGCATGCGTGCGTCGATACCCCGATATTGATCACTGCAATGTCTGAACATGGTGCCTACGCCAACCTTTTCACATGCAATCTCCACAGAACGTTCCAAGAGCCATAAAAGTTTCCTAGGCAAGCAATTTGGCTATACTAGCATAGCCCCAAACCACTGTAAGTAGGATAAGTGCCTAGTCCCGACCTCAAGAAGTATCTCGCCTATTTGCTGGCATCGGCCAACCGTACGATGAGTATGGGTTTAGTAAAAGCCATAGCCAAAGAAAAGATGACCGAGCAACACTGGCGCATTTTGCAAGTGCTGTCAGACGAAAATGGGCGTGTCATGGGGGAATTGGCTGAACAAGTCCTGATGTGGTAATGCGGAAAACTAGCATGGAAGACAACCGTAAGGTGCTGGTTTTTATATCCGACAAAGGTTTGGCCACGGTCAAACGCCTCACAGCTCAAGTCGACGCTCACCATCAATCGATTGACAAATTGCTGGGCCATCGCAAAACAGCGCAACTGAAGAAACTTTTAGATGATTTTGTTCGCGATAGCGCGATGCACAACTAAGTCTCAAGGTTTGCGCATGGCCGCCAAGGTTTGCGCCGTGTTTGGCCAAGTCGGTTTATCGGGGGCATAACGTGCCCGCATTCCATTGACAAGCATTACCAACTGCTTGTCGCTCAAGGTGTTTGCAAACGCAGGCATGAAGCCTATGTCTTTGGAGGCCGGTGCTTGTATGCCCTCCAACACAATGCGCAGCAGATTATCGGGCCTGTCACTGTGCACATTGGTATTGAGCGCAAGGGGCCGGTTAACCCCTAACAACTGAGGTCCATCGCCATCATGGTGGCAGGCGCCACAGCTGCCTTGGAACAAACGTTGGGCAGCGTCGGGCAGGGGGGCTTGGTTGGCAGCAGCAAGCACCACTTCTTGTGACCTCTGTGTGATTTGGGTTTCATCCAGCACGGGGCTGGTTTGCAATGACGCCAAATACACCGCCATGGCACGTATGTCTTCATCCGACACGGCGGCCAAGTTGCGCACCACCAACCCCATAGGGCCCGCCGCAATGCCGTGGTGGTGCGTGTGACCGTGGCGCAAGTAACGGAAAAATTCATTTTCGTCCCACGCCACAGGTGCCGGGTTCAAACGGTCTAGCGCAGGTGCCTGCCAACCATCCACCATGGCGCCTTGCATGTAGGCGTCTGCGTGGCGCTCGGCGCCCAAACCATTACGTGGTGTGTGGCAGGCGCCGCAATGCCCCAAGCCATCGACCAAATAAGCCCCCCGGTTCCACTGTTCGCTGCGCTGCGTTTGGGTTTGGAACTGGGTTGACGAATGAAACAAACCATTCCACAGCGCCATCAAAGGTCGCCACCCCAGTCCCCAGCGCATTTGTGGCTCTGGTATGTGTGATGTCACCGCGGGCTTTGACATCATCCAAGCGTACAAAGCCATCATGTCGCCATCACTGATCTTGGCAAACGATGTGAAGGGGAACACCGGATATAGCGCATGCCCGTCTCGGGAAATGCCTTGGCGCATGGCTCGATCAAACGCTTGGTAAGACCAGCCCCCTATGCCTGTCTGCACATCGGACGTGATGTTTGTGGAATACAACGTGCCAAATGGTGTAACCATGGCGCGACCGCCTGCATTGGGAACACCGTCTTCGGCGGTATGGCAGCCTACGCAATTACCGATCGCTGCCAACTGCTGACCGCGTTGCAACATCTCGGCGCTGTAGCCGCCCGATTGATGCGTGACGCTGGGTAATGCTGCACGCCAACCCACAACGGCCGAACCCAACACAAACACACCCAAGGCCAAGCCCGTTGCTTGCTTCCAGCGGGTACGCCAACCGTCGGTCAGTCCAGGTTGAGTGGATTTTGATCTTGACACGGTCTCGGCCATCGGAGACGGGGCAGGAGTTGGTGCCCCTAAAGGATGCAAAGCTGCACGCACCACCTCAGGGGTGAAAGGTGGGTTCCGAAAGCGAACGCCGGTGGCATCAAAAATCGCATTGGCAATCGCTGCAGTTCCCGGCACCGACGAAGACTCGCCCGCACCCAGCGGTATGCCGTCACCTGGGCGGGGCATTTGCAGCATTTCGATCACCGGTACTTGCCGGAAGTTCAAGATGGGGTAGCTTCCCCAATCTTGGCTGATCACGCGTCCATCCTTTGCATCGGTTTGCACTTTTTCCAGCAAAGCTCGGCTGGTGGTTTGCAACACATTGCCATGCACTTGTTGCTCAATGCCTTTGGGGTTGACCACCAAACCTGCATCATGGCCGACCACCACGCGCTTAACGTGCACTTCGCCGGTGTGTCGATGCACTTCAACATCAGCCACCCACGCCGACCAGGCGGCACCAAAGCCCGGCCATTTGCTGTGCACATAGCGCGCGTAAGCCACACCCTGACCTTGCAACCAATCTCCATGCAGCGCTTGTTGTTGCGGCTGGGTATGGATCTTCCATTGCGCCCGATCGGCCGTGGCTTGCAGCAGTTCTTTTGCGCGGGGGTCGTTGAGCATCTGCAAACGGTATTGCAAGGGATCGACATGGGCTGCCGAGGCCAGCTCATCAATGAAGCTCTCATGCGCAAAGGAGTTTGGCAGGGCCGATACACCGCGCAGCCACGAGGCCCGCAGCAAGGGTGCCATGTCGTGTACCGTTACGCGCAAGTCGGCGTAGTCATAGGGTGGTCGCGCGGTGCGGTCGCCCATTTCATAAGCGCGTGCCGTTGGTTCGATGGTTCGCGTGAGCAGCAAGGCCAAGGTGGGTGCGCCGTTGGAGGGGTAAGACGTCTGAAAGTCATAGCCCATGGCACCGCCGTTGCTGCCGAGTCCGCCACGCACTTGCATGAGTTGCGCGGCGCCCTTGGGCTCCCATGCATGCTCTTGCTCGCGACTGAGTTGCACCCGTACAGGTGCGCCCACCGCTTTGGATAAGAGCGCCGCGTCGGCGGCAACGTCGTCAGCGCCATTGCGGCCATAGCAACCCGCGGCTTCCATCCGAACCACATCTACCTCGGGATCGTTCACTCCACACAGTACCGCCAGGTCAGCCCGCAAAACATGCGGGTTTTGCGTGCCGGCCCAAACACGCAGTTGCACATGGGGCGACTGTGTATCCGAACCTTGTAGCCAACACGCTACCGCACAAGAAGGTCCGATGGACGCATGCATTTGATAGGGCCATACATACTCGCGTTGTAAAAGCTGATTTGCAGCCAACAAAGCGGAGTCGACATCGCCCTCGTTGACTAACTCACGGCTGGTGTGGGTGTTGCGCCGAATGGCATCCGCCGCGTCGTGAACATCGGGCATACCCGGCCACGGCTTCCAATGCACCCGCAACTCGTTCATGGCCTGCTCGGCTTGTTCTTCGCGCTCAGCGACTATTCCCACAAAGTCACCCTGCACCACCACGGCACGGATGCCATCAATGTGTGCAATGGACTCCTTGTCTACCTTTGCTAAGGTCTTGCCTATGAAGTCGCCATGGTCGGCACCTGCATAGGGCGGGCGGACCACGCGACCATGCAACATGCCGGGCATGCGCATATCGTGCACATAAATCAACTCACCGAAGACCTTGGCCGCCATGTCAACTCGAGGTGTGTTTTGGCCCACGGTATGGTATTGCTCAAGAGGCTTTAGCTTGGCTTGGATATCAAGTTGAAGTACCACGCGTTGGTTTGATAAAAGTCGGCTGATACTGACTTGTCCACCAGACCCCTGCAAGACGCCATCGTGCAAGCGGACGTCATCCTGCTCGCATTGCAACGCTTCGGCAGCTTGGGTGCACAACCAATGTCGCGCTTGGGCCGCAGCGCAACGCAAAGGTGCAGCATGTATTTGCAGGGACGTACTGGCAATCGTCGCACCTTGGTTCGGCGAAAGGGCGGTGTGGCCCATCAAAAGATGCACTTTGGCAACCGGTAGATTCAACTCCTCTGCCACCCACTGTGCCAGCGCGGTACGCAAACCGGTGCCCAAATCCACATGACCGTGCAACGCTGTGACGCTGCCGTCGTCCCACAAGGCCAAAAGGCATTCATCGCCTTCACTGGGGTGACTTGCAACAAACGTGGGTTGCCCCGCCACTGGCACCATCTTTGGTAAGGGCGAGCGCAACACCAGCAACACACCATGTGCATCGAACAAATCGCCGCGCCGCAGCACCGAATCGGCACGCATCAGACAGACTCGGGGGAGGGGGAGTGCGCCAACAAAGCCGCCGCGCGGTGAACCGCTGCGATGATTTCCATATGGCTGCCACAGCGGCACAAATTGCCTGACAACGCCGCCTTAATCAGTGCGTCCGTGGGCTGGGGATGGCGCTGTAGCAGGGCCACAGTCATCATCACCATGCCGTTCAAACAATAGCCACATTGCGCTGCCTGGGTATCTAAGAATGCTTGTTGTACTGCATGGGGGTGCTGGGCATTGCCTAAGCCTTCAAGGGTGGCGATGGCGCGGTCTTGCATTTCAATGGCTGGAATCACGCAAGCGCGCGCGGCAACACCATCTACCAACACCGTACATGCACCGCACTGACCCAAACCGCAACCGAATTTTGGGCCGTTGAGACCCAAGTCGTTGCGCAGGTAGTGAAGCAAACTGGTGTGGCGGGTCAAAACGGCAGTGTGAATTGCTCCATTGACGGTCATGCTGACCGTGTGAAATTTGCGCGAGGCCACTGCTTTCATCGCGCTGTGGATGTCAAGGCAAGCGCAAATCGCTGGACTGCAAACGCACGACGCCCTGGGCCTGCATTTGCGACCAAGCCGCAGCCAAGGAGCCGTTCATGTTGATCGCCCGACAGGCGTCTTCGATCACGCTCGTTTCAAAGCCCGCAGCACAGGCGTCCAGCGCGGTCCAAGCGACGCAAAAGTCGGTGGCCAGCCCCACCACATACACCCTGCGAATACCGCGCTGTTTCAAATAAGCTTCCAAACCGGTTTGGGTTTTGCGATCCGCCTCCATGAAAGCCGAGTAGCTGTCGATGCCCGCGTGAAAACCTTTGCGGATGATCAGTTGCGCTGTCGGTAGATGCAAGTCGGCATGCAAAGCTGCATCGTGCGTTCCCTGCACGCAATGGTCGGGCCACAGCACTTGCGTGCCGTAAAACATCTCTGCCGTCTCAAATGGCGCCTTGCCCGCATGGACACTGGCAAACGAGGAATGACCGGCTGGATGCCAGTCTTGTGTGATGACGATATTGGCAAATTCCGGCGCCATGCGGTTGATGATAGGTACCACTTGAGCACCCCCGGCCACTGCCAAGTTTCCACCGTCACAAAAACCGTTTTGTACATCGACCACGATGAGTGCAGCGTCAGGCGCAGGAGTGATTAGCGACATGGGAATTTCTCCGAAAGTTAACGCAAACCGTCAGTGCCGGTGATTTCATGCACTTGCAAGCCACCGATGCGTGGGTGTGGACGACCGCTGTCGGTGACCACAACCGCCACCACGATTTCACTGGAACGTGGCGCGTCACTCACC
>RFXS01000084.1 GCA_009921465.1 Betaproteobacteria bacterium
TGATTGCAGACATACGGTTCTCCAGAAATTTACGCAACGGTGGGGTCACATTTCGGTTGCAGCAGGCACCACCGGGAAGCCTTCCGCACAACGCAAAAAAAATCAAACGCGGTTCATGTCAAAAGCGGCTTTCTCGCCTTTGCCATAAACCTTCAAGGCACCTTTTTCACCGACCGCATTGGGTCGATTGAAAATCCAGTTTTGCCACGCGGACAAGCGCCCAAAGATGCGTGTTTCCATGCTTTCTTTTTGGGCAAAACGCAAGTTGGCTTCCAAGCCCGTCAAGCTGTCTGGTGACATCGCCGCTCGCTCTTCCACGGCCAAACGGATTTCGTCTGCCCAGTCAATGTCATCCGGCGCAGCGGTCACCAAGCCCAAGGCCAAGGCTTTTTGGGCATTCAGCGATTGACCGATGGCGCCGCGTGCATTTTCGAGCGGCCCCACCTCTTCGTAGAAGCGGCGTTGCAAACGCGACTGGTGGTTGACCATGGGAAAGAACCCAAAGTTCATTTCGCTCAAAGCCAAATGAGGGGCTTTTTCGGGGCTGTCGGGCAAGTCCAGCATGTAGGCACGGTCAGCGGCAAATGCCAACTCAGCCAAGGTGCCCGCAAAGCAAGAACCTTCATCGATCAAGGCAAAGAGGGAGCGCGATGTCACATCCACACGCGCCAATGTGCGTCGCAGCATGCCAATGGTTTCGTTGACAAACCAGTGGTTTTGGAACTGGGCCAGGATGGCATCGCTTTGCAATGCCAGCTTCGCGTCACCGGCTGTTTTGATCAGCCAAGTGCCCATGTCGAGCTCGTTGGTGCGCAAATTCAAAATGGCGTCATCCAATTCACGCGCCATTTGCAGCGGGTACCAATGGGCACCAGAGGCCAAGATGGCGTTCAGGTCTTGCGGCAATGCTGCTTTGGGCGCATGCACGGTCAATGTGGCGGTCCGTTTGGCTCGGTCAATGGCCACGTCGACATACTCGTATGTGATGGTGTCGGCGCCTATCACCCGCTGCAGCGCGGTCAGTGCCACCCCTTGTCCCATGGCTGATAAGCCAGGTCGCTTGCAGTGGGCTACCGGCTGGTTGGCGCGCGCCATCACCGCCGCTTGAAACTGTGCGGGCTTGGCAACTTCATCGACCAAGCGCCAATCCACCGCACGCTGGCCGCGCACACCTTCCACACTGGTGCAAAAGATGTCTGCGTGATCGTGACGCACTTTGCGCTTGTCGGTCACCCGCGTCAAACCACCTGTGCCTGGCAGCACACCCAGAAGCGGCACCTCAGGCAAAGACACGGCCGATGAGCGGTCGTCCACCAACACGATCTCATCGCAAGCCAATGCCAATTCATAGCCACCACCCGCGCAAGCACCATTGACGGCTGCAACGAATTTCAAACCGCTGTGGCGGCTGGTGTCCTCAATGCCATTGCGCGTCTCGTTGGTGAATTTACAGAAGTTCACTTTCCATGCGTGGGTCGATACCCCGAGCATGAAGATATTGGCACCGGAACAAAAGATGCGGTCTTTCAAACTGGTCACGACCACGCTTTTGACTTCGGGATGCTCAAAGCGAATCCGGTTCAAGGCATCGTACAGCTCAATATCCACCCCCAGGTCGTAACTGTTGAGCTTGAGTTTGTACCCAGGGCGAATACCGCCGTCTTCGTTGATGTTGAGTTGCAAGGTGGCGTTCTCACCCTCGTATTTCACCGACCAATGTTGGTA
Source organism: Betaproteobacteria bacterium (assembly GCA_009921465.1). Lineage (GTDB taxonomy): Bacteria > Pseudomonadota > Gammaproteobacteria > Burkholderiales > Burkholderiaceae_C > Limnohabitans. The sequence continues at coordinate 1,726 of RFXS01000084.1, forward strand.
TTGGCTGGGTTCAATCATGTAATTGACGCTGGTGTTTGGGCTCATGTCTCGGTCTCCTGGTTGAATGGGGCAAAAGCGGTTGAATGGGGAGAGGTTTAAGTCCTCGCAATTGCAGTATACTTCATTTTTTATTTAAACATGCATTTTTATGCATTAGGGTAAACGCTAATTCAATTGGCCGCACAGAATCACCTCTTACAAGGGCATTTTCAAGATCGCCCTCATGCGTGAACTCAATATTTGAAAACTTTCTTCCAGGTGTTGGGCGCTGGTGTCCAACACCATGTCCGCTTTGGCGTAAAACGCCGAACGACCATTCAAGATCATCTTCAGGTCTTCTATGGCCTGCGCACTGCCCGCCATGGGGCGCATATCGCCTTGGGCGGCTACGCGTGACAAATGGTCCTCTGGTTTGGCTTGCAACCAAACCGTGTAGCAGTGCGAAAGCATTTCATTCAGGGTCGCGGTGTCTGAGACCAAACCACCTGGGGTGGCAATCACCACCTCTGGATAAACTTGAATCGTCTCCTCCAATGCACGCCGCTCGTATCTGCGGTACGCATGGGTGCCGTAGAGGTTGTGGATTTCAGAAATGCTGCAGCCCGCAAACTTCTCGATCTCGCGACTCAACTCCACAAAGGCGTAGCCCAAATCGGCGGCCAAGCGGGCACCCAAAGTCGTTTTACCCGCACCCCTCAAGCCAATCAAAGCGATTCGATTGGTGCGCGCAGCGTCGGTGGTGGCACCAAACATCTCTGCAATGTGAACGCGCACGCGGCGAAGGTCAGCCTCGCTGCGCGGGCCCAGCATTTCACGCAGCAACAACCATTCCGCAGAGGTGGTGGTGACATCGCCCAACAATTCCGCCAGCGTGCACTGCAAAGCACCAGCCACCTGCAGCAACACCAGGATCGAAGCATTGCCTTCGCCATATTCCAGGCTGGCCAGATGTCTTTCGGACACATCGGCCGCCATGGCCACCGCCTTGCGCGTCATCCCGCGTCGAGCGCGCAATACACGCACCCGTTCTCCCAGAGCGACCAAAAATGGGTTCTTCACATCGACTGCTTCTGCCATTTGCGACTTTCAAATTAAAGCAATTAGGCGTAAACCCTAATATGCAATATACTGCTTGCCATGCTTTTTGTTGCGTGTTAATCTTCCGATGAGCATAATAATTCATGTTCGAGACCATGACAAGCAGCAAAGTGTGCGCCAAGACATCCTGGCGCTAGCCACATTCAGATGACTCCACCCAGAAAGCGCACCATGACTGAACTTCTCTCCAATCACATCGGCGGACAGTGGCAGGCCGGCCAGGGTGCAGGCACGGCTTTGCATGACCCCGTGCTGGGCACAGAACTGGTCCGGGTAGATGCCACTGGGCTTGACTTGCCTGCTGCGTTTGCCTTTGCACGCCAACAAGGTGGCTCCGCCTTGCGTGCACTCACGTACCGACAACGCGCCGCCTTGCTAAGCGCCGCCGCGAAAGTCCTGCAAGCCAACCGCGATGCCTACTACGACATCTCCACCGCCAACAGCGGTACCGTGAAAAACGACACCGCGGTGGACGTGGACGGTGGCATTTACACCTTGGGCACCTACGCCAAGATGGGCGAGGGTTTGGGCGATGTGCATTTTCTGCACGACGGCGAGCCCGCTCGACTGGCCAAAGACATCTTGTTTCAATCGCAACACGTGCTCACACCCACGCGCGGCGTCGCCTTGTTCATCAACGCCTTCAATTTCCCCTCGTGGGGTTTGTGGGAAAAAGCTGCACCGGCCCTGTTATCGGGTGTGCCGGTCATCGTCAAGCCAGCGACGACCACAGCTTGGTTGACCCAGCGCATGGTCAAAGACGTGGTGGACGCAGGGATCTTCCCCGCAGGCTCCATCTCCGTCATTTGCGGCAGCTCGGCGGGGTTGATGGACCAACTCGAACCATTCGATGTGGTGTCGTTCACAGGCTCTGCAGAGACAGCGGCCATCATTCGCTCGCACCCTTCAGTGACCCGCAAATCAGTGCGCGTGAACATTGAAGCCGACAGTGTCAACTCCGCACTGCTGTTGCCCAGCGAAGCCAAGGGCAGCGAGGCCTTCGATTTGCTGATCAAAGAAGTGGCGCGAGAAATGACAGTCAAGTCAGGTCAAAAATGCACGGCCATTCGCCGTGTCTTTGTTCCGGAAAGTCTGTATGACCCTGTGGCCCAAGGCTTGTCAGCGCGTTTGACCAAAACCACGGTGGGCAACCCGCGGCATGAGAGCGTGCGCATGGGCGCGGTGGTAAACCGAGCGCAGTTCAATGCCGTGCGAGAAGGTTTGGCCTATTTAAAAAGCCAAGCCAACGTGTTGCACGATGGCGATATGCACGCCCTGGTGGACGCCGATGCGGCACTGGCTTGCTGCCTGGGGCCCACCTTGTTGGGCACCGGTGACGCCGTTGGCAGCGACGCCGCAGACCGCGTTCACGACACCGAAGTGTTTGGCCCAGTGGCCACTTTGGTGCCTTACCGCGACAACGACCTGGAACACGCGCTGCGCCTCATCCGCCGCGGCCAAGGCTCTTTGGTGGCTTCCGTTTTCGGCAGCGACCACGCCGCACTGGCCAAAGCCGCGTTACAACTCACCGACAGCCACGGACGGGTGCACGTGATCAGCCCCGATGTGGCGGCCCTGCACACGGGACACGGCAATGTCATGCCGCAGTCGCTGCATGGTGGCCCCGGCCGCGCAGGCGGCGGCGAAGAATTGGGTGGTTTGCGCGCCCTGCAGTTTTACCATCGCCGTGCCGCGATACAGGCCAGCACCGCTGTCTTGACTCAATTCAAATAAAAACCACACAGCATCCATTTAGAGGAGACCCCATGAACAACACACAAAAAGAAACCGCAGACGTCCCTGCACCACCCAAGCAGTTCAACTTCGCAGATTTCTTGCTGGCGCGAAATGCAGACCATGCCCATCGCCCAGCCTTCATCGATGACACCCACACATTGACTTACGGCGAATTGGCCACACGGGTTCGAAGCATGGCCACCGGACTGCGAAGCTTGGGAATCCGCCGCGAGGAACGGGTGTTGCTGCTGATGCACGACTGCAACGATTGGCCTGTCAGTTTTTTGGGGGCCTTGTACGCTGGCATGGTGCCGGTGGCCGTGAACACCCTGCTGACCGCCGATGACTACGCCTACATGCTGGAGCACTCGCGTGCCCAAGCGGTATTGATATCGGGTGCTTTGCTACCCACGTTGACAGCGGCCATGACCCGCTCGGACCACGAAGTGACGAAAGTGATCGTGTCCAAGCCGTCGGCGCCCTTGAGTCCAGCAGAGATCGAATTGGAAGCGTTCTTGCAAGCCCACCCACCCATGGCCAAAGCAGCCGCCACCCAGGCCGATGACGCCGGCTTTTGGCTCTACTCATCGGGCTCGACCGGTCGACCCAAAGGGACGGTTCACTCCCACGCCAACCCGTATTGGTCGTCCATGCTCTATGGCCAAAACACCTTGGAGCTCACACCCAAGGATGTGTGCTTCTCAGCGGCCAAACTGTTCTTTGCTTACGGCTTGGGCAACGGGCTGACCTTCCCCATGACCGTGGGTGCCTGCGCCCTATTGATGTCTGAGCGCCCCACACCAAACGCCACGTTCAAGCGCATGACAGGTGGCGTTGGCGGCGTCAAGCCCACGGTGTTTTTCGGTGCGCCCACTGGATTTGCGGGGATGCTGGCCGATCCCAACTTGCCCAAACCAGACCAAGTGACGATGCGTTTGGTGTCATCGGCTGGCGAAGCCCTACCCGCAGAACTGGGGGAGCGCTTTCGCCAGCATTTCGGCGTCGATATCGTCGACGGCATTGGCTCGACCGAGATGCTGCACATTTATTTGTCCAACCGGCCTCACGCCGTGCGCTACGGCACCACCGGCTGGCCTGTGCCTGGGTACGAAGTGGAATTGCGCGGCGACGACGGCCAACCCGTCCCCGACGGCGAGCCCGGTGACTTGTACACCAAAGGCCCGTCGGCCGCTCTGATGTACTGGGGCAACCGAGAGAAAAGCAGCGAGACCTTCCAAGGTGTCTGGACCAAAAGCGGCGACAAATACATCCGCAACCCCGACGGCACCTACACCTATGGCGGTCGCTCGGATGACATGCTCAAAGTCAGTGGCATTTACGTGAGCCCTTTCGAGGTGGAAGCCACCCTGATCCAGCACCCAGCGGTGCTAGAAGCCGCCGTGATTGGTGTCATCGACCGCGATGGCTTGACCAAAACCAAGGCCTTTGTGGTGCGAAAAGATGGTACTCAGGTCACGGAAGAAGAGCTCAAAGCATTTGTGAAAGACAAGCTCGCACCCTACAAATATCCGCGACAGATTGCGTTTGTGGCTGAATTGCCCAAAACAGCCACCGGAAAAATTCAACGCTTCAAACTCCGCGCGCAAGAGGCACAAGCCACCTGACATTCACCGGCACGGGCCCCGTGCCCGCGCCCACACCATTCACCCACCGCATCACTTTCACATCAACCAGTCGGCCAAGGTCTAAAAGGAGACCTCACCAGGCCTGCAGCGCGCCGTCTCAGGCCTGAAATGCCGATCCGGGTTTGCCTGCGGCCACCATTGCACTGGGCTTGAAGGCACCTTGAACCACACCCCCCACCATGTCCGCCGTCACTGCTGACAGCGTCCAGCCCAAATGACCATGTCCGGTGTTGTAGAACACATTGGTCATTTGACCCCGACCCACTCGCGGCATCATGTTGGGCATCATGGGGCGCAGGCCCGCCCATGGCACGACCTGGCGGGTATTGATTCCGGGGAAACACTGGTTCACCCACGCGATAAGGGGCCGGATGCGGTCAGCGCGAATGTCTTTGTTGAAGCCGTTGAATTCGGCGGTCCCAGCCACGCGGAAACGATCCACCCCCAAGCGGCTGGTCACCAGCTTGGTCTCGTCGTCCAACAGACTCACGATGGGTGCCGCCGACTGGCTTTGTGCGTCTGG
>RFXS01000085.1 GCA_009921465.1 Betaproteobacteria bacterium
TTATTTGCACCATTACGGCACGCCAGCCCAACAGCAAGCGTGGCTGCCCCGCATGGCCAGCGGCGAAGTGATTGCTGCCATTGCCATGACCGAACCGGGCACGGGCAGTGACTTGGCCAACATCAGCACCCGTGCCACCGCGCACGATGGGGGCTACCTGATCAAGGGGCAAAAAATATTCATCTCCAACGGGCAGTTGGCTGATTTGGTGGTGGTTGCGGCCAAAACCCAGCCCGAGTTGGGTGCGCGTGGTGTGAGTTTGTTTTTGCTTGACACCCAGCGCGCTGGGTTTGCCCGTGGGCGCAATTTGGAAAAAATGGGCATGCATGCCCAAGACACCTCGGAGTTGTTTTTTGATGATGTGTGGCTGCCAGCCGACTGCTTGCTGGGGCAAGAGGGGCAAGGGTTTTCGTACTTGATGAACGAGTTGCCCCAAGAGCGCTTGCTCGTGGCCATCACGGCCGTGGGTGCCATGGAGTCTGGTGTGCGTTGGACCTGTGAACATGTGCAAGAGCGCAAAGCCTTCGGGGCACCCTTGGCTGATAAACAAGTGGTGCGCCACGCTTTGGCACAGGCCTATGCCGATGTGCAAGTGGCCCGCAGTTATTTGAAAGACTGCTTGCAGCGGCATTTGCGTGGCGAGCTCGATACCGCCACGGCGTCGGTGGCCAAGTTCTGGACCACCGAGATGCAATTTTCTGTGCTCGACCGCTGTGTGCAGTTGTTTGGGGGTTATGGCTATATGAACGAATACCCGATTGCGCGCGCTTGGGCCGATGCACGGGTGCAGCGCATTTACGGTGGCACCACCGAAATCATGAAAGAAATTGTGGCGCGCCATATTTTGGACGCGCCCAGCCCACGCAAAACCCCAGGCGCTTGATGCGCCTGGGGTTTTGCGTGGCTGATCAAAGTTCGCGGCGCAAAGCGGGGAACAAAATCACATCGCGGATGCTGGGGCTGTCGGTGAGCAACATCATCAGCCGGTCGATGCCAATGCCACACCCTCCGGCGGGTGGCATGCCGTACTCGAGCGCACGCACAAAGTCGTGGTCAAAAAACATGGCCTCATCGTCGCCGCTGTCTTTGGCCGCCACTTGGGCGTGAAACCTCGCCGCTTGGTCTTCGGCGTCATTCAATTCACTGAAGCCATTGCCAAATTCACGCCCCGTGATGTAGAGCTCAAAGCGCTCGGTCACTTCCGGGTGGGTGTCGCTGGCACGTGCCAGGGGAGAAATTTCGACCGGGTGCTCGCAAATAAAAGTGGGCTCCCACAGTTTGTCTTCGACGGTTTCTTCAAAGTACAAGACCTGTAGACCGGCCAAGCTGCGCCGCGATAAGTGGTGTTTTTCTTCGGTCAGGCCGAGTTTTTTCAGCGCTTGGCGCAACCAATCGGCGTCGTCCACATGTGGGCCCGCCTCTGTATGGGCCAAGATGGCTTCGCGAATGGTCAAGCGGGCAAATGGCTTGGACAGGTCCACTGGCTTGCCGTCATAGGTCAGCAGCAAGGTGCCCACGGCTTTTTCGGCGGCATCGCGCACCAGGCTTTCGGTGAACTCCATCAGGTCTTGGTAGTTCCAATACGCGGCATAAAACTCCATCATGGTGAATTCGGGGTTGTGCCGCAACGAAATGCCCTCGTTGCGGAAGTTGCGGTTGATTTCAAACACCCGCTCAAAGCCACCGACCACCAAGCGCTTGAGGTAAAGCTCTGGCGCGATACGCAAAAACATTTCTTGGTCGAGCGCGTTGTGGTGGGTGCGAAAGGGTTTGGCATTGGCCCCACCTGGAATGGGGTGCAGCATGGGCGTTTCCACTTCCAAAAATCCGTGGTTGACCATGAATTCGCGGATGCCACTGACCGCTTTGCTGCGCGCCACAAAGCGTTTGCGCGCGCTCTCGTCGGTCATCAAGTCCACATAGCGTTGGCGGTATTTGATTTCTTGGTCGTGCACACCGTGGAACTTGTCGGGCATGGGGCGCAGGCTTTTGGTGAGCAAGCGAACCTGGGTGACGTGGATCGACAATTCGCCGGTGCGGGTTTTGAACAAACGCCCTTCAGCGCCCACGATGTCACCCAAGTCCCAATGTTTGAAGTCGTTGTAAACGTCTTCGCCAATTTCGTCGCGCGCCAAATACAGTTGAATGCGACCGGTGCTGTCTTGCACGGTGGCGAAACTGGCTTTGCCCATCACCCGCTTGAGCATCATGCGCCCGGCCACCCGCGCGAGTTGGCCTTCTTGGGTCAGCACCTCGGTGGCCTTGTCGCCATGGCTGTCATGCAAGGTCGCAGCGTGGTGAGCGGGTTTGAAGTCGTTGGGAAAGGCCACCGCCCCGCCGCCCGCTTGGCGTTCGCGCAACACCTTGAGTTTGTCGCGACGCTCGGCGATCAGTTGATTTTCGTCCTGGGGGGTATCCGCGGCGGGGGTGTGGTCAGACATGGATCATGTGTGGGTGTGGACCGGGTGGCAGACCGCCGATCCGAGGTTGCAAAGAAAGCGCCAGCGCGCCAAACGGTTGATTTTAGGTGGGGCAGAGGGTTTGCCAGCCTATTCACGATTTGGGTGCTGCAAATCCATGACAATGGCAGGCATTCCACGAAAGCCCGAGCGCATGAGCACTGAAACTGAACGACCCCCTTTGCCCGATCACCTCAGCATCGATGAGCGCAGTGCGCATTACGCTGCGGATGTGCTCGGCCACCCGATCGGCATTCGCTTCAACGACAAAGAGCGGCACGATGTCGAGGAGTACTGCATCAGCGAAGGCTGGATCAAGGTGCCTGCGGGCAAAACGCTGGACCGCAAGGGCAAACCGTTATTGCTCAAACTCAAAGGTCGGGTAGAGGCGTTTTACCGATAAGCCGCGCAGCGTTTTATTTCAGCGCCACTGCAAAGCCGCGCTGCACGCCTGGGCGGGCCATCATGAGTTCATACCAGCGCTTGACGTGCGGGTAGTGGGCCAGGTCCACTTGGTGGCGCGGATGGCGCCAAACCCACCCCAGGATGGCAAAGTCAGCGATGGACAGGTCGCCCGCAAAATAAGTGTGCTGTGCCAAGCGCTTTTCCATCACACCGTATAAGCGCAGTGTCTCGGCCATGAAGCGTTTCAAGCCATAGCGCTGATCGTTTTGATCGTTCAATCCGGCGAAATGGTGCACCTGGCCCGGCATGGGGCCAAAGCCACCCATTTGGAACATCAACCATTCCAGTACAGCCACCCGGGCCGCGCCTTTGGAGGGCAAGAACTGACCTGTTTTTTCCGCCAAATAAATCAAGATGGCACCCGACTCGAACACGCTGATGGCTTGTCCATCGGGCCCGTCGGCATCGATGATGGCGGGAATCTTGTTGTTGGGGCTGATTTTTAAAAATTCAGGTTTGAACTGATCGTCTTTGCTGATGTTGACCACCTTCACTTGGTAAGGCAGGCCCATTTCTTCGAGAGCGACAGAAATTTTTCGCCCGTTGGGCGTGTCAAATGCAAATAGTTGAATGCCCATGGTGCAGTGTGTGTCAGCCCACGGCGTCGGCGGGTTGGCGCAGCAACATGGCCAAGGTGTGGGCCACGGTTTTGCGCAATTCACGCCGATCGCTGATCATGTCGATGGCGCCTTTTTGGAGCAAAAACTCGGCCCGCTGAAAACCTTCGGGCAGGGTCACGCGCACGGTGCTTTCAATCACGCGGGGACCGGCAAAACCAATCAGGGCTTTGGGTTCGGCCATCACCACATCGCCCAAAAATGCGAAGCCAGCCGAGACCCCACCCATGGTGGGGTCGGTCAGCACGCTGATGTAGGGCAAGCCTTTTTTGGCCAACCGGGTCAGGGCAGCATTGGTCTTGGCCATTTGCATCAAGGAAAGCAAGCCCTCTTGCATGCGGGCACCGCCCGTGGCGGTAAAGCAAACAAAGGGTACTTTTTGTTCGATGGCGGTGTGCACGCCGCGCACAAAGCGCTCCCCCACCACCGATCCCATGGAGCCGCCCATGAAATCAAACTCAAAGCAAGCCACCACCAGGCTGATGTTGTGCACCGATCCGCCCATCACCACCAAGGCATCGGTCTCGCCGGTGTTCTCCAGCGCTTCCTTGAGCCGCTCAGGGTATTTGCGACTGTCTTTGAATTTGAGGGCGTCCACGGGCAGCACCTCTTGGCCGATTTCGTAGCGGCCTTCTGGGTCAAGAAACGCGTCCAACCGAGCCCGCGCAGTGATGCGGTGGTGGTGCCCACAACTGGGGCACACGTTTTGGTTTTGCTCCAAATCGTTCTTGTATAAAACGGTTTCGCAACTCGGGCACTTGACCCACAAGCCTTCGGGCACACTGCGCCGATCGGCGGGGTCGGTTTGCTGAATTTTGGGGGGCAGCAGTTTTTCTAGCCAACTCATGTTTCTCTCCTGGGCCCGGGAGCCATGGGTGGATTATGCAGGGGCATTGCAGTGCGCGGCGGTGCCCCTCAGGGCGTGTCCATCGCGTGGCGAATTTCGGCCATGAACAGGCGTGCTTGCGCGGGGGCCTGCTCTGGTGTGGCGGCCTCGACCAACTGGATCAACTTGCTGCCGATCACCACCGCATCGGCTACTTTGCCAATGGTTTTGGCGGTGGCCGCGTCGCGGATGCCAAAGCCCACGCCAACGGGGATGTGCACAAACTGGCGGATGCGTGGCAACATGGCCTCGACCTCGTCGGTGTTGAGCGCGCCCGAACCCGTTACCCCTTTGAGTGATACATAGTAAACATAACCGCTGGCCACCTTGGCGACTTGGCGCATGCGTTGGTCGGTGCTGGTGGGGGCGAGCAAAAAAATCAGGTCCATGTCGTGTGATCGCAGCGCAGCGGCAAAGTCCACACATTCTTCGGGCGGGTAGTCAACGATGAGCACCCCGTCCACCCCGGCGCTGGCCGCGTCTGTTACAAAGCTGTGGGGGCCATGTTGGAGGTTGTAGCTTTCCACCGGGTTGGCGTAGCCCATCAAGACGATGGGGGTGCGCGGGTCGCTGGTGCGAAATGCGCGCACCATGGACAGCACCTCTGCCATGCCAACACCTTGGCGCAGTGCCGCTTCACCGGCCTTTTGGATCACGGGTCCATCGGCCATTGGGTCGCTGAAAGGAACGCCCAACTCGATGATGTCAGCGCCACCTTCGACCAAGGCGTGCATCAGCGCCAGGGATTGCGCGGGCTGCGGAAAACCGGCCATGAGGTAGGGGATCAAGGCTTTGCGGCCAGCGCTTTTCAAGCCAGCCATGACAGGATCGATGCGGCTCATGCTTTGCTCCCACTCAAGGCGGCCAGCGAAATGGCTTGTTCACCTTTGACACTTTGGCCTTGGCAGCTGGGGCGGCAAAAGAAATCGGCATTCGATAAATCAGCCACGGTGCCAATGTCTTTGTCACCGCGGCCGGAGAGGTTGACCAAGATGGATTGCTGCGGCGTCATGGTTTTGGCGAGTTTCATCGCGTGCGCCACGGCATGGCTGGACTCCAGTGCGGGAATGATGCCCTCGGTGCGGCACAGGTAATGAAACGCATCCAGCGCCTCTTGGTCGGTGATGCCCACATACTCTGCGCGTCCAATGTCTTTCAAATACGCATGCTCAGGGCCCACGCCAGGGTAGTCCAATCCCGCACTGACCGAATGCGTTTCGGTGATTTGTCCATTGGCGTCTTGCAACACATAGGTGCGGTTGCCGTGCAACACGCCGGGCACACCGCGTTGCAGCGAGGCGGAGTGGCGACCCGAGTCCATGCCTTCGCCCGCGGCTTCGATGCCGATCAAACGGGTTTTTTCAAACGGAATATAGGGATAAAAAATGCCCATGGCGTTGGAGCCACCACCCACACAAGCCAGCACCGCATCGGGTTGCAAACCGTGGTGCATCGCGGGCATTTGGGTGATGCATTCTTCACCAATCACGCTTTGAAAGTCGCGCACCATCATCGGGTAGGGGTGGGGGCCGGCCACGGTGCCGATGATGTAGAAGGTGTTGTCCACGTTCGCCACCCAGTCGCGCAAGGCTTCGTTCAGCGCATCTTTGAGGGTTTTGCTGCCCGACTCTACTGGCACCACGGTGGCACCCAAGAGCTTCATGCGGTAGACATTGGGGCTTTGGCGTTTGACGTCTTCGCTGCCCATGTAGACCACACACTCCAGGCCATAACGGGCGCAAATGGTGGCGGTGGCCACGCCGTGTTGTCCAGCACCGGTTTCGGCAATGACGCGCGGCTTGCCCATGCGTTTGGCCAGCATGGCTTGGCCAATGGTGTTGTTGATTTTGTGCGCGCCCGTGTGGTTGAGGTCTTCGCGTTTTAAGTAAATCTGCGCGCCGCCCATCTCTCGGCTCATGCGGGCCGCATGGTAAATCGGAGACGGGCGACCGACAAAGTGGGCCAACTCGGATTTGAATTCGGCAATGAATGCCGGGTCATGTTGGTATTGGGCGTAGGCTTGCTTGAGCTCTTCGATGGCGTGGGTCAGCGTCTCGCTGACAAAACTGCCGCCGTAAATGCCAAAGTGCCCGCTGGCGTCGGGTTGCTGATA
>RFXS01000086.1 GCA_009921465.1 Betaproteobacteria bacterium
TGCGCAAGGTGGCGCACTGTCGAGCGCCTTGGGCAGCGCATCCAATATGCGCGACGACTTTGCACAGCACTTTGCCCGCTTGGCGCGGCAAAGCCAGCCCCGGCCGCTTGCGCCAGAGCCTGCCGCGCAGCGGCAACACCTTGCCGCCGATGCCAATCACCGGCCCGATGCGCGGTTCGTGGCCTCAAAGCCTGCAACACCCACAGGGGCCGGCGAAAAAGAACCCAAAAATACACAAAAAATATCGGCCAACGCCAACCAAGCGCCCAAGCCCGATGAACCCAATGACATGCCAGCAGCAGCAGGCCAGGAACACGCTGAGAAACAAGCCCGTTTGACGGACCCAGAAAAAACACCCTCAGCACAACAAGCCAGCGAAACTGAGGCCAGCAACGACACGGTCGAGGAAGACGCCAGCACCACCCCCACAGATGCCGTGGCCACGGCCAGCAACGAAGCTGCATGGGCTGCCATGGTTCCAGAAGGCCTCAAAACATTGCAAATCAGTGAGCGACTGCAGGTCATCACCACCGACGAGCCTTTGCCAGACCCCCAAAGCAATGCGCAATTTGCGCGCAGCATGGGTTTTGATGAGCAAATGATTCAACGCCTGTTTGGCACCACGCCCGCAGCGGGACTTGGCCAAGGTGTGGGGCAGATGGGTGAACAGGCCCTGACATCGGCCCAAACATTGGCCCTCGCGACCTCCGTTCCAACTGCGGCTGCGGCTGCGAATGCAACAGCCACAGCAGCGGCCATGGCCGCCTTGACAACCAACGCCAGCACCCATGGCGTTGGCAGTGCCAAGACGGTGGGTGACCTGCTGGACATGGGGGCGCAACAAGTTCAAGTCACCGACTTGGACAATGCCCCAGGGGCCGTCGGCGCGCAAGCCAGCCTCAATATGCCCAGCGCGAGTACCCAAAATATGCTGGCCATGCTCAGCGCATTTGTGCCCAACGCCGACAGCAAGCGCTTGAACAGCGACAACAACACCGAGTTTTTAGGAACCATCGATCTGGGCAGCGCTGTGGGCGACCTCCACGGCAACCCGATCAACCAAGCCGGCCCCCAAGGTGTGCGCCCCAATGCGCTGAGCGCAGCGAGCAATACAGCTGCCCCAGCCAGCACCGACATGGCGCAGGCGTATCAAGATCTGAGCGACAAACTGTCGACCGAATTGGCTGGCAGAATGCACCAGCAACTCAATGAGGGGCAGTGGAAGATGAAATTTGGCCTGAAACCTTCGCACCTTGGCGCTGTCGACGTCGAATTGGAGATGCGCGACGGGAAATTAACGGCCCTGATCAACACCGACAATGCCACCACCCAACAACTGCTCAACCATGGCAGCCCGCGTTTGCGCGAGGCCTTGAATGGGCTGGGTTGGTCACAGGCCTCGGTCAATATCGGCCAAGGACAATCTTCTTCAGCCCAATCTGGACAAGGACAGGGGCAAAATCCTGGTCAACCGGGTCACCATTTATCCAGTGGGGAGTCAGCCAATGGCCAAGCCATGAATGACGCCCCGCTACGATCCACCCAGACCAGCAATGCCTTGCTGGACATTTATGCTTAATCACCCGAGAACAACAGGAGTTTGACATGGCCACAGAAGCACCCGCAGCAGAAGCCCCGGTAGAAGAGAAAAAGAAAAAGCCCATATTGCTGATCATCCTGGGTTTGGTTGGCGTGATCGTCGTCGCCGTGGGCGTGGCCTTTGGCACGCTTTATTTCTCGGGTTATTACGAGAAAAAAGCTGAAATCGCGGCCATGGACAAAGTAGACGAGTTGGAAGCGGCCGCAGCCAAGGCCAAAGACGAAGCACCGCAAAAAACCAAAAAAGAGGCACCAGAGGCAACCAAGTTCGAAAAGAACTACATGCAAATGGAAAAAGACCTGATGACCAACATCACAGGTTCCAAAAAAGTCATGGTGGTGCAAATCGCCTTGATGACGCACTACGACAACCGGGTGTTTGACAATATCAAAAAGCACGAGTTCGCCATCCGATCGGCCATTTTGGATGTGATGCGTCAAACCACCGAACCCGAGACAGCCAAACCAGAGTTTCGCAAGCAGCTGGCCGAAAAGATCAAAGACACCATGAATGAAATGCTGGAAAAATTGGAAGATTTCGGCGGCATCGAGGAAGTTTTCTTCACCTCTTTTGTGATGCAGTGATGCCATGGCCACGCAAAGCAATTTACTGTCCCAAGATGAACTCACGGCGCTGACCGAGGGCATCAAAGACGGTTTAATCGAGGTCGACACGGGTTACAACACGCAAGCGCGTGTCAGCAAGCACGACCTGACCAGCGAAGACAGCAGCCTGGGAGTGAATGTCTCATCGATCGACATGATCAACGAGCGCTTCATCCGCATGTTCCGCTTCGGCCTGCTTGAAGTACTTCGCACCAGCCCCCGCGTCAATCCGACGCGGGTGCAGATCGTCAAATACGGCGACTACCTCAAAGAGCTCAAGCCCCCGTTGGCCGTGAACCTGGTTCGCATGAACCCCTTGCGCGGTTTTTCGGTGGTGATCATCGACCCCAATGTGGTGTTCAGCTCACTGGACAGCTTTTTTGGCGGCTATGGCAAAGGCGTTGAAGAGTTGCCACCCGGGCGCTTGTTCACACCAACAGAAAACCGCATCATCAAGCTGATTTTGGATGTGTTTTTTCGCTCACTGCAAGATGCCTGGGGCCCCCTGATGCCCTTGCAATGCGAACATGTGAGCTCTGAGATCAACCCACAGTTTGCGCAAATTGCCGACGAGAACGATCTGGTGGTGCTCAGTCGCTTTGATTCTTACGCCAGCGGCTCCGGTGGCAAAGGCTTCATGGATTTGGTCTACCCCTACTCATCGCTCAAGCCGGTGCGTGATTTGTTGCGCAGCCGCGTTCAATCGGGCGACGGCAACGAAGAGTCGGACAAAAAATGGCGCGGGGACTTGGCCATCGCGGTGGGTGACTCGCGGTTGGACTTGCAAGTGGTCATGGGACACATCAAGACCACATTGCACCACTTGCAAACCATGAAAGAAGGCGATTTGCTTTATTTCAAAAAACCTGAATTGGCGCAAATGATCGCCAACGGCGTACCGTCCTTTGGTGTCAGTGTGGGTGCACGCGGCTCGCAGGTGGCGGTGCGCATGGAACGACAAATTGTCCCAGGTCAAATTTAAGACAGGAAATCATCATGAGTGAAACCACAGATACCCCAGAGACAAGCCCAGCCGATGATCAAGTTGGCGCACCAGGTGTGGACGGCCCGACTTCGGAAGACTTCAAATACAGCCATCCCGGCAACATCAATGCAGATGTGCTGCAAAACATCTCTGTATCGCTGGCCATAGAAGTTGGCCGCGCTCAAATCAAAATCAAAGATTTGATGCGCCTGACCCAGGGCAGCGTGGTCGAACTCGATCGCATCGCCGGCGAGCCGCTCGACTTGTTGGTCAACAACACGGTGGTGGCCCAAGGTGAGGTGGTGCTGGTCAATGACCGCTATGGCATTCGCCTGACCCGCGTGGTGCCTTCCACCGACCGCCTTAAAACCATCTAAAGCACATGCCATTGCACCGGTCACCCTGTGGGGTGGCTTTTGCTTGTGGGACGCACAATGAAAAACGCCTGCATCAGCAGGCGTTTTTCATGAAAGAGCCCCCAAAGGGCGGGCATCAATGCATCAGTTGGCGCCGATTTTGCGGCCATTCAAAGGTTGGACCGGGCGGGCATTCATCTTGAAGGGGAACTTCGCGACCTGCGCCTTGGAGATGTCCACCGGGGTTTTCAGGATGTAGAAGTTCACGCCTTCGCTGCAAGGCGGGGTGGTCAAGGAGCCTTCATAGGCATAGTGGGCCAGGGCCGAAGGGATCAACTTGCCTGGATCAAAAGTGATTTTGTCGAGCTTGACCTCGGGGCCTTCTTTGCCGGGGGCGTTGTCCCACAACACATTGATGGCTTCATTGTCTTTGCCTTCTTTGAGCAGCACACCGATCACGGCCAATTTGCCCGCTTTGCTCTTGTGCACAAAGTGCGCCACCATGGCCATGGGCTTGCCGTCAATCTTTTCTTCGCTGGGGCGGTGAAAGTGGAACTGAAGCAAGTCATAAACTTCACCATTGATTTTGGTGCTGCTGCCCGGGGGGATGTTGACCTGAATGGTGTGGCCGTTGTTGAGCATGCGCAGTGGCCCGGGTTTGTAGCTGACTTCCAAGTTGTCCTTGGATTTTTCAAACGGACCCACAATGTTCAAAGGCGATTGTTTTTTGCCAGCAGCGCAAGTGGGGAACTCTTTGCCCCAGTTCTCGGGGCCCATTTCGCCCTCGTAATCCCAATGCGGTGCGCCGCCATGGCCGCCTTTGGCATGTTTGTCTTCACCTTTGGCCGGCGCACAATCGGCCAATACCGTGATTTTTTCGCCCGCAGCGACCAATGCATTTTGGGCCGCACACACGGCGTTGAGGCGACTGGACCAGTCGGCCATCTCCAAGGCTTTGTTGAAGGCGCTGACGGTCTCGGGGTCTTTGGCACCATTGGTTAACAAGCGAATGGCACCCAAACTGAGTTGGCGCTCGGCACTCAAACCAGTTTTCAACCCTTTGTAGATGCCCTCGACATCACCGAGCAACACTCCATTTGAAAATGCCGCCTTGACTGCTTCGAGTTCACGCGCCTTGGCGCTGAGTTCTTTGACTTTGGCCTCTGCCTCGTGCAGTTCTTCACTGGTTTTGGCCAACTCTTCTTTGGCCTCATCCAAGCTCTCTACCACTTCGGTCAACTCATGGGAGATGTGCTTTTTCCCCGCAAAGTTCATGTACCCAAAAGCGCCTGCCCCTACCAGCAACAGGCCCAGCAAAATTTCAATAATGACACGCAAATACTTTTTCATGGTCAATCACACTCCAGTCGAGATGCTCAAAAAAAACTGCGACCCGCGGTCGAAGTTGGGCGCACGGTTCACCAAACGCCTTGTTAGGTTGAGCAGTATCGGTCCGAATGGGCCAAGACTTGAGCCCAAAAACAACCTCAAGCCACAATTGATGGCCAAATAAAAACTTATGACTTAACTATCCACGCACAAACAAGGTCACCAAGGGGTCGGGACCGCACTGACAGCTCCAATGGCCATGTACCTGTGGATCAAATACTGCCCCTTCGGGCAGCAGATCTGCCGAATAAAAATGTTCGCCGGGGCCAAAGGTGCGGGAACTGCCGTCTTGAAGGCCAATTTGCATCTGCCCTTGCAAAATAAATACCCACTGCGGGTGTGAGCTGACATGAAACACACTGCGAAAACCCACCGGGCTGTGCCGCAGTTGGTAACCGCCACTGGCCATCAGCGTCGACAAACGAGATTGAGGGGTACCCTGATCGAGCAGCAAAGTTTCCTCGCGAAAACGCGCGCGCCCGTCGCTGTCGGTGAATAGGATGGTTTGTTTGAAGCTGTTCATGCAAGCATCATATCGTCAGCGACAACCGACCGATAGAATCTGCACCTTATTCACAGCCTCTGGATTGACACCATGAACCGCTGCCACCGGCCCCGCGCCCACGCATTGCCATGAACCCCAAAGTCTTTATCAAAACCTTTGGTTGCCAAATGAACGAGTACGACTCGGACAAAATGGTCGATGTGCTGCACCAAGCCCAAGGCTATGAGGCCACCGATGACGTAGAGCAGGCAGATTTGATCGTGTTCAACACCTGCTCGGTGCGCGAAAAAGCGCAAGAAAAAGTATTTTCCGACCTGGGACGGGTCAAGCACTTGGCCAAAAAAGGGGTCCGAATTGCTGTTGGCGGCTGTGTGGCCAGCCAAGAGGGCGCTGCCATCATTGCGCGGGCACCTTTCGTGGATGTGGTGTTCGGCCCTCAAACTTTGCACCGCTTGCCCCAGTTGTTGGAGCAGCGAACGAGTTTGGCCAAGCCGCAAGTGGACATTCGATTTCCTGAAATTGAAAAGTTTGACCACCTGCCCCCAGCACGGGTGAGCGGTGCATCTGCCTTTGTCAGCATCATGGAGGGCTGTTCCAAATACTGCAGTTATTGCGTGGTGCCCTATACCCGTGGCGAAGAAGTGAACCGCCCGCTCGATGATGTGCTGGTCGAGGTGGCAGGTCTGGCCGCACAAGGGGTCAAAGAAGTCACCTTGCTGGGCCAAAACGTCAACGCTTACCGTGGCGCGATGGGCCAAACCAGCGAGATCGCCGACTTTGCCCTGCTGATTGAATATGTGGCTGACATCCCCGGCATCGAACGCATCCGCTACACCACCAGCCACCCCAATGAATTCACACAGCGCCTCATTGACGTGTATGCCAAAGTGCCCCAATTGGTCAGCCACTTGCATTTACCGGTCCAACACGGATCGGACCGCATCTTGATGGCCATGAAGCGCGGCTACACCGCCATGGAGTACAAAAGCACCATTCGCAAACTGCGCTCCATTCGCCCAGAGCTATCGATGAGCAGCGACTTTATTGTGGGCTTCCCAGGGGAGACCGA
>RFXS01000087.1 GCA_009921465.1 Betaproteobacteria bacterium
GGCATCGGCCCCCAAACCGCGCAAAGTTTTGCGCTGGGTGTTGCTGGTGATCGTGCCCCTGCTGGCCCTGGTGGGTGCGGCCTACATCTACCTGCATGGGGGCCGCTTCATTGCCACCGACAACGCCTACGTCAAAGGCGACAAAGTGCCGGTCAGCGCTCAGGTCACGGGCACCGTCATGGCGGTGATGGTGCAAGACAACCAAGCCGTGGCCAAAGACCAGGTGTTGTTTGTGCTCGACCCCACACCCTTTGAGCACAACCTGGCGCGCGCCGAAGCAAGGTTGGCGCAAGTGCGCACCGATTTATCAGCCCTCAAAGCCAGTTACCGCGAAAAACAGGCCGAGATCACCCTCTCACGCACCAAACACCGCTTTGCCCAGCGCGAACAACAACGCCAAGGTGACTTGGTGGACAAAAACTTCATCTCTGCGGCCAAGTTTGACGACGCCAAGCAAAACACCGACTTGGCCGAACAACAAACGCAGGCGCTGGAGATGGACCTCAAGCGCATCGCCGAAGCCTTGGGCGGGGGCTTGGACACGCCCATCGAGCGCCACCCCAGTTACCGCCTGGCCATGGCCGAGTTGGCACAAATCCAACTGGACTTGAAACGCACCACCGTGCGCTCGGCCCAAGCCGGCGTCGTCAGCCGACCCCCAAAGCCGGGTCAATTTGTGGCCGCTGGTGCACTGGCCATGGCGCTGGTGGTGACCGATCACTGGTGGATAGAAGCCAACTTCACCGAAACCGAACTGACCTTCATCCAACCCGGGCAACGCGCCAAGATCAGCATCGACACCTACCCCGACATGCAGTGGGACGCACAGGTCGAGAGCCTGAGCCCGGCCACCGGGGCTGAGTTTTCTCTCATCCCGGCCCAAAACGCCACCGGCAACTGGATCAAGGTGACCCAACGCATCGCTGTTCGACTGGCCTTGCAACCCAGTGCCACCGCGCCCGTGCTGCGCTCGGGCATGAGCGCACATGTGGAGATCGACACCGAGCACCGCCGCCGCCTGTGGGGCCATGCCCTGCCCTGAGCCGTGGGCATGAGCACCCCTGCCTCCTCCGCCCCACCGGTGCACCGCGGCTGGCTCACCTTGTCGGTGATGCTGGCCACCATCATGCAAGCGGTGGACACCACCATTGCCAACGTGGCCCTGCCCCACATGCAAGGCAGCATGGGGGCCACGCAAGACCAAATATCTTGGGTGCTCACGTCCTACATCGTGGCATCGGCCATTTGCATGCCACTGACCGGTTTTTTGGCCGCACGCTGGGGACGCAAACGCGTCTTCATGGCTTCGGTGGTGGGCTTCACCATCACCTCCATGCTGTGTGGTGCGGCCCAAAGCCTGGAGCAAATAGTGTTGTTTCGTTTGCTCCAAGGGGTGTTTGGGGCTTGCTTGGTGCCGCTGTCGCAATCGATCTTGCTCGACGCCTATCCGCGCGAACGCCACGGCGCGGCCATGGCCTTGTGGGGCATGGGCGTGATGGTCGGGCCCATCTTGGGCCCATCGATGGGCGGTTGGCTCACCGAGTACTACAACTGGCGCTGGGTGTTTTACATCAACCTGCCCGTGGGCGTGTTGGCCTGGCTGGGGCTGGCCGCGTTTGTGCCCGAAACCGAACTGGACCCCGAGCGGCGCTTTGACATGCTGGGTTTTTGCTTGCTGTGTCTGGGCCTGGGGTCGCTGCAAATGATGCTCGACCGAGGCCACTCGCTGGACTGGTTTGCCAGCCCCGAGGTGGTGACCGAAGCCTGCCTGGGGGCGCTGGGCATGTACCTGTTTGTCGTGCACATTTACACCCAGCCCAAGGCCTTCATCGACCCCGACATTTTCAAAGATCGCAACTTCAGCATAGGCCTGTTGTTCATCTTCATTGTCGGCATGATCTTGCTCACCACCATGGCCTTGCTGCCACCGTTTTTGCAAACCTTGATGGGCTACCCGGTGATGGACGTGGGCATGTTGCTGGCCCCGCGCGGCATTGGCACCATGCTGGCCATGGTGGTTGTGGGTCGCTTGTCGGGGCGGGTCAATGCGCGCTTGTTGGTGCTCGTGGGCCTTGTCTTGACCAGCACCTCGCTGTATTGGATGACGCGCTTTACCACCGATGTGACCAGCTGGGATGTGGTTCAAACCGGCATCTTGCAAGGCATGGGCCTGGGGTTTTTGTTTGTGCCTTTGACGGCTTTGGCCTTCTCGACCATGCCAGCGGCTTATCGCAACGACGGCACATCGCTGTACAGCCTGGTGCGCAACATGGGCAGCAGCATAGGCATCTCGGCGGTCATCAGCTACTTGGGTTCGCGCACCCAAATCAACCACGCCATCTTGTCCGAACACATTCACATCGGCAACTGGGCATTGCAGTGGGGCATCGAGCAAGGCCTGCACCAGATCATCACCCCGGAGGGTTTGAGCCAGCTGGACGCCCAGGTGGCCCGCCAAGCTGCCATGTTGGCCTTTGTGCAAGACTTTCAAGCCATGATGTGGCTCACCCTGGCGGCCATTCCACTACTGGCGTTTTTACAAACACCCAAGCTGGCCAAAAACGCCTGATCAGCGCGACCCTG
This sequence comes from Betaproteobacteria bacterium, assembly GCA_009921465.1. Lineage (GTDB taxonomy): Bacteria > Pseudomonadota > Gammaproteobacteria > Burkholderiales > Burkholderiaceae_C > Limnohabitans. The sequence continues at coordinate 2,584 of RFXS01000087.1, forward strand.
CACGGCCAAGCTGGCCACCCAGCCGCCACCCCACATGTCCCCTTCAGGGGGCGTTGGAATGAAGAGCTCGTGTGTTCGGTAGCGAACATATTGAAGCCACAAACACACATACATTCATGCGCATCTAAATAGTTTTTACAAGCAACCAGATGAAAAAGCGATTCAAAAATCAGCTCCTCACCGTCCTGCCACCAGATGTCTTCACCCGATGGTTACCCCACCTGGAGTGGGTGGACATGCCCTTGGGGACGGTGCTGTACGAGTCCAGCGGGAAGATGACCCATGTGTATTTTCCCGAAGACTGCATCGTGTCTTTGCTGTTTGTGCTGGAAAACGGCTCATCGGCGGAGATTGCCGTGGTCGGCTTTGAGGGCATGGTGGGTATTTCCTTGTTCATGGGCGGCAACACCACACCCAGCCGTGCTGTGGTCCAAAGTGCGGGCAAAGCCTACCGATTGCGCGCAGCTTTTTTGAAACAAGAGTTTGATCTGTCCAGCCCCGTCATGCACCTGCTGCTGCGCTACACACAAGCGCTGATCACGCAAATGACCCAAACCGCCGTGTGCAACCGACACCACAGCTTGGACCAGCAACTGTGCCGCTGGTTGTTGCTCAGCTTAGACCGCCTCACCGGCCCCGACTTGGTGATGACCCAAGAATTGATCGCCAACATGTTGGGCGTGCGCCGAGAAGGCGTCACTGAGGCCGCTGGCCAATTGCAAAAAGCAGGACTGATCAGCTATACCCGGGGGCGCATCAAAGTCGAAGACCGCCCAGGGCTGGAGCAAGGCTCATGCGAGTGCTATGCCGTGGTGAAAAAAGAATATGACCGTCTGCTGCCAAATCAGGAAGCTGTTTGAGTGTTAAAAAAAACACTGCTTTGCGCTGCCCATCACGACACTTCATTTGCATCATGTTGGGCTCTGGGTGGAAGCTGCGCGCAACTTGTCTTTCTTGCTGGGCCGCTTGCCCTTGATGCCACCCACACCCGGCGCTGGCACCGGTTCATCGGTGGGCTCAAAGCCGGGCACCACTTCTAAGGGCAATTGGACCTCTGCACGTTTTTGGACCAAGCGCCAATGCGCCAAAGCCTGGGCGCTGACAAAGCTCACCGCTTGCCCCTGCGCACCGGCGCGAGCGGTGCGACCGATGCGGTGGGTGTAATCATCGGCCGAGCGCGGCAGGTCGTAATTAACGACCACGGGCAGCAAGGCGATGTCAATGCCACGCGAGGCCAAATCGGTGGTGACCAAGACATCGATGCGGCTGTCTTTGAAGTCTTGCAAGGCCGCTTGTCGCCCGCCTTGTGACATATCGCCATGCAAGGCACTGGCCCGCACGCCAGCCGTGCACAGCTTGCTGGCCAGGTGCGCGCACGCATAGCGCGTGGCCACAAACACCAGCACCCGTTGCCAGCCATGGGCAGTGATCAAGTGGCGCAGCAATGCGGTGCGCTTTTTGTCGTCTACAGCGATGGCGCTTTGCGCAATGTCGGGCACATCGAGCGCTTCGATGGCATCGCTGCGCATGCGCAGCGGGTCGCGCAGCGCTTGTTGGGCCCATACCGATAAATCGTCGGCAAAGGTGGCGGAGAACAACAAGGTTTGGCGCTGCGCAGGCAGCAAGGCCAACACGGCTTGCAGCTCGTCGGCAAAGCCCAGTTCCAGCAAGCGATCGGCCTCGTCGAGCACCAGGTGCTGGACATCCGTCAAACGCAGGGCGTTGTGCGCCACCAAATCGAGCAAGCGCCCAGTGGTGGCCACCACCACGTCGGCCCCGCCGCGCAAAGCCATCATTTGCGGGTTGATCGACACGCCGCCATGGACCACCGCCAACTTCAAGCCCATGGTGTCGGTGGCGTGTTGCAGGACCTGGCCCACTTGCACCGCCAACTCGCGGGTGGGCACCAACACCAGGCAGCGAATGGGTCGGCGGAAATTGGTTTGTCGGGGCGTTTGCCCCACCAACTGCACCAAGGGCAGCGCATAGGCCAAGGTTTTGCCCGACCCTGTGGGCGCACTGGCCCACACATCGCGACCTTGCAACACTGCCGGAATGGCTTGCCCTTGTATGGGCGTGGGCGTTGCCAAACCCATGCTGGCCACCGTGCGCAGCAGCGCAGGGCTCAGGCCCAGTTCAGAGAAGTTCAAAAGGGGGGATGTCCTGGTAGGTCAGATGGGAGAAGGGGAAAGGCTCGCTCTAAAGCTTGGCGATGAAGTCCTCTGGCAATACGTCCGCCTGGCGCAGCAACCCAGCCAGGGTGCCGACTTTGAGTTCGCTGTGCATTGGGATGACGCATCCTTGGAGCCCTTGCGTGCAACGACATGACTGCCGCTTTGTCGTACCTTCTCAAAACCAAGCCGCTGAAGTGCCTTGAGCGCTTCTGCGCCAGAGACACGAGGGAGCTTAGGCATGGGCCGGAATACTGAAAGTGGTGACCACTGGGTGCCCGATCGATACCAGAGGAAACTCTTGCAGGTATAGGGCAGTGGCTTCGCGCAAATTTGAAACGGCCTCCTCGACTGTCTCACCTTGGGTCGTGGTACCCGTCTCTGGGTTGAGTGCGATGTATCCGCCTTCGTGGGCGGGCGTCAAGACGGCAGTGAGTTCCATGTGGCTGGCTCCGAGGCGGTGGTCAAGTTGAGATTGTCGCTGATGGCTTGTGCAAAGCCAAGCCACGATGCCAGCGGCTCAATGCCTGAAGTGCCGAACCCCAGTGAACACCATGGCCACACCGCGCTCGTTGGCTGCTTCAATGACTTCTGGGTCGCGCATCGAGCCACCCGGTTGGATGACGCAGGTGGCGCCCTCGTCCACCACCACGTCCAGGCCGTCGCGGAAGGGGAAAAATGCGTCGCTGGCCACGGCCGTGCCTTGCAGGCTCAAGTTGGCGTGACCGGCTTTGATGGCGGCGATGCGCGCCGAGTCCAGGCGGCTCATTTGCCCCGCTCCCACGCCCATGGTCATGCCGTCGCGGCAAAACACAATGGCGTTGCTTTTCACAAACTTGGCCACCTTCCAAGCGAACAACAGGTCTTCGACTTGTTGCGGCGTGGGCTGCTTGTGCGTCACCACCTTCAAGTCGCTGGCTTGCAGCACATGGTTGTCGGCGGTTTGCATCAAAACGCCTGAGCCGATGCGTTTGATGTCCACCGTGTTTTGGCCACGCGCCCAATCGGTGTTCCCACCGGGGGGCAGGTCGATTTGCATGACACGCACATTGGCCTTGGATTGCAGCACACTGTATGGCTATGGAAACTAAGATGCCCTCCCTTGCGGTTCTTGTTAGAAAATATTTTTATGTAGAGCTTGATAAAACTTACCAAAAGGCAGACTGGAGTGCAGAATTAACCACAAAACAATACGCTTACGCAGCTCAGGATGCTTATTATACTTTTGCTCTATGGAAAGAGTTACACAAAGAGCTAGAGCAAACTGAATGCATGGCAGGTTATGTAAACACTCGCGACGCACAAAAAGCAATCGTAGATATTGAACTTACAGGTATGTCTTTTGATGCACTGGCTCACAAGAACCTAATAACACAGCTAAAGCAAAATAAAGAAACCCTACTGGCTAAACTGCAAACGGCAATGCCAACAGTTAAAAATTTCAACTCCGGTAAGCAACTTACTGTTTGGTTAAAGCAACAGTTTAACCACCCTGAAGATACGGAAACTTGGGAAAAAACAAAAGCAGGAGACCTGATAACAGATCAGAAATATATTAAGAATTCTCTGTATTTTTTAAACACAGAGGCTCAAAACACCTTAACAAATTTGTATGTGCCTTATAGAGAAGTTGAAAAAAAACTTAATAACCCTAATTCTGGATTA
>RFXS01000088.1 GCA_009921465.1 Betaproteobacteria bacterium
CAAGGTGTGGCCATCGGGCGCGGCTTTGGCCACCTCCATGGCCGCGATGGACCCTGAAGCACCGGCCTTGTTCTCTACCACGATGGGCACGCCCAGTTTGTGCGCCATTTTTTCGCTGACCATGCGCGCCACCATGTCGGCGCCGCCCCCCGCAGCGACCGGCACGATCAAGCGGATGGGGCGTTGCGGAAAAGCACTTTGCGCGGCGCACACGCCCATGCCCATCCACAGGGCCAAGGCCAGCAGCAGTGGCCCTGCAAGGGTGGCAAGCCCACCGTTTTGCAGGCCTGTACCGCCAAGCGGTGCTTTGAATAAGTGTTTTCTTGTCATGGCGAACCGCATCCCTCATGCGCCTGGCCACGACGCCCGCAGGGGCGTGATGGCGAAGGGGGGATTGACCAGGCCTTGCCCAGCGCTCTGACCCTGCGCGAGAGGCGCCGAGCTCAGTGGAATTCCATCAACTGGCCAAAGCCAGCCTTTTTATCGTGGATGCCGCAAGCGCGCAAGGCATGCCAGTAGGTGGCGGTGTTGATGGCAATCACGGGCTTGCCCAAAAACAACTCGGCCGCAGCGGCCAAGCGGATCATCGACATATTGGTGCCCACCTGCACAATGGCGTCGACATCGTCGCCGTTGAGCTCCAAGATGGCTTTGCGCATCATGTCATCGGTGGTGTAGGCAATTTGCACCGGGCTGGGCCGGTGAAAGCAAATATCGCGCACCACGGTAAAGCCGCAGTCTTGGTAGAAGCGTTTCACTTGTTCATTGGCCACCTCGAAGTACGGTGACATGAAGGCGATGCGCTTGACCTTGTAGGTGTTGAGCGCCGCCTCGGTGGCAAACGAGCCGCAAGACACGCCCACACCGGCGCGCTCGGTCATCATCTTCAAATATTTTTCGGCACCGTCACGTCCGTTCCAAAAGGTGGCCGCCGACATGCCCATGACGAGGTAATCGATCTCGCACGAGGTCAGCGTGTCCACCGCTTCCACGGTGGCTTTGTTGATGTTGTCGACCAGTTTTAAAAAGCTTTCGTTGTCATTGACCGGGTTGTTGGGGATGGCGATGCGGCTGTAGTGGTTGGTCACCCCCACCGGGCGCAGGTCGTCAAAGTCGGGCTGTACGATGGTGTTGGTGGACGGGCCCAAGGTGCCCAGTTTTTTGCGGTAGCCCAGATGGTCGGCCATGGTGTGTCTCCTTATTTCAGTTGTGCCAAAAATTCGTCGCGCGTCATGACATCCGCATACTTTTGCTGCATGTCAAACAGGTTGGCGTCGTGCGGCTCGATGGCGCGGTCGCCCACGCAGTCGCTGATGACCACGGTGCGAAAGTTGTGTTGCATCGAATCCACCACACTGGCGCGCACACAGCCACTGGTGGTGCAGCCCACGATGATGGCCGTGTCCACGCCTTTGAGGTGCAGCCAATCGGCCAAGCCGGTGTTGAAAAACGCCGACGCGGTTTGCTTGCGCACGACCCACTCGCCGGCCACCGGTTGGAGCTGGGGCACGATTTGCGAGCCCTGTGCGGTCTCCGTCAATTTTTGCAAGGGCTTGACGCGCAGTGCAAACACATTGAAGTTGGACCCGTCGGCCTCAAACACCACACGGGTGTGGGCCACCGGCAAACCCTTGGCGCGAAAGGCCGCCAGCAAGGGCACGGTGGCGTTGGCCGCCGCTTCGATGTGGGGCCCGCCCAACTGATCGATGTCGACAAAACCATTGACAAAGTCCACCAAGATCAAACCGCAGCGCTGGCCAATGCCCGAGGTGCCGCCCATGCCTTGGTGGCGGTAAATTTCATCGCGGTTCATGGCCACCCCTTTATTCGTTGGACGCATGGGTTTTGTCAAACGCCGACACCCAATCAAAACCCATCAGTGAAGAGAACTTTTGAAACTCATACAGCGGCGCGCTCACCTGGGTGGTCGAGCGGTCTTGTTTCAAGGTGCTGTACACACTCTCGAAGGCCGCGCCAGCAGCCAAAAAGGCGGTGGCCGGAAAAATCGCCAGGCCATAGCCGATCGACTTGAGTTGTTCAAACGGCAACACCGGGGTGCGCCCGCCCTCGACCATATTGGCCACCAAGGGCAGGTCAAAGCTGCGGCCAATGCGCTCCATCTCTTCCACCGACTCGGGGCTTTCCACAAACAACAGGTCGGCCCCCGCTTTGGCGTACAACTCGGCGCGGCGCAAGGCCTCGTCCAGGCCATGGGTGGTGCGCGCATCGGTGCGGGCAATGATCAAAAAGTTGGGGTCGTTGCGGGTTTGCACGGCCACACGGATTTTGGCCGCCATGTCTTCGGCCGGCACCACCCGGCGGCCCAGCATGTGGCCGCATTTTTTGGGGAACTCTTGGTCTTCGAGTTGGATCGCGCAGGCACCGGCCATTTCGTAACCACGCACCGTGTGCATGACGTTGAGCAAGCCACCATAGCCGGTGTCGCCGTCGCAAATCATGGGGGTGGCGGTGATGCTGGCAAATTGCGTCACGCGGTTGACCATGTCGCTGTAGGTGGCGATGCCCGCATCGGGCAAGCCCAAGTAAGAGGCCACCGTGCCGTATCCGGTCATGTACAACGCGTCAAAGCCCATGCGGTCGGCCACCTTGGCCGAGATCATCTCGAACACGCCAGGGGCGATAACGAGTTCGCCTTTTTTGATCTTGGCGCGCAACTGGGCGCGCCGCTGGTTGCCACTGAGGGTGGAGATGCCTTGGTGAATGTTGCTCATGCGATGGTCTCTGCGCGCGCCAGGGCGTCCAACATGGAGGTTTTTCGAATATACGCCTTGGCCGCTTTGGGGTCGGCGGCAATGGCGCGCAGTTCGTCTTGGGTCTTTTTGCGCGCCACCGGATCGCGCTCTTCGATTTCTTTTTTGTTGCGTGCCGTGCTGGCATTGATGTATTCGATGGCAATGCTGCGGCGCTGGCGCTCGTAGCGATCAAGCACATCTGCGCTGTGGCCTTGCTGGAGCACACCCAGCAGTTTTTCGCACAGGTTCATGGCGTCGTGCACGCCGCCGTTCATGCCCATGCCGCCCAATGGGTTGTTGATGTGGGCCGAGTCGCCCGCGAGCAGCACGCGCCCGTGGCGGAAGTTTTTGGCCACGCGCTGGTGCACCTTGTACAAAGTGCGGTGCACAGTTTTGTAGGGCACGGGTTGGGGCAAAAGGCCTTGCAAGCGCCCTTGCACAGACTCGTCGCCCATGACCTCGTCGTCGGTTTCTTCCGCCTTGGTGGGAAACAACACGCGCCACAGCGTGGGCACGCGCAACAGCACGCACCACTCATGGGGGTCTGAGCAATAGTTCACGTAAGAGAGCTTGGGCAAATGGTTGGCGTATTCAAATGCGGTCGAGACCACCAAAAAGCGCTCGGGGTAGGTGTAGCCCTCGAACTCGATGTTTTGGCTTTTGCGTACCGCGCTCCAAGCACCATCTGCCCCGATCAAATAGTCGCTGCGCACCTCGTGCATCTGGCCATCGGTGCTCAATTGAGTGGTCACACCATCGGCGTTTTGGGTCACGCCTTCAACTTTGGTGTTGAGGTGCATGGTCACATGGGGCATTTTGTCGAGTTGATCCTTGATCAGTTGGGTGAGTTTCCACTGCTCGCACTGCAAGCGATAGGGGTGGTCGGTGTCGCCCTTGATCAAATCCATGTCAAATTCGGCGACCAAGCCTTCTTGCCGATCGCGTTGCTGGGTGTAGCGGGCAATCAAGCCTTGGGAGATGAGGTCATCGGTCAGGCCCAGTGGGGCGAGCATGTCCAAGGTGGGCGGGTGAAAGGTGGAAGCGCGCAAATCCAGGCTCAAGGCGGGGGCCGATTCGGCCAGCGTCACCTGCACGCCCGCGCGGGCCAATACCAAGGCGCTGACCATACCCACCGGGCCAGCGCCCGCAATCATCACATGTGCTTGACCCAAGGGAAACCTCTTTTCATGGTGAGAAAGACTCAAAATGTACACAATCATTTGAGCCAAGATGGATTCTTCATCCAAATTCCTTTTATTTCTAGTCTTAATCAATGGTTTTATTCAGTATTTACCCTTGTATTTGGTTTTGATGGCCTTTTGTCCAAGGAAATTTGTACACAATTGCGCCCAAGCTTTGAACCACATGACCCGCGCCAGCGACCACGCCTACCAATCCATCCGCAGCCTGATCCTGTCGGGCGCCTATCAGCCTGGGCAGCGCATGATCGAAGAGGAATTGGCACAGCGGGTGGGTGTCTCACGCACATCGGTGCGTGACAGCCTGCGCCGCTTGGCCTCCGATGGGTTGGTGCGCAGCGAGCCCAGCCGTGGCACGTTTGTGGCCGAGTTGTCGATGGCCGAGATCGAAGAAATTTTCCAACTGCGCGCCACCTTGGAGGGGCATGCCAGCGCTTTGGCCGCCTTGCATGCCAAGCCCGAAGACATTGAAGAGCTGGACCACATTTGCGCGCACATCGAAGGCTTGTTGCGCGCCGACTTGGACAACGAGCAGTTGTTTGCGCAGTTCCAAGCCAGCAACAACCAGTTTCATGGCGTGATGCTGCGCGCCAGTGGCTCGGTGCGATTGAATGCCTTGGCCAAGCCACTCATTGAGCTGCCCTTGGTGCAAATGAAAAACCACAACTGGCCGGGCGAGGTGTCGGTGCGACGCTCCAACCAGCAACACCTGGAAATCATTGAAGCCTTGCGCGCGCGCGACCCCTTGCTGGCCAAGATGCGCACCCAAGCCCACATCATCTCCACCCGACCCAAGGCCATGGTGGAGAACAGCCAAATCATGCTGGGCCTGCTGTGACGCCCGTCAAGCTGTCAAGTGGCCAGCGGGTCTGCGCCCGCAAAACGAAAGTGGTCGCCATGGCTGACGACACGCCCGGCCACAGGGGTGGGAAAGTGCCCGGTCATGAGCAAGGTGTCGGTATCGGCAATGTCGTGCACCAATTTTTTGCGCACCTGGGCCGAGGCCAGCGGGTCAAAGCAAAAGTTGGACGACCAGTCGGTGTTGATCAGTTGCGCCGGGGTGTGCAAGATGTCGCCACTGAACACCGCGCGCCGCCCTTGGCTGTGGGCGTGAAGCACACAGTTGCCCGGGGTGTGGCCGTGGGCGGCACCCAAGTACAGGCCCGGCTCGAATTCAAAATCATCTTTCACCATCAGTGCACGGCCTGCGTCCACCACCGGCAGCACGCTGTCGGCAAACGAGCCGTGGTTGGGCGAGGGCTCGCCCCGGGCCAGGGCTTCGCGGTGTGTTTTCTCCCAATGGCTGTATTCGGTCTGGGCAAACACATAACGCGCATTGGGAAAGGTGGGCACCCATCGCCCGTCTTGCAACCGCGTGTTCCACCCCACATGGTCGGCATGCATGTGGGTGCAACACACAAAATCAATCTCTTCGGGCGCGACGCCGGTCTGCGCCAGCGATTGCAGATAAGGGAACTGGGCGTGGTGCCAGCCCGGTCGGTGCACCCGCTCTTTGTCATTGCCCACACAAGCGTCGACCAAAATGCGGTGACGCCCGGTTTGGATCAGGTAGCTGTGAAACGACATGATGGTGCGGTCTTGTTCGTCCAAGTAGGCCGGCCGCAGCCAACTGGCATGGGCGTCGATGTCGGCCTGCGTGATGCCAGGCAAAATGTTTTTCAGCGGTGCAAACGCGCCTTCGTATTCGGTGACCCGATCGATGGTGAACTGCCCGAGTTGCTGCGTTTTCATGTTGATGCCTTTGGTACGTGGGCGCATAAGCGCCACAATTTTTCGTCACCCCGTTTGGCCTGAACAGGCCAAACCACTTCAGCCCGAGTTTAAAAGGAGTTTTGCATGCACTATCCCTGGTCACCGATGATCAACCGAAAGCCCCTGCGCTGGCCCCATGGCAAAAAGCTGGCGGTCATCATCACCATGAATTGCGAGTACTGGGACTTGACCAAAGACACCACCGAGCCTTACTACGCCGGTGGTCCGCCCATGCTGCCCGATTCCCTGCCCGGCAATGTGGCGGACTTTCCCAACTTCACCTGGCGCGAATACGGCCAGCGCGTGGGCGTGTGGCGCATGTTCAAACTGTTTGACGAGATGGGCGCGCGCTTTGGCATCACCATCAACGCCAAGACGGCGCTGGAGCGCCCTGAGATCGTGGCCTACGCCAACGCCCGCAACTGGGAGATCGTGGCCCACAACTACGAGCAAGGCGAGTTGCTGACCCGCTACACCTTTGACATTGAAAAAGAGCGCCAACTCATCGCCGCCACTTTGGCCGTGTACGAAAAGACCGTGGGGCGCAAGGCCAAAGGCTGGTTGTCTTCGTCGCTGCGCAGCACACCCAACACGCCCGACTTGCTGGCCGAGCAAGGCCTGCAGTTTTTCTGTGACTACATGAACGACGAGCAGCCCTACCTGATCAGCACGCCATCGGGCC
>RFXS01000089.1 GCA_009921465.1 Betaproteobacteria bacterium
AGACTGCCGCGGCAGTCTCAGCCTGAAACTGACGGGATCGGTCGCTTTCCGATCCTTGCCAGAGCATCCCTGACCCAGGTTGGGGATGCACCAGTGGCTCGGGGCCATCAAGTTTGCGAAGGTTGCAAACGCCTCACGAGCACAATGAGAAAAGGAGCATTTCCATGCCCAAAATGAAAACCAAAAGCAGCGCCAAAAAGCGCTTTCGTGTTCGTCCCGGTGGCACCGTCAAGCGCGGTCAAGCCTTCAAGCGTCACATCCTGACCAAGAAGACCACCAAAAACAAGCGCCACTTGCGTGGTTCGGTCGCAGTTCATGAGACCAATATGGGTCACATGGCTCAAATGTTGCCCTTTGCTGGGCTGTGATCAGACGAACAAGGAGAAAATGAAATGCCTCGCGTAAAACGTGGAGTGACGGCACGCGCCCGTCACAAAAAAGTACTGGCCCAAGCCAAAGGTTTCCGCGGTCGCCGCGGCAATGTATTCCGCATTGCCAAAGAAGCGGTGATGAAAGCCGGGCAATATGCCTATCGAGATCGCAGAGCCAAAAAACGTGTTTTCCGCCAGCTGTGGATCGCCCGTATCAATGCGGCTGCACGTGAATTGGGTATGACTTACAGCCAATTTGCCAATGGACTTAAAAAGGCTGCGATAGAGATCGACCGCAAAATGCTGGCCGATTTGGCGGTTCACGACAAAGCGGCTTTTGGTCACATTGTTGAGCAAGTCAAAGCCAAATTAGCGGCTTGATGTCATTACCCGGTTGCACCTGATGAGCAGGTGGACCGGGTTTGTTTTTCTAGGCCAGGGCCAGTTGATGGTCCCTGGCTCAATCAAAACGCCTGCGCTCAAATGAACGACCTGAATGCTTTGGTGATGTCTGCACAAACGGCTTTTGCAGACGCTCACACGCAAGCCGACTTGGAAAACGCCAAAGCCCGGTTTTTGGGCAAAACAGGACTCGTCACCGAACTGATGAAAGGTTTGGCAACCCTGAGTCCGGTGGAAAAAAAGGTCCAAGGCGCTGCGATCAATCTGGCCAAACAAGCGGTTGAATTGGCTTTGGGGCAGCGCAGGCAAGCGCTGGCCGATGATGAGTTGGCTTACCAACTCAAGGCCGAATCTTTGGACGTGAGTTTGCCCGGCAGACTGCGTCCGCCGGGGGGACTGCATCCAGTCAGTTTGACGCTGGAGCGGATCGAGCAAATTTTTGACTCTATGGGCTTTGAGGTTGCACAAGGCCCTGAAATTGAGACCGATTGGTATAACTTCACCGCATTGAACACGCCGCAAGGTCACCCGGCCAGGTCCATGCATGACACTTTTTATGTCGAAGGTGGTTGTCTGCTTCGAACCCATACCAGTCCCATGCAAATTCGGCACGCTGTGAGCCATGTCAAGCGCCATCAGGCGTTACTGGATGCGGGCCAGGCCATGCCGGAGATTCGTGTGATCGCACCTGGTCGAACCTACAGGGTCGACAGCGATGCCACCCATTCCCCCATGTTCCACCAATGCGAGGGTTTGTGGATTGGCGAAAACATCAGCTTTAAAGACCTCAAAGTGGTGTTCACAGATTTTTGCCGTACGTTTTTTGAGTCCGCAGATTTGGTCTTGCGCTTTCGGCCCAGTTTTTTCCCTTTCACCGAACCCAGCGCAGAAATTGATATTCAATTTCCCAGCGGCCCCTTGGCTGGTCGCTGGTTGGAGGTGGCCGGCTCTGGTCAAGTGCATCCGCAGGTGGTCCGCAACATGGGTTTGGACCCCGAGCGATACATGGGTTTTGCTTTTGGCATGGGACCCGATCGGTTGACCATGCTTCGCTACGGAGTCAATGATCTGCGTTTATTCTTTGATGGTGACATTCGTTTCTTAAGCCAATTTCGTTAAAGCATCCACGATATATGCAATTTCCAGAGTCTTGGTTGCGAGAGTTTTGCAACCCCCCAATCAATACCCAGGCGTTGGCTGATACCCTGACCATGGCTGGTTTGGAGGTAGAAGACATGCGACCGGTTGCGCCCCCTTTTACGGGTGTGGTGGTCGGTCTGATTTTGGATGCACAACCCCATCCCAATGCAGATCGTTTGCGTGTTTGTCAGGTTGACGTGGGACAAGCTCAAGCCTTGTCGATTGTGTGTGGCGCACCCAACGCACGGGTGGGCATCAAAGTCCCGTGCGCATTGGTTGGAGCTTTGTTACCCCCCGGTGAGGACGGTAATCCTTTTGCCATTAAATTGGGCAAGATCAGAGGCGTTGAGAGCCAGGGCATGTTGTGTTCCTCGCGTGAACTTCAACTCAATGAAGAACACGGTGGTTTGTTGGAGTTGGACTCTCAGTCCCAGGTGGGTCAAGACATTCGGCAAAGTCTGCAATTGGACGATGTGCTTTTCACCCTCAAACTCACGCCCAACCTGGCCCATTGTTTGGGCATACAAGGTGTCGCGCGCGAACTCTCTGCGCTGACGGGTTCCCCCCTGGTGGACCCGACTTACCCTGTCTTGCCTTGCACCATTGAACAAATTTTGCCCGTGACCATCGCTGCACCTGATTTATGTGGGCGCTTTTCTGGTCGTGTGATGCACTCTGTCAATCCAAAAGCGCAAACCCCAGCATGGATGGTGGATCGATTGTCGCGTTGTGGGCAGCGCAGTGTGAGCCCTTTGGTCGATATCTCTAACTATGTGATGTTTGAATTGGGACGGCCAACGCATATTTTTGATCTTGAAAAAATCAAAGGTGGTTTACAAGTGCGCTGGGGGCGCAAAGGAGAAAACCTCAAACTGCTCAACGGCCAAACCATTGAGGTCGATGAAACAGTAGGCGTCATTGCCGATGACCATCAAGTTGAGTCCCTCGCCGGCATCATGGGCGGGGATGCCACTGCCGTGGGTGATGACACCCGCCACATTTACATCGAAGCGGCTTTTTGGTGGCCCAAATCTGTTGCTGGTCGTTCGCGTCGCTTTAACTTTTCTACCGATGCCGGTCACCGATTTGAACGCGGCGTGGACCCAAGCCACACGGTCGAACACATTGAGCGTATCACCCAGTTGATACTGGATATTTGTGGCACACATGACACATTGTGTGGGCCCATTGATGATCAGCAACCCAATTTTCCCCAACCCAAACCTGTGTGCATGCGCGTGGCGCGCGCAGCCAAAGTACTGGGCATGCCGTTGGGTGAAGATCAATGTTTGTCTGCTTTGAAATCGTTGGGCTTGAATTGCACCATCGACAAGGGTGAAATCACGGTGGCGGTGCCCAGTCATCGGTTTGATTTGCAAATCGAAGAAGACCTGATTGAAGAGGTCGCCCGCATGGTTGGCTTTGATAAGTTGCCAACGTCCCCTCCCAACGCGCCTATTTTTGCCAAGCTGCGGCCCGAATCAAAACGCAGTCCGCACACGGTTCGCCGCAACTTGGCGGCCCTGGGTTACCAAGAGACCATCAACTTCAGCTTTGTCCCGCTGGCGTGGGAGTCTGAGCTGGCTGCCAACCCAGATCCCATCCGATTGCTCAATCCCATTGCCAGCAACATGGACGTGATGAGGTCCTCCCTCATGGGTTCATTGCTTCAAGTTTTGAAGTTCAACCTGGATCGGCGCGCCGATCGTGTGCGTGTATTTGAAATGGGCCGAGTGTTTCGAAAAAATGCCCAAATAGCCCATACCGACACAACGGTTGAAGGCTTTGATCAACCCATGCACATCGCAGCCATTGCCTATGGCCCCAACTCTCCTGCTCAATGGGGCGTCAAAGAATCTGAACTTGACTTCTTTGATGTCAAGGCCGACCTTCAAGCCTTGCTTTCTCCATTGGTTGCGCAATTCCAAGCTGCTGAGCATCCGGCTTTACATCCTGGGCGTTGCGCAGCCATTTCATTGCGCGGTCAGGTGATCGGCCACGTGGGGGAACTGCACCCGCGACACCGACAGTCTTGGGGCTTGAGTCAAGCCCCCATTTTGTTTGAGTTATCTCTTGATCCCACCTTGTCATTGGACATGGTTCAATTCAAGCCAGTGTCAAAATTTCCCGTGGTGGAGCGTGATTTGGCCATCATTGTGGGGCAACATGTCACGCACCACCAGTTGATGCAAGCCGTTTTATCCACGCCAACCCAGGGTGTGCTTAAGGATGCGGTGCTCTTTGACGTTTATCGACCGGCGCAAGCATCCGCAGGCATGACTTCAGAGGAAAAAAGCTTGGCCATTCGGTTGACTTTGGGCAGTGACGAGGCCACTTTGACCGAAGAGCAAATACAGTCAGTGGTGGATATGGTGCTCTCTTCCTTGACCAGCGCATTGAATGCGCGACTGCGCTAATACTGGAGGATTCCATGGAAATTTCTGTTGACAGTCTTGAAACGCCGGCCTTGACCAAGGCGCAGTTGGCAGACATGCTCTACCAGCAAATTGGATTGAACAAACGTGAATCCAAGGACATGATCGAGGCGTTCTTCGACCTCATCACCCAGAGTTTGGTCGATGGCAATGACGTCAAGATATCTGGTTTTGGAAATTTTCAAATTCGCACCAAGTCAGCCAGGCCCGGACGCAACCCGCGCACCGGTGAAGTGATACCCATTGCGGCGCGCAGGGTGGTCACTTTTCATGCCAGCCATAAATTAAAAGACCTCATTCAGGGTGAAAACCCCAAGTCCATTGAATAAATTTTACGGATAGTGGCGGTTTACAGCTTTTTTTGATCTTTCCCTCTTATCTTTTCGGTGCGCTTGGGGTAACCTTGGTTTCGCCTTACTCATCTGTCCATGGAAACCGCACTGCCACCCATTCCTGCCAAACGCTACTTCACCATTGGTGAAGTGAGTGACCTGTGTGCGGTCAAGCCCCATGTGTTGCGCTATTGGGAACAAGAGTTCACCCAATTGCGCCCCATGAAGCGGCGCGGAAATCGACGCTATTACCAGCATCACGAAGTCTTGATGATTCGCCGTATTCGGGGCTTGTTGTATGAGCAAGGCTTCACCATCAGTGGGGCTCGCAACCGATTGCAAGAGATCAGCCATGAGTTCAAGTTAGATGACGATGAAAATGCAGTCAACCATGAGACGCCTGCAGCCAATTTGATCGCCTCTGCGCCGCATTTGGAGGGCTGGGGATTGACACCATCCTCATCTGAAAGCACGGGCTCGAAACGTTTGTTTCTTCTGCGCCGGGAATTGTTTGAAATACGCGAGTTGCTCAGTGAGGCGCATGCATAAGATCGGTATAATCTGCCACTTCGGCGTGTAGCGCAGCCTGGTAGCGCACTTGCATGGGGTGCAAGGGGTCGCGAGTTCGAATCCCGCCACGCCGACCAAAGTTACAAAGGGTTAGTAGAGTTCATCTGCTAACCCTTTTGTCTTTTGGGGCAATGTCAATTTGCCGTTAAAGTGTCTCCCAATTCTTTAAATGAGTTAAATAATGCATATCGGCATGATCGGCTTGGGAAAGATGGGTGGCAATTTGGTGCGTCGCCTGATGCGCAAAGGCCACACCTGTGTGGTCTACGACACCCAAATGAGCAGCATCGAGGCCTTGGTCAAAGAGGGTGCCCATGGTGCGCACGATTTGCCCGATTTGTTGAGGCAACTACCTTCCCCCAGGGCGGTGTGGATGATGTTGCCAGCAGGGGAAATCACTGAAAACATGGTTCTTGCCTTGAGGCACTTGTTGCAGAGCGGGGACATTTTGATCGATGGGGGCAACGCCAACCACAAAGACGATGTGCGGCGTGCAAAAGACCTTACCCCCTTGGGAATCCACTACATGGATGTGGGAACCAGTGGTGGAGTTTGGGGCTTGGATCGTGGGTATTGCCTGATGGTGGGGGGCGCATTGTCAGCATTCCAGCGACTTGAGCCCATTTTCCGAGACCTTGCGCCTGGTCAGGGGGTGGTGCCTGTGACCCCAGGTCGAGAGGGTTTGCAATCCACGGCCCATTTGGGCTACTTGCACACGGGTCCGGTGGGTTCAGGTCACTTTGTCAAAATGGTTCACAACGGCATTGAGTATGGATTGATGCAAGCCTTCGCGGAAGGTTTTGACATACTCAATGGCGTGGGTCAGGCCCACATTCCCGCCGACCGCAGGTACGACTTGGACTTGGCCGATATCGCGGAAGTTTGGCGGCGCGGCAGTGTGGTGTCATCTTGGTTGCTCGACTTGAGCGCCATCGCATTGGCCCAAGATCCCCAACTTTCTGCATTTTCGGGGCATGTTCAGGACTCCGGCGAAGGGCGATGGACTGTCGAGGCCGCCATAGAACAAGCCATCCCTGCACAGGTCT
>RFXS01000090.1 GCA_009921465.1 Betaproteobacteria bacterium
TGTGGAGGCCTTGTCTATAGTGGATTTGCGCAAGCGTGGCACGGCAGAGCACTTCCAAAAGCTGCAGCGGGCTGACTTTTACCGGCTTATCGGGGTGCATGAGGGGCGAACCGTTCCGATGGTTGATTTTTCCACTTGCGAGATGCAAGCCACAAATTGGTTGTTGGTGCGCCCTGGCCAGGTGTTTCGCTATGACTTCTCAAGCCCTTGGTCTGGGTGGATGCTGGTGTTTCGCCCAGACAGTCTGTTTGCAGCGGGGACGCAGCCAGCGCCAGACGAATTTGACCTGCAAAGCCGCCTTGAAGACTTGGCCAGCATCCATGCCCTCCACGCCGAGCAGCACCAATGGCTCAGCGCCAGCTTGCAACAGTTGCAGCAGGACAGCAACTTGCAAGCCCCTGTGGCCTTGCGCAATGCGTTGCTGCGCTTGCAGCTTTCAAGCACGCTGTTGCGGTTGTCGATGTGGCAAACACCTGAGACCGCAGCCGGCGTGCCGCCAAATGGTCGGCGTGCCCATTTCCGGCGCTTTCGCAAAATGTTGGAGGCCGACTTTGCCCAACAACACCAAGTCCAGCACTATGCAAAGGCCCTTGGGATGGGGGAAAAAACCCTGAGCCGTGTTTGCGTGACAGCTGTTGGGTTGCCGGCCAAGGCCGTGATCAATCAGCGCTTGGTGCTGGAGGCAAAGCGTTTGCTGGCCCACACCAACTTGTCGGTACAGGTCATTGGCCACGCATTGGGTTTTGAGGACGCGACCAATTTCGTGAAGTTTTTCCGCAAAAGCGTGGATAAGACGCCATTGGCTTTTCGCCAACACATGGGCGCTGAGAAGCAGGCCACCGGACCGACCCGGTCACCATGAAAACTTCGCCGCCCAACAAGCAGGTGGCGACAAATGGCACCACACTAAACCACAGGCCGCTTGGCGGTTTCCAACTCGCCCAGGTAGGGCAGGTTCATGAGCGTGACCTGCGCCAAACCCCAGGGTATTCCCCTAAAAAAACGCCTTGCCAAATAGATTTTATAAAATTACGATCCATTTATATTATTTAAACAAAAGGGAAAGCAAAGTTCAAAATCAGAACGCTGTGCTGGTTTTGCCCCACCGACCAGGCCATGACTGCGCTGGCAGTCAATGTTTTAGACAACCGCATGAACGAGGAGAACATGTTGAATAATTTAATCCAAACAGCCCGCCATTGGGTTTCTAAACTTTGCGGACCCATCCTCAAAGCATCTTTATTGACCATGGCTTGTTTGCTTTCGCCAATCAGTCATGCGCAGCAAAAACCATTTTTTGTGGCATTCGCCCTGTTCGGTCCGCATCCTGCGTTGCAATCTCAAGTCGATGGTTTCAAAGATCGCATGACCAAGTCTGGTTATGTCGAAGGTAAAAATATCCGTTATGTGCAGCAGGATGTGGCCTTCAATCCGGCGCTGATCAGCCAACTGCTCAACGTCATTGAAGCCATGGGGCCCGACATGATCGTGACCATGAATACGCCTGTGGCTCAGGCGGCAAAGACTGTTATAAAAAACAAAAACATACCGTTTCTTTTCAGTGGCTTGGGCGATCCGGTGCTGGCCAAATTGGTTCCCAGCCGAACGCAAGGTGGCGAGCAAATGACGGGCACCTCCAATAAAAATGATTATGTTGCCACCTTCAAGTTCATGGGCAGGCTGATTCCGACATTGAAGACCATCGGCATGCCGTTTAACCCTGGTGATGATGGCGATGTCTCTGCCGTAGAAACTGCGGAGGCCGCAGCCAAGCAACTGGGTTATCAAATCCGCAAGGTGGCCGTTGATTCAAGCTCTGATATTGGGCCACGCGTACAGTCGCTGCGCGGATCAGACGCCATTTTCCTCATTCCTTCCAATCTGCTTCAGCCGGCAGTTCCAGCTGTTGCTGCTGCCGCTAACCAGATTTCCGTACCGCTGGTCACGGTCAATTCACAAACCGTTAAACAGCGCGTGGCGCTGGCTTCCTTTGGTGTCGATTGGGAGCGCATTGGTGGAAAAACTGCAGACATGGCGATTGAGATCATGGGCGGTAAGCGGACTTCGCAGATACCAGTTTATTGGCCGGTTGCCACGGATCACATTGCCAGTTTTAATGCGGAACTTTTGAAAAAATCTAACCTGCAGGTACCTGCCGAGTTCAAAGACTGTAAATGTGTGTTCGAATGAGCCCGCCGTCTAAATTGGCCATCAGCAAACTTCGGCGAACCTTCTATAAAGACACACCCAATCAACGCATCGCGCTCGATAGCGTCAACTTGACTTTGCAAGCCGGCGACTTTGCCACTGTGATCGGGGGTAATGGTGCAGGAAAGTCAACTTTATTAAATGCCGTTGCAGGCGAAGTTTTCGTGGACGAGGGCAGTATCCATGTCAACGGCTTAGATGTCACGACGCTGCCAACCCATGAACGAGCCACATGGATTTCCAGGGTGTTCCAAGACCCGCGCATCGGCACTGCAAGCACCCTCAGCATAGAAGAAAATTTAGCCGTGGCAGACCAGCGCGGCAAAATTCGGGGGCTGATGCCGGGCTTGCCCCGCGCCAAAAAAGAAATTTATCGGCAACGCTTATCGTCTTTTGGGTTGGGGCTGGAAAGTCGGATGGATGTCAAAGTGGGGCTGCTGTCCGGGGGGCAACGTCAATCTCTTTCGTTGCTAATGGCTGTGCTGCAAGTGCCACAGTTGCTGTTGCTCGATGAGCATACCGCTGCGCTCGATCCACGCACGGCTGAAATTGTCATGGAGGCAACGGCCAATGTCATCGAGCAAGAGAGCTTGACCACGCTGATGGTCACGCACAACATGCACCAAGCCATTAAATATGGAAACCGCTTGATCATGATGCGCGAAGGGCAAATTATTTTGGATGTGGCTGGCAAAGAAAAAGATGCGCTCACCCTGCATGACTTGGTCGAGCGGTTCCATTTGCCCCATGACCCGCAATCTTTGGCGGCCTGATATGGGTGTCATTGATCTATTCGTTTCGCTGCTGCCGGTCAACATCATCCAGGGCTTGATTTACGCGCTCGTGGCCCTGGGCATCATGATTCCGTTGCGGATCCTGAGCTTTCCCGATCTCACAAGTGAGGGCAGTTTTCCACTTGGGGCATGCGCACTTGCGGCGTGTCTGGAGTTGGATTTTTCTCCGATTGGGGCCACGATGGTGGCTGTTTTTTCAGGGGCACTTGCAGGCATGGCAACGGCATCGATTCATCGCTGGTTGCGCATCAATACCATGCTGTGCGGCATCATCGTTTTGACCATCCTATTTAGCATCAATGTCCGAATCATGGGCAAGCCCAATATTGCGTTGTTCAGCCACCCCAGCGTTTTCAGCTTGATGTTTGGTGAAAATTCCGTGAATCAATACAACCAAATTTTGCTGCTTGGGTTGCTTGTGGCCATGGTCACAGTTTTGCTCTATTTCTTTTTTCAAACGCAGGCGGGCATGGCGATGCGGGCAGTTGGGGCCAGCGTTCCCATGGCAAAGGCGCAGGGCATTGATGTGGCACGTTACACATCCTGGGGCTTGGCCATAGGCGGTGCGCTCACGGCACTCGGGGCATCCTTACAAGCACAGCTACAAGGTTTTGCCGATGTCAATTTGGGCTTTGGCGTGCTCATCAACGGTTTGGCTGCGGTCATTCTGGGTGAGGCATTGTTGGGTAATCAATCGATAAAACGTCAACTCCTTGCGCCGGTAGTGGGGGCTTTTATCTACTTTCAAGTGATTGGATTTGTCTTGGCGTTGGGATTGAGGCCCTCTGATCTGAAAGCGCTGACCGGGATGTTTGTGCTGATCACCATGCTTGTGCCCATCGTTCGCAAAACGGATACGGGCCCCACTGTTGGCATCAGAGAGTAGGTGTTCTGCCCACACATCCGATGGATCCATGCAATCCAGTCAGATTTGGGTGCCCGTGTCAATGAAGGTTGATTGAAGGCCAAGGCATTTCAATGGGATTCCCGATGAACTTTTTTGAACGAAATGGTCAAGAGTACCTTCGACGCCGGGCATCAGGCAAACCGCCGCGCATCTTGGGTCAAATTTTGTCGCTCAATGATTTCGAGGAACAAGCACGGCGCCTTTTGCCCAGACCGATCTTTGGCTATATATCAAGTGCCGCCGAGGATGGTCAGTCCTTCCAGAATAACTGGGCGGCATTGCGCAATCATGGTTTTGTGACCCGCGTGCTGCGGGACGTGTCGCAACGCTCGCAGGTGGTGGAACTGTTTGGGGAAAAATACACCTCTCCGTTTGGCATTGCCCCCATGGGGATCAACGCACTTTCGACTTACCGTTGCGATCAGGTGCTGGCAAACTCTGCCAGCCAGGCCGGTATCGTGTCCATCATGAGTGGCGCCTCTTTGATGCCCATGGAGATGGTTGCCATGGAAAGCCCCCGCACCTGGTTTCAAGCCTATCTGCCAAGCCAATGGCCTGCGATGGAGGCACTGATGGACCGTGTGGCAAATGCAGGCTTCAAAACCCTGGTGATTACGGTTGACATTCCAGTTCATGCCAATCGAGAAAATAGTGCTCGATCGGGATTTGGTGTCCCCCTGCGTCCCAGCTTTGGCCTCGCGTGGGATGGGGTCACCAGGCCGCGCTGGTTGCTGAACACATTGCTGCGAACCATTGTTTGTGACGGCATGCCGCATTTTGAAAATTTATTTGCAACGCGGGGATCTCCCATTTTGTCCGCCAAAGTTGCGAATGACTTTGCTGGAACATCGCATCTGAGTTGGGAGCATCTGGCAGGCATTCGCAAGCATTGGAAAGGCAATCTTGTGATCAAAGGCATATTGAGCGTGTCGGATGCACTTTTGGCTAAAAATTGCGGCGCTGATGGGGTGATTGTGTCAAACCATGGTGGGCGACAGCTCGACGGGGCCGTGGCACCTCTGGACATGCTTGAAGGTGTCGTCAAAGTGGTGGGCAGCCATTACCCGGTGATGGTTGACGGGGGCTTCCGCCGCGGATCTGACATTTTGAAGGCGCTTGCCCTAGGCGCAAAAATGGTCTTCATCGGCCGACCCTTCAACTACGCAGCTGCGGTGGCCAGTCAAGCCGGCGTCATGCATGCCATCCAGTTGCTTCATGACGAGATCGATCGGAACATGGCGATGATGGGGGTTACCAACTGCTCACAAATAGATGAAAAATATATGGTGCGCATAAATGGCGGCGGGCATTGAGCGGGTTGAATGGTGCGAAGCTGTCAGCTTCGTTGATTTCACCGATGGAAAGCAGCCAAGCTCAACGTTCAACCCGCCCTGACGTTGTGTTGAGCCTGGCCATCCAGGGCAGGCCGCTTGGCGGTTTCCAACTCGCCCAGGTAGGGCAGGTTCATGCGCGGGCTCATCAAGATGTCGTTGATGCACACATGCGCGGGCAGGCCGGCCACGTGGGTGACCATGTGGGCCACATCGGCGG
The DNA here is from genome assembly GCA_009921465.1 of Betaproteobacteria bacterium. Classification (GTDB taxonomy): domain Bacteria; phylum Pseudomonadota; class Gammaproteobacteria; order Burkholderiales; family Burkholderiaceae_C; genus Limnohabitans. The sequence goes on from RFXS01000090.1 coordinate 5,461, forward strand.
GTTTGAGCAAGGTGGCGCGCATGGCCGGTGTGGGTGGCACGGGGCGCTTGTCCAGCAGTGGCGTGTCGATGCCTGCGGGCGAGATGGCCGTGGCGCGGATGCCGTGGATGCACTCTTCCATATTGATGGTCTCGGTCAGTGCCAGCACCGCCCGTTTGGTGGAGGAATACGCTGGCCCCGCAAAATACGCCGCGTAGTGCCCCGCCCATGAGGCGATGTTGATGATCACCCCGTCGCGGCGAACGCGCATGCCCCGCAAACTGGCCTGGCAGGTGTTGAACAAACCCGTCAGGTTGACATCCACCGAGTTTTGCCAGTCCTCATATGACAAGTCCTTCCAATGCCGCTGACGGGGGTTCACGCCCGCTGAATTGATCAAGATGTCAATGTGACCGTGCTCGCGTTCGATGGCATCGGCCGCAGCAAACACGCCATCGCGCTCGCTGATGTCCACGCACACAGCGTGCGCGTTACCGCTGACTTGCTGCAACGCGGTTTGTAATTTGGCCGCGTCGCGCCCTGACAAAACCACGGTGGCCCCAGCCTGAGCCAGGCTTTGCGCACAGGCCAAGCCCACAGCACCCGCAGCCCCATGGACCCAAGCCACCCGGTTATGAAACATGCCCATTGAAGATCCCCTGTTGCGATGAGGTGGGCAGTGTCGCATGGGCCATGGCCGCAAGTCGGGGCAGCGCAGCACGGGTTTGGTGCGCGCGCGCACCA
>RFXS01000010.1 GCA_009921465.1 Betaproteobacteria bacterium
GATGTCTTGCAAGACATCGCCAGCTTCCTGACCGGGTTGGGTTGCAGCGTCTGCATGGAGCAAGAAACCGCCAGCCACACGGGGATGCAGGGCCACCCCATGCTGGAAGTCGAAGGCATTGCCAAACAGTGCGATTTGGCCCTGGTGGTGGGCGGCGACGGCACCATGCTCAGCTTTGGTCGCCGCCTGGCCGCCGCAGGGGTGCCCCTGATTGGCATCAACCAAGGGCGCCTGGGCTTTATCACCGACATCGCCTTGGAGGGCTACCAGGCCATCCTCGCCCCCATGCTGGAGGGTCTGTACGAGGTCGATCACCGCCCCCTCATGCACGCCAAAGTTTGGCGCGATGGGGTTTGCGTGTTCGACGCCCTGGCCATGAACGATGTGGTCGTCAACCGGGGTGCCACCTCTGGAATGGTCGAGTTGCGGGTCGAGGTGGATGGCCATTTTGTGGCCAACCAGCGGGCCGACGGTTTGATCATCGCCTCGCCCACAGGCTCGACCGCATATGCCTTGTCGGCCGGTGGGCCGGTGCTTCACCCTTCCCTTTCTGGCTGGGCCTTGGTGCCCATCGCCCCGCATACCCTGTCCAACCGGCCCATTGTGCTGGCCGACCCAGGCGAAATAGCGGTCGAATTGGTGGCCGGGCGCGACGCCAGTGCCAACTTTGATATGCAGTCGCTGGCCAAACTGTTGCACGGCGACCGCATCACGGTGCGCCGTTCTCAGCACAAGGTGACTTTTTTACACCCAAAGGGCTGGAGCTACTTTGACACCTTGCGCAAAAAACTGCATTGGAACGAGGGGGGGACATGAGCCTTCGTGCCATGGGTTTGCGCGATTTTGTGATCGTGCGCAGCCTCGACCTTGAGTTTCAATCGGGCCTGAGCGTGCTCACCGGCGAGACCGGCGCGGGCAAGTCCATTTTGATCGACGCCTTGCAACTCGCTTTGGGCGAGCGTGCCGACGCCAACGTGGTGCGCGAGGGTGCGGCGCGTTGCGAGATCAGCGCCGAGTTCGATGCCACCCCCCCGGTTCAACAGTGGCTGCAAGCCGCCGGGTTTGAAGCCAGCGACAGCTTATTGCTCAAACGCACGGTGGACGCCCAAGGCAAAAGCCGCGCTTGGATCAATGGCAGTGCGGCCACCGCCACCCAGTTGCGAGAAGTCAGCGAGTGGCTGGTGGACATCCATGGTCAACACGCCTGGCAAAGCCTGACCCGACCGGATGCGGTGCGCGGCTTGCTCGACGCCTACAGTGGCATCGACACCAAGGCTTTGACCCACCATTGGCAAGATTGGCGCGCCAGCCAACAAGCCTTGGAGCAAGCTGTCCAAGCCCAACACAACCTGTCCCAAGAGCGTGAGCGTTTGGAGTGGCAAATATCCGAGTTGGACAAACTCAACCCCATGCCCGATGAGTGGGAAAGTCTCAATGCCGACCACACCCGACTCAGCCACGCCCAAAACCTGCTCGATGCGGCACAGAAAGCTTTGCGCGAACTCGACAGCGACGAGCAAGGCGCACTCGGACAGCTGTCCAAGGCGCAAAACCTGTTGCTTGAACAAGCACAAGTGGAGCCCGAGTTTGACAACCTCGCCGATGTGCTGGCCTCAAGCTTGGCGCAGGCTTCAGACGCAGCCCATTCATTGCAAAGCTGGCTGCGCCGCACCGACTTGGACCCGCAACGACTGCAAAGCCTGGACGAACGCGTGGGTCTGTGGATGTCTTTGGCGCGCCGCTTCAAGCGCCAACCCAATGATCTGGCTGCCTTGCTGCAGTCTTGGCGCAGCGAGTTAAAACGCCTGGAGTTGGCCAGCGACTTGGCCGCGCTGGAAAAGGCGCAGGAAACCGCGGGCCTGGCCTACCTAACCGAGGCAAAGCGGGTCTCTCAAGCGCGCGGGCGCGGCGCACCCAAATTGGCCAAGGCCATCACCCAGGCCATGCAAGGCCTGGGCATGCAAGGCGGGCGCTTTGAGGTGGCCTTGAACAAACTGGCCCAGGCCCAAGCCAGCGGCCTGGAAGAAGTGGTTTTTTTGGTGGCGGGGCATGCAGGCAGCACCCCCAGACCAGTGGGCAAAGTCGCCTCGGGGGGCGAACTCTCGCGCATTGCCTTGGCCATTGCAGTGACCACCAGCGCCTTGGGCCAAGCCCAGACCTTGATTTTTGACGAAGTCGACTCGGGTGTGGGGGGGGCTGTGGCCGAAACCGTTGGCCGCTTGATGCAGCAACTCGGCGCCGATCGCCAAGTGCTGGCGGTGACCCATCTGTCCCAAGTGGCTGCGTGCGCCCACCACCACTGGTTGGTAACCAAGTTGAGTGACAAGTCCGGCAGTTTCAGTCAGTTGCAAACAGTGTCTGGCGAGGAAAGAACACAAGAAATTGCCCGCATGTTGGGCGGCGACAAGCGATCGGCGACCTCCCTGGCCCATGCGCGCGAGATGCTGCAAAACCTCAGTCGCAAAGGCAGTGCCTGATGAAAAAAGTGCGCCAAGAGCTGGTGCTCATCACCGGCATGTCCGGATCGGGTAAATCGGTGGCCTTGCACGCGTTGGAAGACGCGGGTTATTTGTGCGTGGACAATTTGCCGCCCGAGTTGCTGCGCTCGTTTGTACAGCTCGAGCAAAAACGCAAGGAAAAACGCATTGCCATTGCCATGGATGTGCGCAGCGCTGCTTCGCTGCCCTTGCTGCCCCAAGAGCTGGAATTGGTGCGGCAAAAAGACGTGGATGTGCGCATGTTGTTTTTGGATGCCAGCACCAACACCCTGGTCCAGCGCTTTTCTGAGACGCGCCGCCGCCATCCCCTGTCGCGCACGGACACCCTGAGCGCCAGCGCGGACATCGAGCGCAACCTGATTGAATCCATCGAACTCGAGCGCGAGCTGCTGGTGGACTTGCGCGACAAAGCGCACATCATCGACACCAGCCATCTGCGCAATGCCAAGCTGCAAAGCTACGTCAAATCGCTGATCTCTGCCCCAGCAGCACAGTTGACCTTGATGTTTGAGTCGTTTGCCTTCAAACGCGGCATTCCCATGCACGCCGACTTTGTGTTTGACATGCGCATGTTGCCCAACCCACACTACGAAAACGAACTGCGCGAGATGACGGGCAGCGACGCGCCGGTCATGGCGTGGTTGCAGCAGCACGACACAGTGCAGCGCATGGCCGACGACATTGAGCGCTTTTTGCGCGACTGGTTGCCCTCACTGACGCAAGACCACCGCAGCTATGTCACGGTGGCCATTGGCTGCACCGGTGGCCAGCACCGATCTGTTTACATGGTGGAACAGCTGGCCAATCGGTTTCAAGGGCAATGGGTCACTTTGTTTCGCCATCGCGAACAAGCCGATCGCACCTGAGCCTCAGGCGGACAGCAAGCGGCGCAGGGGCGCGGGCAAGCCCAAGCCAGGCCAGGCATTGGCTTGCCACCATTGGCCATCACCCCAAGTTGACGAAGCGGGCACCTGCAAATGCAAGGGGTGCAGGTGCAAATCGCGGTGGGTGAGCACATGCACAAATGGCGTTTGCGCACGCACCCGGGGATGCCAAGCCAAGGGCACGGCCTGCATCGCATCCCCCTCGCTTTCATAGATGGGTGGACCATACAAGCCAGCCCAGATCCCGGTGGGGGGGCGTTTGCGCAACCAAACCGCGCCTTGCGCGGTGGTGGGCAACAGCAGCCACCATGATTGCGCACGCCGCACCAGCTTGCGGGTTTTGACTGGATAGTCAGTGGGCACGCCCTTGGCGTTTGCTTGGCACAAGGGCTGCACCGGGCACAGTGCACATTGCGGTTGGCGCGTGTGGCACACCGTGGCGCCCAAATCCATCAGCCCCTGGGTGTATTGGTGCATGGACTTGACCCACGCCCCCTTGGGCAATAAATCGTGGGCGAGTTGATTGAGATTTTTCTGCGCAGCGGCAACGGACAAATCTTCGCCAAAAGCGAGCAAACGGGTCAGCACCCGGCGCACATTGCCATCCATGATCGACACAGCTTGACCAAAGCACAGCGAAGCAATGGCCGCCGCCGTGGACGGGCCAATGCCGGGGAGTTTTTGCAAAGCCGCCAGATCCTGCGGGAAAACGCCGCCATGCGCTTGCACGACCTCTTGGGCACAGCGGTGCAGCATGCGGGCACGGCTGTAGTAACCCAGGCCACTCCACAGGCCCATCACCTCATCAAGGTCAGCACCGGCCAATGCCTGAACCGTTGGAAAACGCTGGATAAACCGCTCGAAATACACCTTGACGGTGCTGACCTGGGTTTGCTGCAGCATGATCTCTGACAGCCACACGGGGTAAGGTGTCAGACTCGCCTGCCAAGGCAGGTCGTGACGACCATGGCGGCGCTGCCACTGGATCAGCAAGGGTGCAAAGCGATGCAAGTCCAAGTCCATGGCCTCAATTGCGCTGGCACTGGGGACAATAAAAAGTTGAGCGCTGTCCCTGCACCCGGCGGCGAATGGTGGTGCCGCATTCGCGGCATGGCTGACCTTCGCGGTCATACACCTTGGTCTCGAGTTGGAAATAACCGCTTTGCCCTTCGGTTCCGGTGAAGTCACGCAAGCTGCTCCCGCCAATGGCAATGGCCCGCGACAACACCTGTTGAATGGCCGCATGCAAGGCCGCAGCGCGCGGTCGACTGATGCGCTGGGCCGACAGCGTGGGGCGGATGCCAGCCAAAAACAGGGCTTCGCAGGCGTAAATATTGCCCACTCCCACCACCACATCACCCGCGAGCAGCAACTGTTTGATCGCGGTTCGCCTTTGGCGCAAAGCCTGATGAAAACCCTGGGGCTGAAATGCGCTTTGCAAAGGCTCCAACCCCAAATGCCCCAGCAATTGCTGCGCCTGGGGGCTGCTCTCGGCCGGGGCATAAACCACAGCGCCAAAGCGGCGCGGGTCGTTCAAGCGCAAACAACCATGTGTGGTCATCAAGTCAAAATGATCGTGTAAGCCCGGGTCGGGCCTGGTGGGCCACAGCCGCAAACTGCCCGACATGCCCAAGTGCCACAGCAACAAACCCTCGCTGAGGTCCATCAACAGGTACTTGCCACGGCGACGCACATCCAAAATGGTGCGCCCCACCAAGCTCTGGGGCAGGCACTGCAAAGGCCAGCGCAGGGGCTTGCCCAGATAAGCCGCTTCGATGCGGGCTCCTTGCAAGGGCCCAACCAAGCCCAGCCGGGTGACTTCAACTTCGGGTAATTCAGGCATGCGTGGGGATGAAAAAGCAAAGCAGCGATTATCATCCGTGCATGAAAAAATCAGCGTGCTGGACCTTGTGTCTGTTGTTGGGGGGGGCGAGTGCGGCTTGGGGTCAAACCGCAGCGGCGCGGCAACAAGCCCAAGCGCGTCAAGAAGCGGCCCTCATGGCAGAGGCTTTTTACGAGGTGTTGCTGGGCGAACTCAACGCCCGCGACAACAACCCCGGGGCGGCATTTTCTTTGCTGCTGGATGCGGCCACCAAAACCAACGATGTGCGCTTGTACCAACGGGCCGTGGACTTGGCCTTGCAATCGCGCTCGGGAGATGCGGCCTTGCAAGCGGCCAGGGCCTGGAAATCGGCCAACCCCAACTCACGCCAGGCCAATTTGTACATCCTGCAAATCTTGCTGGCATTGAATCGCGTGGGCGACAGCTCGGAGGCCTTGCGCGCCGAAGTCGCTTTGACTGCGCCCAACGAACAAAACCTCGCCTTGGCCAATTTGCACCGCCACCTTGGACAAGTGGCCGACAAGAAAAAAGCGGCCTCGGTGCTGGAGCAGGCCATTGCACCCTACCTGCAAGCACCTGCCACTGCAGCGGCTGCCTGGTCCAGCGTGGGCCGGGTGCGCTTGGCTGCCAACGACACCACGGGCGCTTTGGAGGCGGCACGCAAAGCCTTTGATGCCGAACCCACCGCCATCGACCCAGGCTTGTTGGCCTTGGACTTGCTCGAAAAGAACGTGCCAGGGGCCATGGCCTTATTGGATCTGTCATTGGCCAAAGTGGAGTTGCCCGAGCTGCGCTTGGGGCTGATCCAGTGGCAACTGGAGAACAAGCTTTACACACCCGCCCGCGCTCAACTCGAGCGCATGAACCAAACCCAACCCCAGGTGGCCGAAGCCTGGCTGATGCTGGGTTTGCTCAACGCTGACGAAAACCGATTGCCTGCGGCACAACAGGCTTTGCAGCGTTACCTGGGTTTGGTGCAAGACAGGACAGCCCCACCCAAGCGGGGCATGGCGCAGGCTTATTTGGGCTTGGCCCAAGCAGCCGACAAACTGCGGGATGAAAAATCCGCCATGGTGTGGCTGGAGAAAATCGAACATCCCGACTTTTTGGTTCAAGCCCAAAGTCGACGCGCCCAATTGTTGGCAAGACAAGGCAAGTTGGATGAGGCACGCAAACTCATTCAAAGCCTGCCCGTCAACAGCGCCATCCAAGAGCGCGGCAAGTTGCTCGCCGAGGTCAAATTGCTGCGCGACAACAAGCAATACCTGTTGGCCCATGGGTTGATCAGTCAGGCTGTGTTGCGCGACCCGCAGGACAACGATTTGTTGTACGAACTGGCCATGATCGACGAAAAACTCGACCGCCTCGATGACATGGAACGCAGGCTGCGCGAATTGATCAAGCGCCTGCCCAACCAACCGCATGCTTACAACGCCTTGGGCTATTCCTTGGCCGAGCGCAATCTGCGCCTGGCCGAGGCCAAGCAGTTGATTGCCCGCGCCCTGGAGTTGGCACCCGAAGACCCTTCCATCACCGACAGCTTGGGATGGGTGGAGTTTCGGTTGGGCAACTTGCCGGCCGCTTTGTCGCTGTTGAAAAAAGCCTACGCCAACCAAGCCGATGCTGAAATTGCAGCCCACATGGGTGAGGTGCTGTGGCAACTCAACCAACGCGATCAAGCACGCAGCATTTGGCGTGAAGGCTTGCAAAAAGAAGCTGACAACGACACCCTGCGCGAGACTTTGCGGCGCTTGAAAGTCGATCTTTGAACTGGGTGCGGTGTGCGTGGCTTTGCTTGGCCACGGCCTTGAGTGCCTGTGCCAACACCCCCTCCCCGCCACGGGACGGCTTTTGGCAAGGTCGCATCAGCCTGACCGTGCACCAAGAGCCGGTACAAAACGTGTCTGCCGAATTTGAACTGGAAGGCGATGCCATCCAAGGCGAGTTGTCCTTGCTCTCGCCGCTGGGGCAGGTGGGCTTGGTCCTGCGCTGGTCGCCTGGGCTGGCCCAATGGCAACAAAATGGCCAAACCCGCAGCTTTGCCAGCCTGGACGAAATGACCCAAACTGCTATCGGCACAGACATTCCGGTACCGGCTTTGTTTGACTGGCTGGCTGGGCGCGACCTGCCCGTTGCTGGCTGGACCATCGAGCGCAGCGGCACGCCGGGCGCTTGGACCGCGCGCAGAGTCCGCCCCCAGCCCGCTGTGACCTTGAAAATTGCCACCCGGCCATGAGTGCGCTCTACAACATCCCTGCGCCGGCCAAACTCAATGTGTTTTTGCACATCGTGGATCGGCTGCCCAACGGCTATCATGCCTTGCAATCGGTCTTCATGCTGATCGATTGGTGCGACAGGTTGCACATCGAAACCACCCCAGGATCAGCCATCACGCGCCTGGACCTGGGCCCCCCCTTGCCAGCCGATGATTTGTGCGTGCAAGCGGCCAAAGCCTTGCAAAAGGCCGCTGGCGTGCGAGCGGGCGCACACATTACCTTGGACAAGCAGTTGCCCAGCCAAGCCGGATTGGGTGGCGGTTCATCCGATGCGGCCAGCACCTTGATGGCCCTCAACCGCTTGTGGCAGCTGAACTGGCCCCTCGAGCGTTTGCTGCCCATGGCCCTGTCCTTGGGCGCGGATGTGCCGTTTTTCTTGTGCGGCCAATCGGCCTGGGTGGAGGGCGTGGGCGAGCGCATCACCCCGATCGACTTGCCCGAAGCTGAATTTGTGGTGCTCAAGCCTGCTGCAGGGCTGGAAACCGCACAGATCTTCAAAGACCCAGAGCTCAAACGAGACACAGACCCTGCTACAATCTCGGGCTTTGCTGCACAAGGCTTTGACTTTGGTCGAAACGATTTGCAGCCGGTGGCCCAAAAGTGGTGTCCCGAAGTCACGCAAGCCCTCGATTGGCTCACGCGACTTGGGTTGCAACCTCGGATGACCGGTTCTGGCAGTGCGGTGTTTGCCCAACTGCCCCATCCTCTGGAGTGGCCCGCAACACCCCAAGGCTGGCAAATCAAGCTGTGTCGCAATTTGAAAGTCCATCCCTTGGCAGCTTGGGCTTTCAGCAACGGTTGATTGGCAAAAGACTTCTGGTTTTTTGCCGGTGTAGGGGAGTCGCCAAGTTGGTCAAGGCACCGGATTTTGATTCCGGCATGCGAGGGTTCGAGTCCTTCCTCCCCTGCCACAGTTTCATGGCGGCACATGATGGTCACGGGCAACACCGTGGGTGCATGTTGTTGTGGTGTTGGTAGTCATTGGTCCGTTATTTCAAACAATTTCATCATGTCGACCCCTACCTCCGACTTCATGGTCTTCACGGGAAATGCCAATCCCAGCTTGGCCGCAGAAATTGCCGAAAACCTCGGTATTGAACTCGGCGCCGCAACGGTCGGGCGCTTCTCAGATGGCGAGGTCACGGTCGAGTTGCACCAAAACGTTCGCGCCCGAGACGTCTTTGTGGTCCAGCCCACCTGTGCGCCCACCAACGAAAACCTGATGGAATTGCTCATCATGGTGGACGCCCTCAAACGGGCATCGGCCGAGCGCATCAGCGCCGTCATCCCCTATTTCGGCTACGCCCGCCAAGACCGCCGCCCGCGCTCGACCCGGGTGCCGATTTCGGCCAAAGTGGTGGCCAATTTGCTGCAAACCGTGGGTGTGGCGCGCATCTTGACCATGGACTTGCATGCCGACCAAATCCAAGGCTTCTTTGACATCCCGGTGGACAATATTTACGCCTCCCCAGTGCTGCTGGGCGACTTGCGGCAAAAAGGCTACGAAGACCTGATCGTGGTCTCACCCGATGTGGGTGGTGTGGTGCGTGCTCGCGCTTTGGCCAAACAACTGGGCTGTGATTTGGCCATCATCGACAAACGCCGCCCCAAAGCCAATGTGAGCGAAGTCATGCACGTGATTGGCGAGATCGAAGGGCGCAACTGCGTGATCATGGATGACATGATCGACACCGCAGGCACCTTGGTCAAAGCAGCCGAAGTGCTCAAAGAGCGTGGTGCAAAAAAAGTCTATGCCTATTGCACGCACCCGATATTTTCTGGCCCCGCCATTGAACGCATCAACCAAGGCAGCGCATTGGACGAGGTGGTGATCACCAACACCATCCCCTTGACCATGGGTGCTGCCCAATCCCCAAAAATCCGCCAACTCTCGGTGGCCCCGCTGATCGCAGCACTGGTCGCGGTGGATTCACACAGGAGTCATCATGAAATTTGTCGCATTTGAGCGAAGCAAGCAGGGTACGGGTGCGAGCCGCCGTCTGCGCATCACTGGCCGCACGCCAGGGATTGTGTACGGCGGAACGGGCGAGCCCCAACTGATCGAACTCGACCACAACGCCTTATGGCACGCCCTCAAAAAAGAGGCTTTCCACTCCACCATTTTGGACATGGAGTTGAACCAACAATCCGCACGGGTGTTGCTGCGTGACGTGCAGTTTCACCCCTTCAAGCCATTGGTGCTGCACATCGACTTCCAGCGTGTCGACGCCAACACCAAGCTGCACATGAAGGTGCCACTGCATTACAGCGGTCAAGAGAATTCACCAGCGGTCAAAGCAGACGCCTGCTTGATCAACCATGTGCTGACCGAGATCGAAGTGTCTTGCCTGCCTGCCGACCTGCCCGAGTTCATCGCGGTCGACCTCAGTGGCTTGAAAAAAGGCACCTCGTTGCACCTCAAAGACATCACATTGCCCAACGGTGTGAGCGCAGTGGTCTCTGGCAAAAACAACCCGGTGCTCGTGGCCGTGGTATCCGTGGCAGCAGAAGAGACCCCGGCAGCAACCGCAGCGGCCCCCGCCGCCGCGCCAGCGGCCAAGAAATAAGCCCTCGGGCCTGCTCTTGAGTTTGAAAACGGCCCACCTCGGTGGGCCGTTTTGCTGAGGGGCCAGATAATGCACACATGATCAAGTTGTTTGTGGGCCTGGGCAACCCAGGCACCGAGTATGAGCACACACGCCACAACGCGGGCTTTTGGTGGGTGGATGCATTGGCGCGCCAGCTCAAGCTCAACTTGCAGCATGAGCGAAGCTACCAAGGTTTGATGGCACGCAGCCAGCTCGGCGGCCAAACCATCTGGCTGTTGGAGCCGCAAACCTTCATGAATGCCTCTGGCACATCGGTGGCCGCATTGGCGCGCTTTTACAAAATAGCGCCTGAACAAATTTTGGTGGTGCACGACGAGCTCGATGTGGTACCTGGCGAAGCCAAGCTCAAGCTCGGGGGCAGCCATGCTGGTCACAACGGTTTGCGCGACATCCAAGCCAAGTTGGGCTCGGCCGACTTTTGGCGCTTGCGCCTGGGCATTGGCCACCCAGGGGTGAAGTCCGAGGTGATCCACTGGGTGCTGAAAAAACCCAGCCCCGATCAACGCGAATTGATTGACGCTTGCGTCACACGCAGCTTGCAAGCCACGGACGACTTGCTCAGCGGCGACTTCACCCGCGCCACACTGCGCATCCACACCAGCAAACCGGCGCGCCCTAAACCGCCACGGCCCGCACAGGCCGCGCCACAAGATCCAACGCCCTCGCCCAAGCCAGCGTCACCTGACACGACACCGTCTTGATCGAGAAACCAAGCCCCGCAGACTGGGCTTGGGCCTTAGTCTGCTTGGGCCTGAAGCCGATGGAATTTGGACCACAAACTGTCGGTATCTTCTATGCGTTGGGGATTGACCGGGATGCACGCCACTGGGCACACCTGAACGCATTGGGGTTCATCAAAATGCCCCACGCATTCGGTGCATTTGTCGGGATCGATTTCGTAGATTTCGACACCCATGTAAATGGCTTGGTTGGGGCACTCGGGCTCGCACACATCGCAGTTGATGCATTGGTCGGTGATCATCAAAGCCATGTCGACTCCGGGTGCGCTGAGCGCACATTTGCACCGCATGTAAAAACCTGCGCGGCGCGGCATAGGCCATCAACATGCTTGCAGCCAACCATCAGACCACCGGTCGCAAGCGTTGCTTGAAGTTGGGTTGCTCGGGCAAACCATTCAAGTGCGCCGTATCGGCCCACACCAAAATCTCAGGCTGCTCGCCCACCCAGCGCAAATGGTTCAAGCCAACATTGGGAATATCACAGGTGCGCGGACCGTCCAGCGACAAAGCTTGGGCGCTGCGCCACAACATGTCCAGCACCCCGCCGTGGGTGACGACGACCAAGGTCTTGTCGGCATGGGTCTGTGCCAACTGACGCACCGCCTGGGACACGCGGGCATGGAACTGGCGAGTGCTCTCGCCACCGCCAGGGATGGCAAAGTCGGCATCGAACTGCAACCAGCGCCGCCACACATCGGCATGCGCGCGCTGAATGTCGGCCGATAGCAAACCTTCAAACAAACCAAAATGCTGCTCGCGCAAAGGTGCATGGGCAGTGACGGGCAGTTGCAATGCTTGACCCAAGGTGGTTGCGGTTTGATGGGCACGTTGCAAGTCGCTGCTGACCAAATGCAGGGGCTTGTCAAAACCACCTTTCCATTCTTGGCGCAAACGGTCCGCCAAGCGCTGGGCCTGGGTCAATCCCAGGTCATTGAGGGGCACATCAATTTGGCCTTGAAAGCGCAACTCGCGGTTCCAAGCGGTTTCGCCATGGCGCACCAAAAAAATATCTGACATGGTTCAGGTCGCGGCTTGCTTTTTGGCCATCAGTCGGCGCAACACCTCGGGGGTGACCCAAGGCTCGACCTCGCCACCGAGCAGGGTGATTTCACGCACCAAGGTGCTGGAGGTGTGTTGCTGGCTGGCCGATGGGGCCATGAAAATGGTTTCCACCTCGGGCATGAGGTGGCGGTTCATGCCAGCCAATTGCTGTTCGTAATCAAAGTCGCTGACCGAGCGCACGCCGCGCACCATGACCACACCGCCTTGGGCACGGACAAAGTCGCGCACCAGGCCTTCAAACGGGGCCACCCGCACCATGGCCAGCTTGGCCGTGGCCTCGCGCACCATCTCCAACCGTTCATCCAGATTGAACAAGGTTTTTTTGTGGTGGGCCATGGCCACCCCCACCACCACCTGATCAAACAAAAAACAGGCGCGTTGAACCAAGTCCAAATGGCCCAAGGTGATGGGATCAAAGGTGCCGGGGTAAACCGCAATCACGGGTTGGCGCATGTTCACTCCTGTTGAATTGGGGCTGAATTATCCGCTGGGGCTTGGCTGGTTCGGGTCAGCAAATGGGCGTGCACCGCTCCGGCGCGCATGTGCCGCTGGAGCTGCCAACCCATGGGCTGTAATTGCGCATCTGCCCAAGCTTCACCGGCCTCCACATAGACCCGCCCACCTGGCTTGAGCACCGCCGCAGCTGCTTGCAAACTCGGGGCCAACAAACCACTGTCAAACGGGGGGTCTAAAAACACCAGGTCCCAACTGGCCGGGGCTTGCGCAAGCATGGCATTCAAACCATTGGCGCGTTGCACCAGCACTGCTGCGGCCTTGAGCTTTTCTTTGCTGGCCAACAGTTGCGCCACCAAAGCGGCATCGGTCTCACAAGCCACCACCTCTTTGGCACCGCGCGAAGCCGCTTCAAACGACAAGGCCCCGCTGCCGGCAAATGCGTCCAGACAGCGCCAACCGCTCAAGTCTTGTCCGAGCCAATTGAACAAGGTTTCGCGCACCCTGTCGGGCGTGGGACGCAGTCCGGGGCGGTCCAACACGCTGAGCTTGCTGCGCTTCCAGATGCCCCCAATGATGCGCACCTCGCCCGGGGCCTTGGCACGGCGATGCGCACTGGGTGCTTTGGCCACGGGCTTCAGGGGGCACCCCCAACCACCACGGTCACCAAGCGATCGGGCTGGACTTTGCGCACAAACGCTTGGGCGATGTCTTGCACAGTCAAGGCTTGCACCTTTTGGGTCCAGGTGTCGAGGTAGTCCAAAGGCAATTGGTGCCAAGCGATGTTGGCCAGGTTGTCGAGCAGTTTGCGATTGCTGTCAATGCGCAGCGCAAAGCCCCCGTTGAGGTTGTCCTTGGCCGCTTGCAGCTCGGCCTCGGTGGGGCCTTTGTCAACAAATTCTTTCAACACCGAGCGGGCCACCTCGACCGCTTGGCGGGCTTGGTCGGGGCGGGTTTGCAGTCCGATGGCAAAGGGGCCCGCGTGCAAGCCGGGCGAAAAATAGCTGTACACGCTGTAGCTCAGGCCGCGTTTTTCACGCACTTGCTCGGTCAAACGCGACACGAAACCGCCGCCGCCCAACACATAGTTGCCCACGGTCAGGGCAAAAAAGTCGGGGTCATCGCGCTTGAACCCGGGCTGGCCCATGGTCACATGGGCCTGAGCGGATGCAAAGGGAATCAAAATTTCTTTGGCCTGTGACAAGGGCGCTACCTCCGCCACGGCGGGCAAGGCAGGGCATGCGGCGTTTGCGGGCAATCCAGCCAATAACTGGGTGACCCGTGTCTGCACCTGGGCACGGTCGAGCGCACCAACCACGCTGACCTTGGCGCGGCAAGTCTGGATGTGTTGGGCATGGAAGGCCTGCATATCGGCCACCGACAAAGCCGCCAAGCTCTCGGGCGTGGTTTGCTGTCCATAAGGGTGCGAGCCAAACACCGCAGGCGTCCAGGCGCGGTCGGCCACCGTGGCCGGCTTGGTGAGTGACTCGCGCAAACTGGCGCTCCAGCGCTGGCGATCGCGTGCCCACACGTCGGCTGGAAACGCCGGATCGGCCAAATGCCGGGCAGCCAATTGAATGGCGGCGTCAAGCACATCCGGTCGCGTCAAGCTGCGCAAGGTAAAGCTCATCCGATCGCTGCTGGCCGAGGCGGAGAACAAGGCCCCCCCGTCGGCCCAGGCATCGCCTATGGCGTTTTCGTCCATCGCGGGCGCGCCCCCACGGGCCAGGAGGCCTTTACCGATCATTTGTGCCGTGGCACTGGCCAAACCAACGCGACCGGCTGGGTCGCGCCGCCCACCGGCATCAAAATCTATTTGGATGTCTAACAAGGGCAGACCAGGGCTTTGAACCAAATAGACTTTGGCGCCATTGGGCAAGGTCCAGTGTTCAATCGGAATCGCGGCATGGGCCGCACCCGCCCACAGTGTCGCGCCCAACCACCAATGCAAGCAGCGCTTCATCGCCCACCCCCTGCGTGTCTGAGGGGGGTGGCGGGTTTGCGCACCTCGGTAGCCGAGCGCGCTTGGGGCAACAAATGCGCCACCGTCAAAGCATCGTCGCCAAAGTAGCGCGACGCAACCGATTGAACCTGCTCGGCGCTGACCGCTTGCAAAGCCGCGATCAAGCGGTCGTTGGTATCGAGCGGCAATCCCTCGGCCCAAAAACTGCCCATCTCGCGCGCTTGGTTGAACAATGAGTCCCGACCATAAACGGCCGATGCCTCCCACTGGTTTTTGACCCGCCGCAGTTCACTGTCGCTGACCCCATCGCGGGCCACCCGGGCCACTTGCTCGCGCAAAGCGCGCTCAAGGTCATGCGCACTTTTGCCAGGGGCGGGCACGCCTTGGAGCACAAAGGTTTGGGGGCCGCGCCCGCTCAAACCGTTGTGGGCACCCACGCTGTCGGCCAAGCGGTCTGTCCCTTGGGTCAAGGCGCGGTCCAGCCGCGCACTGCTGTAGCCGTCAAGCACCGCGGCCAGCACGGTCAAGGCCAACGCGTCTTGGTTGCTGGCGCTGCCATCAAAGCCGGTGAAGGTCGGCACCTTGAAGGACAAGGTCACGTAGGCCTGTTCGGCCGGGGCTTTGACTTCCAAGCGGCGCATCCCGCGCTGCAGCGGTTCAGTGCGTGGTTTGCGCTCGGGCAAGGCCCGCGCGGGGATGGACCCGTAATGGATCAGCGCCAGGCGGTGAACTTCTTGGGGCTGCACGTCCCCGACCACCACCACCACCGCATTGGCGGGGGTGTACCACTGCTTGTAAAAAGCGCGGGCGTCGTCAGGCTTCATGGCGTCCAGGTCTTCCATCCAACCGACGATGGGACGGCGATATGGCGAGGCAGTGAATTGCACTGCCGAGAGCTGTTCGTAAAGCAAGGCACGTGGGGCGTCTTCGGTGCGCATGCGGCGCTCTTCTTTGACCACCTCGAGTTCTTTGACAAACTCTTCATCGGCCCACTGATTATTGGCAAAGCGGTCGGCCTCGAGTTGCATCACATCAGCCAAACGATGGGCCGGAATTTGCTGAAAGTAGCCGGTGTAGTCTTGGCTTGTGAAAGCATTTTCTCGCCCGCCCAAAGCAGCAACGCGGCGCGAAAATTCACCCGCTTTGACGCTGGGTGTGCCCTTGAAGAGCATGTGTTCGAGCACATGGGCCACGCCAGAGACACCGTCCACCTCGTCCATGGAGCCCACCCTCAACCACAGCATGTGCACCGCGGTGGGCGCACGCCGATCGGGTTTGACCACCAAGGTCATGCCATTGGGCAAGGTGTAAGTGCTGATGGGATTGGCCGCTTGTTGAGCCCCCACATGGGGCGACAAGCACAGGGCAGCTGCAGCCAGGCAGCACGCTAAAAGCTGTTTCATAGAATGGGGACCACGCACACACTGAGCATTGCTCGATCCAACAACTATATACCCAGCCGCATGTTCAGTTTTTTCAAAAAGAGCAAAGCCACCGCCCCCGGTGGTGTCAATCTACCCGCCCCTGAGGCTTTGGCCGCCACGCCCAACGCAACCGCCCCCGACAACTCAGAGCGCGGTGGTTGGCTGCAACGTTTGCGCAAAGGTTTGGCCCGCACCGGCCAAGGTCTATCCCGCGTTTTCACTGGCGCTCGCGTGGACGCAGCCTTGTATGAGGAATTGGAGTCTGCCCTGCTGATGGCCGACGCTGGTGTGGCGGCCACCGAACACCTGATGAAACGCCTGCAACAAGAGGTCCAGGCGCGTGGCATCACCGACGCCAGCCAGGTCCAGACCCTGCTGGAAGATTTGTTGAGCGAGTTGCTCCAGCCCTTGGAGAAACCGCTGGAACTGGGCGCTGCCCACCCCAGTGTGATCATGGTCGCAGGGGTCAATGGGGCGGGAAAAACCACCAGCATTGGCAAACTCACCCGCCACCTGAGCCAAAGCGGGGCCAGTGTGTTGCTTGCGGCCGCTGACACCTTCAGGGCCGCCGCGCGCGAACAACTCGAGGTGTGGGCCGACCGCAGCCAGGTCGACATCGTCAGCCAATCTGGGGGCGACCCGGCTGCCGTGGCCTTTGATGCGGTCAGCGCGGGCAAAGCACGCGGCAAAGACGTGGTGATCGTCGACACGGCTGGGCGCTTGCCGACCCAAACCCATTTGATGGAAGAGTTAAAGAAAATCAAACGCGTGGTTCAAAAAGCCGATGCCACCGCGCCCCACGAGGTGCTGCTCGTCATCGACGGCAACACCGGGCAAAACGCCTTGGCCCAGGTGCTGGCGTTTGACCAAACATTGGGCTTGACTGGCTTGATCGTGACCAAACTCGACGGCACGGCCAAAGGTGGGGTGCTCGCCGCCATCGCCTTGTGGTCACGCGAACGCCAGCGCACTGGGGGCGTGGGCGTGCCGGTTTATTTCATTGGCGTGGGTGAAAGTTTGGAAGACCTTCAAACTTTCTCTGCACGCGAATTCGCGCAAGCCTTGCTGGGCACCCCATCGGCCCAAGCCCCTGCTGGCGGGTAAATCTGTCCACCTGCTGGGGCGAAGCGCAAGAGCCTCCCCAAAGGGGCGGGTCCTTGCGGGCACGATGCCCCATCAAATTAATCAATAAAACAACAATATCAACCACCGATACCAAGGGATAACCCTTGCAACACCGTGGCATTGGCACTCTGACCAACAGAGTGCTAACATTCGCACCTAAGTATCCATTCAGGAGAAATGCCATGACAGAACTTGCACTGAGCAGCCGCCCCATCAGCGTTGCCAATCCCTGGGCGCTGGTTCCACCTTTGGGCAACCTGGACGCCTATATCTCTGCGGTCAACCGCTTGCCCATGCTCACCTTGGAGCAAGAACAGGACTTTGCCCGCCAATGGCGCGAAAGCCAAGACGTGGCCTCGGCCGGCAAGCTGGTGCTGTCGCACTTGCGTTTGGTGGTGTCCATCTCCCGCCAATATCTGGGTTATGGCCTGCCCCACGCCGACCTGATCCAAGAAGGCAATGTCGGCCTGATGAAAGCGGTCAAGCGCTTCGACCCCGAGCAAGGTGTGCGACTGGTCAGCTACGCGATGCATTGGATCAAGGCCGAAATCCACGAATACATTTTGAAGAACTGGCGCATGGTCAAAGTGGCCACCACCAAAGCCCAGCGCAAACTGTTTTTCAACCTGCGCTCCATGAAGCAAGGCATGCGTGCCGATGTGAGCGACGCCAATGCTCACCGCCAAAGCTTGAGTCCAGAGCAAGTCGAACAGGTGGCAAGCAGCCTGCACGTCAAGCCCGAAGAGGTGCTGGAGATGGAAGCGCGCATGGCCGGTGGCGATGTGGTGCTCGACCCCAGCCCGGGCGATGATGGCGAGGACACTTTTGGCCCCATCGCCTACCTCACCGATGTGCGCCACGAACCCACCGCAATGATGGAAGCGCACCAACGCGATGTGCTCTCCAGCGATGGCTTGGCCATGGCACTTGACACCTTGGACGCGCGCAGTCGGCGCATCGTCGAAGAGCGCTGGCTCAAGGTCAATGACGACGGCTCGGGTGGCATGACGCTGCACGATCTGGCCGCCGAATACGGGGTGAGCGCCGAGCGCATCCGTCAAATTGAGGTGGCGGCCATGAAAAAAATGAAAGCCAGTTTGGTGGAGTTCGCATAACCGCGCTGCACCCAGCGAAACGCCGCCCGAGGGCGGCGTTTTCATTGGCGGGGCGATGCCAATTGCGTCGCGTCAACTGCCTTGCAACAGGGCTGTCACATCTGAGCGCAAATCGGCCGTCGCCATATTGGGTCGGGTGAACAAGCGCAAACGACCTTTAGGGTCATAGATATAAAAACCAGCCAAGTGGTCCAGCGTGTAACTGGTGGGCGTGGGACCGGCCACTTTCTTGCGGTAAGCCTTGTAGTGCGTGACCACCACCTCCAACTCCTCGGGCGTGGGCACCAAGGCCAAAAAGCTCGGGTCGAAATTGCCCAAATAGGCTTTGAGCATGTCAGAGCTGTCCCGCTCCGGGTCCAAAGTCACAAACAAGCCTTGCACTTGTTCGCCTGGTGCACCAAGTTCGCGCTTGAGTTCTGCCAACTGGAACATGGCTGTGGGACACGCGTCCGGGCATTGGGTGTAGCCAAAAAAGAGCATCACCACCTTGCCTTTGAAATCCGCCAAGGTGCGGCGCTGACCCAGGTGATCTGTCAGCTCAAAGCCCAAGGCGTAGTCGGCACCGGTGAGGTCAAACGACTTGAACGCTGGCTTGGCCGGGGCACACGCAGCCAAGGCCAAGGCAGTGGCCACGAGGGATGCCAAAAAGCTTCTGCGGGCACATTCAGTCATGGCGGGTCCACTCACAAATAATGGTCAATCAACAGGGCTGCAAACAACAAGCTCAGATGCACCAAGGAAAACTTGAATGTCTTGCGCGCCAACTCGTCCGAATACTGACGCCACAAGGCGTGCCCGTAATAACAAAACATGGCGCTCAAAATGACCGCGCACACCAGATAAAACCAACCACTCATGCGGTATACAAAGGGCATCATGCAGGCGGCCAACAAGACCCAGGTGTATAGCAAAATTTGCAGTCGAGTGAATTCATTTCCATGGGTCACGGGCAGCATGGGCAAACCCGACTTGCGGTAGTCCTCCACCCGGTACAAAGCCAGCGCCCAAAAGTGCGGCGGCGTCCATAAAAATATGATGAGAAACAGCATCAAGGCTTCTGGCCCCACATCGCCCGTCATGGCCGCCCACCCCAGCACCGGGGGCATGGCCCCAGAAGCCCCACCAATCACGATGTTTTGCGGGGTCAGTGGCTTCAAAATCACGGTGTAAATCACCGCGTAACCCACAAAGGTGGCGAAGGTCAGCCACATCGTCAAGGGGTTGACGTACACCCACAACAAGCCCGACCCCGCCATGCACAAGGCAGCAGAGAACAACAAAGTTTGGGCATTGCTCAACTCCCCTTTGGCCGTGGGTCGCCAAGCGGTGCGTCGCATGCGCGCATCAATGCTTTGTTCAACGATGCAGTTGAACGCAGCGGCCGCACCGGCCACCAACCAAATGCCCAAGCAAGCCACGATCCCCAAACGCACTTCGGCCCAAGTGGGCACGCCAGGCACTGCCAGCACCATGCCAATGAGGGCACAAAAAACGATCAGCTGAATCACACGCGGCTTGGTCAAGGCCTGAAACTGCCGCCAGCGCTGGCCAAAGGTGAACACCGGCTCCATCATGCGACGGCCCTCGAGGCCAACCCCAACGGGCTTGGCTTGGCACGCGCATGCACGGTCAGCCGCAACAAGCCCACCAATGTCACCAACATTGCGGCAGATCCTGCGGTGTGCAACAAAGCCGCCACCAGCGGCCAATCGAGCACCACGTTGCTCAGCCCCGTGGCCACCTGCAAACACAACAAGGACGCCAAGGCCACCGCCCAGGATTTCATCAACGCACTGTGCCGCCACAGCAAAGCGCACAACCCCCCCATGGCCAACACGACCACATACGCCCCCAAGCGGTGCGCATAGTGGATGGCCACCAGTGCCGGCATGGGCAGCCAATCGCCAGTGGCGGTTTGCCCCAATGATCGCCACAATTCGAAACCTCGGGCAAAGTCCATCTCAGGCCACCAACTTTCTTGGCATAAAGGGAAGGTGTTGCAAGCCAGTACCGCGTAATTGGTGCTCACCCAACCACCCAGCGTGATTTGAGCCACCAGCAATAAAAGCACAGCAGCCACGCCCCAGCGCAAGCCCGGCCCCACCCACACGGGGGCGGACAAACCCAGGCCAAAACGCAACAAGCCCACCTGCCAAACCAGCAAGGCCAACAAGCCCAGGCCCCCCAGCAAGTGCAAGGTGACGATGAGCGGAAAGAGTTTCATGGTCACCGTCAAAGCCCCAAAAGCCCCTTGCATCAAAATCCAAGCCAAGGTGAACCAGGCCAAACCGACCCCCAAGCGCTGCGGCCCAAGTTCTGCATCGTCCGTGCGCCAGCTGCTGGCCACTGCCAGAAACAGCACCAAAGCGCCAACCAAGGTGGCGAAATAACGGTGCACCATTTCAATCCAAGCCTTGCTCCAGGTGACCGCTCCGCTGGGCAAGGCAGCTTCGGCCGCCCGGATGGGCTGCTGTGCGCCCCAAGGGCTGGCTTGCCCATAACAACCGGGCCAATCGGGACAACCCAAGCCCGAATCGGTCAAGCGGGTGAAGGCCCCAAACACCACCAGATCAAAAGTCAGGAACAACACCCAGACCGTGAGCCGATGCCGCTTGACCAAAAGTGACGTCGGCGCAGCACCGGACCACCACACCCAAGCCACTGGCCCCAAAGCCAAAAACAAGACCATGCCCAGCATTTGCACAGCGGGGCTGAGGTCCAGCAAAGGGATGGTGTCCATGGTGTGCGCCAAGCGGGCTCAACGCCCTGGCAAGTCCCAAGAAGAAGCTGCACGGATCAGGCGTTCCAAATCACGCTTGAGCTTGGGTGCGTTCTCGGCTTCTAAACCGGGTGGGAAGCGCATCATCCATCGCCCCATGGGATCGATCAAGTACAAATGTTCGGTCAACTTGTGCCCGGTTTGTGGCATCAGCCATTGGGGCAGTTCTTGTGGGTCCACCCGCAGCATCAACGCGCCCGCAATGGAGGCGCGCAAGGCCGGCGCGACTTCGGCGCCATCTGTGATCAACCACACCCGGTCGACTTTGTCGCGTTCTTTGCCCAAACCAGCGTGGATTTGACGTTGGAAATACAGATTTTTTTCGCACGCTGTGTCACACGCGGCCGGGGCTACGCTGAGCAACAGCCATTGGCCTTTGAGATCTTTCAATTGGGCACGTTGACCAACCATGTCGGTGGTGGTCATGGCGGGCAACTCGCGTTGTGGTTCGATCAATTCACCAAAACTGCGCCGGGCCTCAGGTCTGATCAGGTAATACGTGACATACGAGGCCACCACCGGCGAGGCACAGACCAATAGCAAGGCCAACATGCGCCAACGCCCAGCCCAAGTGCGGTTGCCATCGGCTTGCGCCACGGCCACCGGCTGGGGAAGGTCGTAGACCGTCAAACCCAAGGGCTGGTTGTCGTCAGGTGCGGGATGGGAGGGCATGGCGCAGGACCAAAATGATTTGAAACCAAACAAACAAAATGACCACCAGGCCAGACAAAGCGAACCATTGAAATGCATAGCCCCGGTTTTTATCGGCCCCCGACAGGGCGGGTGCCCAATCGCGCGCCAACCCTTCAGACGGCGGACCGGTTTGCAACACCGTTGCTGTGATGGGCAATCCCAATTCGGCGGCCCATGTCTGCACATCCAGATTTTGCCTGAGTGCCGATGCCCTTGGTGGCGACCCTGTTGCTGATGAATCCGTGGTGCCACCCAGCTCCACCATGCGCGAGGGCTCAGGCGCCCAACGCCCTTGCACGCTGACCAATCCACTGGGCGAGTCCACCGCAGGCAATGCATCACTGGAGACCCGGTCTCTGGGTGCCCAGCCCCTCTGAACCAGAACCATGGCCGTGGGTGACAAGCGCAAAGGGGTCAACACCCAAAACCCTGGCTTGGCGTTTTGCATCCGGTTTTGCAAGTAAATGGTGTGCTCTGGTACCCACACACCCAGCAAGCTCACCCGCCGATGCAAGCCTGCGGTCGCATCCACCGGCGACTCAAATGCCAGATTGGTCAATGGCTCAAGCAAGGCTTGGGCTTGCTGGGCGCTGTGCAAGCCCTCTTTTTGCTGAGCCCGATCGAGTTGCCACAGCCCCAATCGCGCGGTCAAAGCCACCAATGCCAATGCCACAGCCGTGACAAACCACCACCTGGCGCTGCGCCAAGCGGGGCGGCTCACAACGGGCAACGGCTTGGGGGTCATATCAAAACAAGACCGATAATCGGGCCATGAAATGGATTGTGGCTTTGGCTTTTGTGGCCATCATTGGCAGCTTGGGTGCGGCGTTGTTCTTCATGATGCGTGACGGGCGAAACGGCGAGTCCAAGACCAACAACATGGTGCGGGCACTGGCCATGCGCGTGGGGTTTTCGATCGCTTTGTTCCTGTGTGTGCTGCTGGCTTGGAAATTGGGTTATATCCACCCCTCAGGCATTCCAGCCGGTCATTGAGTGGAGCCGCGCCCTTGCAAGCACGGCATGGAAGTTTGTTCAAATCAATCGCGGTTTGGGACAAAAAAGGCCGCTCTCAGCGGCCTTTGAGGGTGTTGCCTTGTGAGGCATCACATCCAGTAAACCAGGATGTACAAACCCAACCAGACCACGTCCACAAAGTGCCAGTACCAGGCTGCGCCTTCAAACCCAAAATGTTTGTCAGCCGTGAAGTGGCCCTTTTGCAAACGCAAAGTGATGACCAGCAACATCAACATGCCCAAAAACACGTGGAACCCGTGGAACCCGGTGAGCATGAAGAAGGTCGAACCATAAGCCCCTGAAGTCAGCTTGAGGTTCATGTCACTGTATGCATGGGCGTATTCATAGCCCTGCACCAGCAAGAACACGATGCCCAACAACACCGTCAGCCACATGAAGGTGATGGTGCGGCCGCGGTGGTTTTCGCGCAAAGCATGGTGTGCGATGGTCAAGGTCACACCCGAGGACAACAGCAAAGCCGTGTTGATGGTGGGCAACCAAAACGGCGTCATGGTCTGGAACGGCTCAATGATCCCTGCGGGGGAAGCCGTGGCGCCGGCAGCCAACGTGGGCCAAACGGCTTTGAAGTCTGGCCACAGCAAGGCATTTTCCAAGCTGCCCAACATGGGCACCGAATGCGCTCGCGCCCACCACAGGGCGGAGAAAAAGGCACCAAAGAACATCACCTCAGAGAAGATGAACCAGCTCATGCTCCAGCGGTAAGACAATTCCACCTTGTGACCATAGCTGCCCGCTTCGCTTTCGGCAATCGCCTCGCCAAACCATTGGTAAAGCACAAACAGCCAAAACGCCAGGCCAAAGAACAGGGCGTATTTACCCCAGTCTGCGCCATTGACCCATTGGCCCGCGCCCAGGATCACAAAAAACAAACCCAATGCCGCCATCGCCGGGTGGCGTGAGGGGCTTGGCACAAAGTAGTAAGGTGTTCCACCCTGGGTATTGGCGCTCATTGAAACGACTCCTAATTATTTCGCAACGACCCAGTTGACCACCAAGATCAACCCGATCACAAACATCAAACCAGACACCAGCCCGACCAAAAGCACGTGCAAGGGGGACACCTTGGCCGCGTCTTCTGCAAAGCCGCTGTTTTTGCGGATGCCCAAAAACGACCATGCCACGGCCAACATGGCACGGGCAAAAGAGTTTTTAGCCACTTTCACGGGCAAAACTTCGTTCATGCGCCGCCCCCAACAGGGACTGCCAAAGGCAAGGCGGCCACAGGCGCGGCCGGGGTTTTGGCACCCACTTCAAAAAAGGTATAGGACAAAGTGATGGTGGTCACATCTTTGGACAGCTTGTTGTCAACCACAAACACCACCGGCCACTGCTTTTTTTCACCCGGTGCCAACGTGTATTGATTGAAGCAAAAACACTCCAGCTTATTGAAATGCGCAGCCGCTTGGCGGGGCGCATAACTGGGAATGGCTTGGGCCGACATGGTGCGGTCTTGCACGTTTTCAAACTCGTACATCACCGTCGTCAATTCACCAGGGTGCACTTGAACAGAACGCTGAGCGGGCCTGAACTGCCAAGGTCCACGGGCATTGGCATCAAACTCAACGGTGATGCTGCGGGTGGTGTCAACCTGCGTATTGGCCAACGTGGCGCGCGCGTTGTTGGAGCCCTTGGCCTCTTTTTCACCCAAGGCCAAGATGTTGATGCCGGTGAACTCGCAAATGGCCTTGTACATGGGCACCAGTGCATAACCAAAGGCAAACATGCCCACAGCAATGATGACCAACTTGCGCAGCAATAACAGGTTGTGCGTCATGAATTAACCCGGGCTGCTCAACAAGGTGATTTTGGCCAAAAAGCCCAGCAAAAAAACCAGCGCCACCGACGCCAAGATCAAGGCGAGCTTGAGGTTTTGCTTTTTTTGTTCCGGGCTCATGCTGTCAATCAGAACGAAAGCACCTTGGTGGCCGTGGCATCAAGCTTGGGCGGGGTCTCAAAGGTATGGAACGGTGCGGGCGAAGGCACTTCCCACTCCAGGCCTTCAGCGGCCTCCCATGGGCGCTGGGGTGCGGCAGCACCTTGGCCACGCATGGTGGGCAACACGATGAACAAGAAGAAGTACACCTGGGCGAAACCGAAGGCAAAAGCGCCCACAGAAGCCACCGCATTGAAGTCGGCAAACTGCATGGGGTAGTCGGCATAACGACGGGGCATGCCAGCCAGACCCAAGAAGTGCATGGGGAAGAAGGTGACGTTGAAGGAAATCAGGGTCCACCAGAAATGGATCTTGCCGCGTGTTTCGTTGTACATCACGCCCGTCCACTTGGGTGACCAGTAATAGTAGCCAGCGAACATGGTGAACAAGGAACCGGCCACCAACACATAGTGGAAGTGGGCCACCACGTAGTAGCCGTCTTGCAGTTGCAAGTCGATCGGGGCCATGGCCAAAATCAAGCCGGTGAAGCCACCCATGGTGAACACAAAGATGAAGCCCACCGCAAACAGCATGGGGGTTTCAAAGGTCATCGAACCTTTCCACATGGTGGCGATCCAATTGAACACCTTCACGCCCGTGGGCACAGAGATGAGCATGGTGGCGTACATGAAGAACAACTGCCCTGTCACTGGCATGCCAGTGGTGTACATGTGGTGCGCCCACACAATGAAAGACAAGATGGCGATCGATGAAGTGGCATACACCATCGATGCGTAGCCAAATAATTTTTTACGTGCAAAGGCGGGCACGATTTGGCTGATGATGCCAAACGCCGGCAAGATCATGATGTAGACCTCGGGGTGCCCAAAGAACCAGAAGATGTGCTGGAACATGACCGGGTCGCCACCACCGGCGGGGTTGAAGAAAGTGGTGCCAAAGTGGCGGTCGGTCAAGGTCATGGTGATGACGCCGGCCAACACAGGCATCACGGCAATCAGCAAGTAAGCGGTGATCAACCAGGTCCATACGAACATGGGCATTTTCATCAGCGTCATGCCTGGGGCACGCATGTTCAAAATGGTCACGATGATGTTGATCGAACCCATGATTGAAGATGCGCCCAAGAGGTGAAGGGCAAAAATACCGGCATCCAGCGAGGGGCCCATTTGCAGGGTCAGCGGGGCATACAAAGTCCAGCCAGCCGCCGGAGCGCCACCAGGCATGAAGAAAGAACCCGCCAGCATGGCAGCTGCTGGAATCATCAGCCAAAAACTGAAGTTGTTCATGCGGGCAAAAGCCATGTCAGCTGCGCCAATTTGCAGCGGAATCATCCAGTTGGCAAAGCCCACAAAGGCCGGCATGATGGCGCCAAACACCATGATCAGGCCGTGCATGGTCGTCAGTTGGTTGAACAGTTCGGGGTTGACCACTTGCAGACCAGGCTGAAACAACTCAGCACGGATCAGCAATGCCAACACGCCGCCAATCATCAACATGGTGAAGGCAAACAACAGGTACAGCGTGCCGATGTCTTTGTGGTTGGTGGCATGCACCCAACGGCGCCAGCCATGTGGGGCTCCGTGGTGATCGTCATGCCCGTGGTCGCCAGCGGTGTGGCCATGGGGGTCGAGAACTGCGCTCATGGAATCTTCCTTCTCAATCGGGGCATGGGTTTAACGGGCGGCCTTGACTTCGGCGGGCTGCACCAACTGACCCGTCTTGTTGGACCAGTTGTTTTTTGTGTAGCTGATGACGGCGGCCAAATCGGTGTCGCTCAACTGCTTCCATGCGGGCATGGTGCCGTTGTTTTGGCCATTGAGCAGCACCTTGATCTGCCGGGTCTTGTCGGCGTCGAGCACCACGGCAGCACCGTCCAGTGGCTTGATGGGGCCAGCCCCTTTGCCGCTGGCTTGGTGACAGGCCGCACAGTTGGCGGCATAAACTTTTTCGCCGCGCTTGAGGATGTCGTCGAGCGCCCACACCTTGCTCGGGTCGTCGAGCTTGGCGGCCATTTTCTTTTGCTGGTCTTGCACCCATGCCGCGTAATCGGTGGCGCTGAGGACCTTGACATGGATGGGCATGTAAGCATGCTCTTTGCCGCACAACTCTTGGCACTGACCGTAAAAGTCGCCCGTGCGCTCAGCGCGGAACCAGGTGTCGCGCACAAAGCCGGGGATGGCGTCTTGCTTGACGCCAAAAGCGGGCACGGCAAACGCATGGATCACATCGTTGGCGGTGGTGATGATGCGCACTTTTTTGTCCACCGGCACCACCAAGGGGTTGTCCACTTTGAGCAAGTAGTTGTCGATGTCCACGCCCTTGGCACCATTGTTGGACATTTCGCGGTGCTCGTTGTCCAAGGTGGAGACGAAGCCAATGCCCTCGCCTTCGCCTTTGATGTAGTCGTAGCCCCACTTCCACTGGTAACCAGTGACCTTGATGGTCAGCTCGGCGTTGGAGGTGTCTTTGCTGGCCACAACAGCCTTGGTGGCAGGCAGGGCCATCAAAATGACAATGATGAACGGCACCACGGTCCAAGCAATTTCAACCTTGACCGACTCATGAAAAGTCGCAGGCTTGTGGCCCACTGATTTGCGGTGCTTCCATATGGAATAGAACATCACGCCAAAAACGACCACAAAAATAACGGTGCAGATGATCAGCATGAACCAATGCAACCAAGCCTGCTCTTCAGCAATTTTGGTCGCTGCCAAAGGCAAGTTAAGTTGGCGCACAGCCGGACCGCCAGGCAGATCGTTGACTGCCCAAGCCGAGTTGGCCATCCAGGCGCCCAGCATCAGCGTGGCCGCGTTCAATTTCCCAAAGAGCTTGTTCATGGTGTTGGAAGACGTGAAAATTGGAGTGGCCGTTGAGATGGTTTGATTTCGTGGCCACATAGAAGGATGCATCTGAGTGAATTCAATTTCTGTATTCTAGCAATCTGCGCAAGCACTTTGGCTGACGCTTTGCTTTCACTCATGTTGGCCTGGCTTGTGACAGCATGGCGCGCATGTCCACCAATGAAACGGCACTCTCACCCGCCATGGGCACGCGGGGTGGTGGCTTGATGGCATGGCCATATATCACCTCAAAGGTCAGCTGCAAGCGACCATCGCTGGCGCTGCGTGAGCCCCATTGCTCAACGGCTTTCAACCAATCCTGGCGCCAGGTTTTGCCGCGGCATGATGGGAACCGGTCCGCGCGTGTATTGCGCCCCATGGTGCGCAAATCGCTCAGCATGTCCATCGCGCTGGCATAGGTCAAGGTGATGCGCTCCATGTCCATCACAGGTTGAGCGAACCCAGACTCCAACAACATATCGCCCCAATCGTGCATATCGGTCAGGTTCGGCCCCGGTGGGCCCCATCCCATTTGTTGGTGCACAGACTGCAATTCGCGCAAACTGTCGGGCCCCAAGGCTGAAAACATAACAAATCCATCAACGGCCAAGGCTTTTTGCCACAAATTCAACAAATGAAGCGGCTCTGCGCTGTGGTGCAGCACCATATTGGCCCACACCATGTCCACCCCACGCTCCGGCGGTTGCGCCACTTGCTGGGCACCGCGTCGCCAAGCCTGCCACCAAGGCTCTGTGAAACGTTGGCGTGCAAATGCCGCACGTTGCGGGCTCGGTTCCACCAACCAGCACGTGGCCCGGGGATAACGAAGTCTTAGCAAAGGGTGGACCTCAACCCCGCTGTCGCTGGGGTGCCAATGGGCCCAAGTTTGGGGTGGCTGACGAATCCAGTCCAGGCGCTGATGCATGCGCCGGGCCACTTCTTCACTGAGCCAAGCCGGTTGTGGTCGTGCCCGCTCAAGCCACTTGCGCGCGGCCTGGGCATCCAAGGTGGGGGGTTGCGCAGACTTGGCCAATGACATGGTGGGCAGTATATTGGCGCGATGGCCCTGTTTGACTTTGCCTCCCCCGCCAATTGGGTCCAATCCCAACGGGGCTTCAGCGTGTGCTCCATTTGCCATGCATGGCCTGCGCAAGCCATTTGCACCGGATGCATTGAACGGTTTGCGCAACCCTTGGTGCGCTGCCCTGTGTGCGCCTTGCCCGGCTTTGCCAGCGCTTGCCCTGACTGCACCAAGCACCCGCCAGCCTGGGACCAGGCGCTTTGTGCGGTGGCCTATGGCTACCCGTGGGACGCTTGCCTGGCGCGCTTGAAATTCAAGGGTGACAGCGCCTTCGCTGGGGCCTTGGCCCACGTGATGCAACACGCCCCAGGCGTGGAAAACGCTTTGGATGAGGCCCACGCCGTGCTGCCCATGCCCTTGTCACCCGAGCGTTTGCGCGAGCGCGGGTTCAATCAGGCCCTGGTTTTGGCGCGCCATTTATCACGCCATAAAACCATCAGCGACGCCTTGCTGCGCATCCGACACACCCCCACCCAAGCCAGCCTGCCCAAGGCCCAGCGCTTGCTTAATTTGGTTGGCACCATGGTGGTCAACCCCCGCCATGCGGCTGGCCTGCACCAGCGCCGCGTGGTGCTGATCGACGACGTCATGACCACCGGCAGCAGCCTGCAAACCGCCGCCTTGGCTTTGCGCCAAGTCGGTGTGCGCCACATCACCGCCGTGGTTTTTGCGCGCACCGATGCGCCCACCTTGGTTGACAGCGACGAGCCCATGGGCGTGGGAGAGAATGCACGCCATGTTTCACATCGTCTTGGTTCAGCCTGAAATCCCGCCCAACACGGGCAACGTGATCCGACTTGCCGCCAACACAGGTTGCCAGTTGCATCTGGTCGAACCTTTGGGGTTTGATTTGAGCGACAAGCAAATGCGCCGCGCTGGGCTGGACTACCACGAGTACGCTCAGTTGCACATCCATCCTGATTGGCTGGCCCTGAGCAACACCATGGCAAGGCTGGGCGGTCAAGCCTATGCTTTGACGACCCGCGGTCACGCACGGCCACATGACACCGCGTTTGCCCCGGGCGACTGGTTGGTGTTTGGCAACGAAACCGCTGGGCTTGCCGCAACCGTGCGCGATCTATTTCCAAACGAGCGTCAATTGCGTTTGCCCATGCGCCCTGGCCAGCGCAGCTTGAACCTGTCCAATGCCGTGGCGGTGGTGGTGTATGAGGCTTGGCGCCAGCACGGCTTCATGGATGCAACTGCGTCAATATGAGACGACGGGCAATGCGGTCAGCGGTTTGATCGAACCTAACCCCTGAAGGCGTCAACCAGTAATTTGGTTCCGGTACAAAACATGCCCAGGTACACCAATCGGTAAAACAAAGTGGGCTCAATGGTTCGCGCCACCCGGACACCCGCCCACACCCCCACCGGGGCCAAGGGCAGCAAGATCAGCGACGTCATGAAATTGCGCCAATCCAGCAAGCCCAAAAAGGCGTAGGGTATCCATTTGCCTGCGTTGACAAAGAAAAAGAAAAACGCCATGGTCGCGGTGTAGACCATGGGGGCCATGCGCATGGGGAGTACATACGCATTGATGGGCGGCCCACCAGCATGGGCAATGAAGCTGGTAAAGCCCGAGGTGGCGGTCAAAATGGCCCCCACCCAGCGGGGTGCGGGACGGCTGTTGGCTGTGGGCGGAAAAGCCAAGCGTTGGGCCAGAAAAAGCAAGGTCGTCAAACCCACCAAACCAGCCACCCAACGCGACTCCATGTAGCGAAAGAGCAAAAAACCAACCCCAATGCCCACCATCCCCCAGGGAATCAAAAACCGCAGCAGTTTCACGTCGTAGTCACGCCGAAATGCGTGCAAACCCAGCAGGTCCATCACCAACAAAATCGGCATCAAAATCGCAGCGGCCTGTGGCACGGTGATGGCCATGGCCATGATGGGCACGGCCAATGAACCAAACCCAGCGCCAAAACCACTTTTGCTCAAACCCAACAGCAACACGGCCGGTACAGCCAGGCTGTAGAAAAACGGGTCGGTGATGTAAGCATCGGTCAATTCAGTTTCCCCATGCTTGCGTACAAAGGCTTGGGGCTGCCTTGTGGCTTGAACAACGCACCAAGACCCAAAATCACCAGATCGCAGTGAAGTACCGAAAAAATGATCATGGTGATGAAGTTAAACCCAGGTGAACGATGCACCCATCTTGCCATGGATCAACATGCTGGCACTGGCCACTGTCCCATGCGGGTCATGGCCTAGGCGCATCCATCGACCCCGTCAAGCCGCATCAGCCACGAGCGCAACAAGGGGCTGACTTAAAATCTGGTTTTAAATCAATGCAATGCCCACCGTCCATGAGTGCCTTTTTAGAAGAAAAAATATTATCGGTTCACCATTGGACCGACCGCCTGTTTAGCTTCACCACCACACGCGACACGGCCCTGCGTTTTTCCAACGGGCACTTCACCATGATCGGCTTGCCCGTCAATGGCAAACCCTTGCTGCGCGCCTACAGCATTGTCAGCGCCAACTACGAAGAACACCTGGAATTTTTGAGCATCAAAGTGCCCGATGGCCCCTTGACCTCTCGCTTGCAACACATCCAAGTGGGCGACACCTTGATCGTGGGTCGCAAACCCACCGGCACCTTGCTCATCGACTACCTCTTACCTGGCAAAAACCTGTATTTGCTGGGCACCGGCACCGGCTTGGCACCGTACCTGAGCATCGTGCGCGACCCCGAAACCTATGAGCGGTTTGAAAAAGTCATCCTCGTGCACGGGGTGCGCCAGGTCAATGAACTGGCTTACCTGCACTACCTGCGGAAAGAACTGCCCCAACACGAACTGTTGGGTGAATGGGTATCAGCGCAATTGTTGTACTACCCCACTGTGACGCGCGAAGCCTTTGAGCACCAAGGCAGGATCCCCGACTTGATCGACAGCGGAAAAATATTTGCCGACTTGGGCCTGCCTGAGCTTGATGCATCGCGCGACCGCGTGATGCTGTGCGGCAGCCCGCAAATGCTCAAAGACCTCAAAACCCTGCTCGAAGTGCGCGGCTTCAAAGAGGGCAACACCACCACACCGGGCGACTTTGTGGTGGAGCGCGCTTTTGTCGAACAGTGAGCGTCAAACCCGTTCAATGACCAGGGCAATGCCCTGCCCCACCCCAATGCACATGGTGCACAAGGCATAACGCCCACCGGTGCGGTGCAATTGGTTGATCGCCGTGGTCACCAAGCGCCCGCCGCTGGCGCCCAAGGGGTGACCCAAAGCAATCGCCCCGCCATTGGGGTTGACGCGCTCATCATCGTCAGACAAACCCAGCATGCGCAGCACGGCCAGGCCTTGGGCCGCAAACGCCTCGTTGAGTTCGATCACGTCCATTTGGGGCAGCTTCAACCCGGTCAAGGCCAACACCTTTTCGGTGGCAGGTGCGGGACCAATGCCCATCACGCGGGGCGGTACCCCGGCGGTGGCCATGCCCACCACACGCGCACGCGGCTTCAAACCTTGCTGGGCTGCGGTTTTTTCGTCGGCCAGCAGCAGCGCACAAGCCCCGTCATTGACGCCGCTGGCGTTGCCCGCGGTCACACTGCCATCGGGGCGCACAACGCCCTTGAGCTTGGCCAATGACTCCATGCTGGTCTCACGCGGGTGCTCGTCTTGGGCCACCGACAGTGGGTCGCCTTTGCGCTGGGGCACGCTCACCGGGGTGATCTCGGCATCAAAAAAACCTGCCTTTTGGGCTGCCACGGCCTTGCGTTGGCTGGCCAAAGCCATGCGGTCTTGGGCTTGGCGCTCTATGCCATGCTCGGTGGCGACGTTTTCAGCCGTCTCGGGCATCGAGTCAACGCCGAACTGGGCCTTCATTTTTTTATTCACAAAGCGCCAGCCAATGGTGGTGTCGTAAATCTCCGCATTGCGGCCAAAAGCGCTGTCGGCTTTGGGCATGACAAAGGGGGCGCGGCTCATGCTCTCCACACCACCAGCGATCATCAAATGGGCCTCGCCTGCGCGGATGGCGCGCGCGGCCGTGCCCACCGCGTCCAGGCCCGAGCCGCACAAGCGATTGATGGTCGCACCCGGCACACCCACGGGCAAACCGGCCAGCAAGCTGGCCATGTGGGCCACATTGCGGTTGTCCTCACCAGCTTGATTCACGCAACCAAAAATCACATCGGTCACCGCCGCCCAATCCACTTTGGGGTTGCGCGCCATCAGGGCCATCAGGGGCACGGCGGCCAGATCATCGGTGCGCACCGAAGACAAAGCGCCCCCATAACGGCCAAATGGGGTGCGGATGGCGTCACAAATGAAGGCCTGGTTCATGGAAGTCCTTTGCTGCGGGGGTTGTTGGGGTGATCAGGGAAGGGTTGCATGCTTTGGAAGGCTGCGACCGTGCTTGGACTGCAATTATGATTCAAGCCCCGTCAACCACCAGGCGTGGCCCTGCAGCCACCGCTTTGCCCCAACCCATGTTTTCCCCTTCTCAGGACGATGTCCGTCGGTTTTTTTGTCAGGTGATGTTGCGTTGGCGGCAGGCAGAACCGCTGGACGCCTTGCAAACCCTGGCCGCACAGTGGGTGCAAGAACACCCCGAGTTCCACAACGTTTTGTCCGATGAAGTTTGGGCCTTGCGCCAAACCTACCCGGTTGAGGCTGGCCACGCAAACCCGTTTTTGCACCTGTCAATGCACTTGTCCATCAGCGAACAATGCTCGATCGATCAACCCCAGGGCATCCGGCAAGCCGTGGAATTGCTGACCCGTCGCAAGGACTCACTGCACGAAGCCCACCACATCGTGATGGAATGTTTGGGTGCCATGCTGTGGGAGAGCCAACGCAGTGGTCGTGCGCCCGATGGGGCGGCCTATGTAGAGGCCATCCAGCGCTTGATCAGCCGTGATTGAGGCCCCGAGCGATCCATGACCGAAAAGCTCAGATCAGCGCCGGTATTTGAGTTGCCGCCACCAAAGGCCTAGCCAATATTTGCGCCATTT
>RFXS01000091.1 GCA_009921465.1 Betaproteobacteria bacterium
TAGCGCTGAGGGATTGACTTCTTCGTCCCAGGTCAACATAGGAAGATTTCCATTCGATGAATTATGCGTTCAGTTGCTAAAAAAGGGAAGCACTCGTTCACTTCGCCAGTGAAAGGTGTTGTTCATTTGCATCGAAGCGCGCTGTGTGTTGCGCTTCGATGCAAGGGTCCATCACTGACAAGATTCGCAAGTGGGGTCATCGACCCCGCAAAACTTGATGTCGGTTGCGGGCACATCACTCATCTGAGCGCGCGCTGCAGCGGCGGCGGCATCCAAAGCGCTCATGGCCGAACCTTGGGTCGATGAAACCGCATTGTGGCTACCCGACTGCACCGTGGACTTCTCGGCTTGGGTGGCGCTGGAGGTGCGCAAATAGTAAGTGGTTTTGAGTCCGCGCAGCCAAGCCAACTTATAAGTCTCGTCGAGCTTTTTGCCCGATGCGCCGGCCATATAGATGTTGAGTGACTGAGCTTGGTCAATCCACTTTTGACGCCGGGATGCCGCCTCAACCAACCATTGGGGCTCGATCTCAAACGCGGTAGCGTACTGGGCCTTGATGTCTTGTGGTACCCGGTCGATGGGGCGCAGTGAGCCGTCAAAGTGTTTCAGGTCCATGACCATCACATCGTCCCACAGCCCCAGCCGCTTGAGGTCGCGCACCAGGTAAGCGTTGATCACGGTGAACTCACCGGAGAGGTTGGACTTGACCGACAAGTTGCCAAAGCTCGGTTCGATGGATGCGTCAACGCCAATGATGTTGGAGATGGTGGCGGTCGGGGCGATGGCCACGCAGTTGGAGTTGCGCATGCCATCGGTTGCAATTTTGCGCCGCAGGGCATCCCAATCCATCGTGGCCTTGCGGTCGACTTCCACATAACCACCACGCTCTTTGGCCAGCAGGTCCAAGGTGTCGGGGGGCAATATGCCTTGGTCCCACAGCGAACCTTTGAAACTGGAATACTTGCCGCGCTCGCGGGCCAGCTCGGTGGACGCCCAGTAGGCGTAGTAGCAAATGGCCTCCATGGACGTGTCGGCAAACTCAACCGCCGCCGTAGATCCATAGGGGATGCGCAAAGCGTACAAACTGTCTTGGAAGGACATCACGCCCAGGCCGACCGGACGGTGGCGCAGGTTGGAGTCGCGGGCTTTTTTCACAGCGTAATAGTTGATGTCGATCACGTTGTCGAGCATGCGCATGGCCGTGCTAATCGTGCGCTTGAGCTTGTCGTGGTCGACCTGGCCGTTGTTGAGGTGTTGCAGCAGGTTGATGGAACCCAAGTTACAAACAGCTGTTTCGGTGTCGCTGGTGTTGAGGGTGATTTCTGTGCACAAGTTGGATGAGTGCACCACCCCAGCGTGTTGCTGTGGGGAGCGCACGTTGCAGGCGTCTTTGAAGGTGATCCAGGGGTGACCGGTTTCAAACAACATGGTGAGCATCTTGCGCCACAGATCAGCGGCTTGCACCTGGCGACTGGGCTTGATTTCGCCACGTGCGGCTTGGGCTTCGTAGGCCACATAGGCTTTTTCGAAGGCGGCACCAAACAAGTCGTGCAGGTCGGGCACGTCCGAAGGAGAGAACAAAGTCCAATGGCCTTTTTCCATCACGCGGCGCATGAACAGGTCAGGAATCCAATTGGCCGTGTTCATGTCATGGGTGCGGCGGCGGTCGTCGCCGGTGTTTTTGCGCAACTCCAAGAACTCTTCAATGTCCAGGTGCCAGGTTTCCAAATAAGTGCAAACCGCACCTTTGCGTTTGCCGCCTTGGTTGACAGCGACAGCGGTGTCGTTGACCACTTTGAGAAATGGCACCACACCTTGCGACTCGCCATTGGTGCCTTTGATGTGAGAGCCCAGGGCGCGCACACGGGTCCAGTCGTTGCCCAGGCCACCGGCAAACTTGGACAGCAAGGCGTTTTCCTTGATGGACTCATAAATACCATCGAGGTCATCGGGCACGGTGGTCAGGTAGCAGCTTGACAACTGCGAACGCAAGGTGCCGCTGTTGAACAAGGTGGGCGTGCTCGACATGAAGTCAAAAGACGACAGCACCTCATAGAACTCAATGGCGCGCGCTTCGCGATCGATCTCATTGAGTGACAAACCCATGGCCACGCGCATGAAGAACGACTGTGGCAACTCAATGCGGTTTTTGCGCACATGCAAGAAATAGCGGTCGTACAGGGTTTGCAGGCCCAGGTAATCGAACTGCAGATCGCGTTCGGCCTTGAGCGCTTGGGCCAAACGCGCCAGGTCGAATTGCGCCATGCGCGGGTCCAGCAAATCGTTGTCGACCCCTTTTTTGATCAGGGCGGGGAAGCTTTCTTGATAGTGGTGGGCCATTTCCGCTTGGGTGGCCTCGGTGCCAAAAACCTCTTTGGCAATGGTGTGCATCAACAGGCGGGCGGTGGCGTAGGTGTAGCCGGGGTCTTTTTCGATCAAGGTGCGGGCGGCCAAGATGGCGGCCTTGTAGACCTCTTCGATGGGAACGCCGTCGTACAAGTTGCGCATGGTTTCTGCCACGATGGGGTCGGGCTTGACGTCTTGTCCCAGGCCTTGGCATGCTGCGCCAATGATTTCCTGCATGCGAGCTAAATCCAAGGCCACACGCTGGCCGTTGTCGGTCACGTGCAAAGCGGGGACGGCTGGGGCGGCTTGTTCTTTTTGCGCCAAGCGTTCGCTGGCGCGTCGTTCACGGTAAAGCACGTAGGCGCGTGCCACTTCGTGCTGGCTGCCGCGCATCAATCCCAGTTCAACCTGGTCTTGCACGTCTTCAATGTGAAAGGTTCCGCCGCCAGGGCGTGAGCGCATCAGTGCGCGCACCACCGCCTGTGTCAGGCCGTCGACGGTCTCGCGCACGCTGGCAGACGCCGCACCTTGGGTGCCATGCACTGCCAAAAAGGCTTTCATCAATGCGACAGCGATTTTGGTGGGTTCGAAAGGCACCACCGCGCCATTGCGACGAATGATTTGGTAATGGCTCAGCGACAGGCTGGCTGGGGTGCTGGGTGACGAGGCAGGAGAGGACGGGCTGCTCGGGCGTTGGGCGGCGAGCGTGGTCTCTGCGAGTTGCATGGGGTGGACTTTCCTTGTGTTTATTGATTTTCTGATGTGGCTGATCGGCATTGAAATCTTGCCAGATGCGCTGAGCGGGCCAAACCAGCACACACTATATCTGGGGTCTGGGTGCTTTTCAATACGCTATTGGTAGTGTTTTCCACTTTTTTGCGTTTTGACGTGCTCGACTGGTACTTTGATATCAAGTCGCCGATGACTGACCCGCATGTTGTTGTTCGTTGCACCGTTAAAAAAATGCAACTTTGGTGGACTTCACGCCATTTGTTGCGATGCAACACGCTGTTTTTGTGTTAGATGCGCGCCCAGTGCATTGGCGCGCTTGCAGCACCCATCTCAAGCGGCAGGGAAATGTGTATCAGGCCAGGTCAAGCTTTGCTTTAGACGACGCCAATCAAAACCGGGGCCGGGGTCTTTTTTGCGCCCCGCTGCAATGTGCTCATGACCAGCAATGTGGACGATGGGGTAGGCATCGGCCAGTGCAGCACACAGGCTGCTGAGGGTTTCGTACTGGCTGGCCTCAAACGTGTGGCCGTCCAAGCCTTCGAGTTCGATGCCAATGGAAAAGTCGTTGCAGTTGTCTTTCCCGTTGAATTGGGACGCCCCAGCGTGCCAGGCGCGGTCGTCGCAACTCACCAACTGCCACAACTGACCTTGTCGGCGGACGAAAAAATGGGCTGACACCTTCAAATCCCGAATGGTTTCGAAGTAAGGGTGCGCGTTGATGGTCAATTGATTGGTAAACAAATCAAGCACATCAGACGACCCATACTCACCGGGCGGCAAACTGATGGCATGCACCACCACCAAATCAATGGGGGTGCCGCTCGGTCGGGGGCCAAAGTTGGGTGACGGGCAGCGGTGTGCATAGCGGTACCAGCCTTGCTGCCACAGTGGCTGAGAAGCCGATGCATCCTCACTCATGGGCCAACCCGCTGTTGGTGTTCAGTGCTGCAAAAATAAACCCCTTGGGAAGCAATGGCGTCGGTCTGCGGCAGGTGCAAGCCGCAGGTTTGGCAGTGAACCATGGGAACGGCTTTGGGGGCTTGCTCTGTCGGCGGTGCGGCGGTTTTCTCACGTTTTTTTTGCCGCCACCACCAAGCGGCCAGCAAAACCAACAGCAAGATCAGCAAAAACCTCATGCGCCGCGCCCCAAAACCACTTCCAGAACAAAGCGCGAGCCCACATAGGCCAACAGCAACAAACCTGTGCCGATGTAGAGCACCCGGACCGCTGTGCGCCCGCGCCAACCCAGCCGCGAGCGTCCAAAAAGCAAAACGGCAAAGCACAACCAAGACAAAAGTGAGAAGATGGTCTTGTGGTTCCATTGCCAGCCATGGCCTGGACCGTACAGTTGATCGCCAAACCACCAGCCAACGATCAAGGTGGCGCTGAGCAGCACAAAGCCAGCGCCAACAAAACGAAACGTCAGCCGCTCTAGGCTGAGCAGTGGCATCCCAATGTTGACGTCGGCGGCCATGCGCATTTGTTGTTCTGCACGCGTCATCATCGCGGCATGCACCACCGCCACAGCAAACAGGCCATAGGAGGCCAAACCAAAAGCCCAATGCAGGGGCAGCCATCCGGATGCGTTGACATGCAAGGCTTTGCCAGGAAAGGCCATTGCCAACAATACCGCGGCGCCCCCCAGCCCACCCAAAGCCCAGCGCGAGCTGACCTGGGGTATCCAGCGTTGTTCCAGGGCGTAGAAGGCCAACACCAACCAGCAAGTCACCGATAACGCCGAGGCAAAACCAAAATGCGGACCGCTGCTGTCGCCCCAACCGAGCAACGCACCAGCCCAGGCCAAGGCATGTGCCACCCATGCCAGTGAAAAGATGCGCCGGTTCAGGACCAGGGCCCTGTTTTGACCTAACAAAGCGCTCATAGCGTACAACGCAACTGCCACGGCGCTCAGCACCATGCTCATGGAAAGGTTGGCAGTTAAAATCATGGCCTGAGTTTAGCGTTTTGCCCAAAGCCTGCGCACATGTTTCCCTTCTGGCCGCTAAGGTCTTCATCCAACCGCTTCAACGCGCATCCCCATGGCCACTGCACTGTCCGACAAGCTTTCTAAACTGGTCAAACACCTCAGTGGGCAGGCCCGCATCACTGAGTCCAATGTGGCCGATATGCTGCGCGAAGTGCGCATGGCATTGCTCGAGGCCGATGTGGCGCTGCCCGTGGTGCGCGAGTTCATCGGCCGCGTCAAAGACAAAGCCTTGGGCCAAGAGGTGGTGGGCTCACTCACGCCGGGCCAGGCCTTGGTGGGTTTGGTTCACCGCGAACTGGCCGCCACCATGGGTGAAGGGGTGGCCGACATCAATCTGGCGGCGCAGCCCCCGGCGGTGATTTTGATGGCGGGTTTGCAAGGTGCCGGCAAGACAACCACCACCGCCAAGCTGGCGCGCCACTTGATCCTCAAGCGCAAAAAAAAGGTGCTCACCGTATCGACCGACGTGTATCGGCCAGCGGCCATTGAGCAGCTCAAAACCGTCACGGCCCAAGCCCAGGCCGAGTGGTTTCCCAGTGCGGTGGGGCAACGCCCCTTGGACATCGTGGCGGCCGCGCTAGAGCATGCCAAACGGCATTACTTCGACGTGCTATTGGTTGATACCGCAGGGCGTTTGGCGATCGACGAAGCCTTGATGCAAGAAATTCAACAACTGCACCAAGCGCTCAATCCGGTTGAGACCTTGTTTGTGGTCGATGCCATGCAAGGCCAAGACGCGGTCAACACGGCGCGCGCTTTCCATGAGGCGCTGGCTTTGACGGGCATTGTGCTGACCAAAACCGATGGCGATTCACGCGGCGGCGCGGCTTTATCGGTGCGGCAAGTCACGGGCGCGCCCATCAAGTTTGCCGGCACCAGCGAAAAAATCGATGGCCTGGAGGTTTTCGATGCGCACCGCCATGCAGGGCGCATTTTGGGCATGGGCGACATCGTGGCATTGGTTGAACAAGTCAGTGCCGGTGTGGACATGCAAGCGGCCCAAAAAATGGCCGAAAAGGTCAAA
>RFXS01000092.1 GCA_009921465.1 Betaproteobacteria bacterium
GGCACAGTGCCTTCTGAATTGGCGCGCTTGATCAAATACACCGCACCGTTTGACATGAGCGGCAACCCCACCATCACTTTGCCTGCAGGATTCACTGCCAAGCAAACACCGGTAGCCATCCAACTGGTGTCTGCCCATTTGGACGAAGCCACATTGGTACGTGCAGGCAGTGCATTCCAGCGAGTGACCGATTGGCACAGTCGGGTGCCGCCCCGTCTCTGACTGGCATGAACATCGCCCAACCCTTTTTAAACCGGGCGCGCAGTCACCCCCACTTATGGGCCATCACTTGCAGTGGCCACACCACGTCCTACGGTGAGCTCGCGCAATGCAGTCAGCATA
The DNA here is from genome assembly GCA_009921465.1 of Betaproteobacteria bacterium. GTDB lineage: Bacteria > Pseudomonadota > Gammaproteobacteria > Burkholderiales > Burkholderiaceae_C > Limnohabitans. Next base: position 343 of record RFXS01000092.1, read on the forward strand.
TCGCTGGTGCGTTGCGGCATCGCTTGGGACTGAGCGCCGGCCAGCGGGTGATTCTTTGCATGGAAAACCGGCGTGCATTTTTTGAAACCTTGTTGGCTTGTTGGGTGGCGGGTTTGTGTCCTGTGCCAGTGAATGCCAAATTGCACCCCAAAGAAGTGAGGCACATCGCGGATGACTCGGGCGCCAGTGCCTTGTTTTGCAGTGCCAACTTGCGCGATGGTTTGGTGCAGTCGCTGGCTGATCAGTTGGAGCCGTTGCACTTGGTGTGTGTGGATGACGCTGACTATGCCCACATGCAATCACACCCTGCGGTGGATGCCGCCGAGTTTGCGCCCCATGACATCGCTTGGATTTTTTACACCAGCGGCACCACTGGCGTTCCCAAAGGTGCGATGCTGTCGCACCGCAATTTGATGCAAATGTGTTTGCAGTATGGTGCAGACATTGATTGCGTTCAAGCCGGTGACACCCATTTGCATGTGGCACCGTTGTCCCACGGCTCCGGTTTGTACAGCTTGCCGCATTTGTTCAACGGCGGGCATCAGGTGATTGAGCCGGCCTTCAACCCAGAGGTGGTGTTCGACGCCTTGCAGCGTTATCCGCGTGTCACCTTTTTTGCGGCACCCACCATGTTGACCCGCATGCTGCGGTCCAGCCAAGGCCTGAGCAACCCGGCCGGACAGTTGCAAACCATCACCTATGGCGGCGGGCCGATGTACGTGTCCGATTTGTTGGAATGCTTGTCGGTGTTTGGTCCGCGCATGGTGCAAATTTACGGCCAAGGCGAGAGCCCCATGACCATCACTGCCTTGTCAAAGAATGACCACGAAGGCCCGCAAGATGCAGCGCATTTGGCGCGGCTGGCCTCATGTGGCACAGCACGCACCGGTGTGCAGGTGAGGGTGGTGGATGAATCGGGGCGTGATGTGCCGTTGGGCGAACCGGGCGAAGTGGTCACCCGAAGCGACACACGCATGTTGGGTTACTGGAACAACCCTGCAGCCACTGCCGCCGCGATTCGCGATGGTTGGTTATGGACAGGGGACATCGGGTCATTGGATGCGCAAGGTTATTTGACTTTGCGCGACCGCTCGAAAGACTTGATCATTCGCGGCGGCAGCAACATTTACCCGCGTGAAATTGAAGAGGTGTTGTTGCGCCATCCGGCTGTGGCCGAGGTGTCTGTCATCGGTGCGGCCAGTGCAGACTTGGGTGAAGAGCCGGTGGCATTTGTGGTGTGCAAACCTGGTGCAACTGTCGACCCAAATGCCTTGGATGCTTTGTGCTTAGACAACTTGGCTCGCTTTAAACGGCCGCGTGACTACATGTTTGTCAATGATTTGCCCAAGAACAATTACGGCAAGATTTTGAAAACCGCCTTGCGGCAACAACTCAAACAAGGGGGCAGTTGATGCGTCAGGTATTCGTCGCCGGCACAGGCTCCACACGTTTTGGCAAGCACCCGCAAACCCCGATTGAAGCATTGGCAGTGGATGCGGGAGCGCAGGCCTTGGTGCAATCGGGCATTGCGCGCGATCGCATTGGCGCGGTGTATTTGGGTAACTTCATCAGCGGGCCGTTGAACGGCAAAGAGGTGTTGGCAGGCTTGGTGGCCGAGCAGTTGGGCTTGTCTGGCATTCCCTGCACCAAGGTAGAAGGGGCGTGTGCTTCAGGTGGCATTGCGTTCAGGCACGCCTGCCTGATGGTGGCCACAGGCGTGTGTGATGCGGTCTTGGTCGTGGGCGTTGAGACCATGACGCATGCCAGCACCACGGACATGACCACCGCCCTCAATTGCGCCATGGACAACGAATACGACGGCATGAGTGGCTTGACCTTCCCGGGGCTGTTTGGGTTGGCTTGGCGTTCGCATGCGCGTCAATACGGCACGACTCGCGAGGACATTGCGGCGGTGGTGATCAAAAACAAAGCCCATGGGTTGAAAAATCCGCTGGCACAAATGGGCGCCGATTTGTCGTTGGACCAAGTGTGTGCGTCCGCCATGATCGCGGACCCGTTGCAATTGTTTGATTGCTGTCCACCCAGCGATGGCGCTGCGGCTGTGGTGGTTTGCGCCAAAGACATGCTCGGCGATGCGCAGCATCAAGCGCTGATTCGCGTCATGGCCAGCGCACAAACCAGCGGTTCAGCGCGTGTCTCGCAGCATCCCGATTTGTGCACATTTGAAGCCACCGTGGCGGCGGCGCAGCAAGCCTATCAACAATCATCATTGACAGCGAGGATTTGGGCTTGGTGCCGCGTGGTGAAGGCGGGCGCTGGGCGGCCCAAGGCCGCACTGGCATGCAAGGCGACATTGTGATCAATCCCAGTGGCGGTTTGTTGGCCAAAGGGCATCCAGTGGGTGCCACAGGTGTGGGGCAAATTGTCGAAGTGGTGCTGCAACTGCGGGGTGAACACAGCAACCCCGTGAAAGACGCCCGCATCGGCATGACCCACAATTTGGGTGGAACCGGAGTGGCTTGCACCGTGCATATTTTGGGTCGTGAAGCATGACCGCGCATGCCCCATTGTCGACATTGACCGCCTACCAATGTGTGGGCTGTCAAACCATCACGCAGCGTTCACCGATGGTGTGCGCGCGTTGCCTCGGTCGGCAATTTTCAACCGTGGAAGTGACTGCCACAGGCCGACTCGCCAGTTGGACCACGGTGCGCAAACCGCCTTTGCGTTTCAAAAATGAAGGCAGCTACCACGTGGGTATCGTTGATCTGGACAACGGCATGCGCATCTCTGGCCGTTTGCTTCACGACAGCGCAGACCCCACCGGTGAGCGCGTTGTCGCGGTCACACCCAGCGACACTGCACCCGACATTCCTGTTTTCAAGGTGACCTGACATGGCTGATATTTCTTACGACAAGCACGGTGGTGTGCGATTGATCACCATTCAACGCGCAAACAAAATGAATTCCTTGGACTTTGCGGCCAACGATGAATTGACAGAGATTTGGCGCACATTTGACCAAGACGATGATGCTCGGGTCGCGGTGATCACCGGAGCGGGTGACCAAGCGTTTTGCGCGGGTGCAGATTTGAAAACCTACACCTTGGCATTCGCGCAAGCTGCAGCGCCTGAGTTCCGGCGCAAATTCACCAATGGCCCGGGCTTTGGTGGCATCACGCGCAATTTAGACATTGACAAACCGATTCTGGCGGCGGTCAACGGGTTTGCCATTTCAGGCGGCTTCGAATTGGCCTTGGCCTGCGATTTGCGGTTTTGTTCACCGAACGCGGAATTTGCGCTGCAAGATGCCAAGTGGGGTTTTCATGCGTGTGACGGCGGCTTGATACGTTTGCCCCAAATCGTGGGCATGGGACACGCCATGGAAATCATTTTGTCTGGCGAACGGGTTGACGCCGAGCACGCGTACCGCATCGGACTGGTCAATCGCATTTACCCCCAAGCCGAGTTGTTGTCCAAAACCTTGGACTACGCGCAGATGTTGGCCAGTCGCGCGCCGTTGTCACACCGGTTCGCCAAAGAAGTGGTGCGTCGTTCGGTGGGCATGCACATGAACGAAGCCTTGCAATGGGAGTCGCGGTCATTTCGCGACGTGGCATTCACTGACGACTTGAAAGAAGGTTTGGCCTCGTTCAAAGAACGCAGGCCAGCCGATTTCAAAGGCAGTTAAGTTGCACCCCGCGTGACGCGGCCTTTACGCGTCGCCCCACACTTCACGGGCTGTTTCGACCACCAAACGCAATTTGTTGCGTTGATCGTCCACCGCGATGTTGTTGCCGTGCACCGTGCTGGAAAAGCCACACTGCGGTGACAAAGCCAGTTGTGAAAGAGGCGCGTATTTCGCGGCTTCATCGATGCGGCGCTTGAGGTTGTCTTTGCTTTCCATCGCGCCAAATTTGGTGGTCACCAAACCCAGTACCACCAATTTGTCTTTGGCCAAGTAACGCAAAGGACGGAAGTCGCCGCTGCGGTCATCGTCGTATTCCAGAAAATACGCGTCTATGTTCATCTCGGATAACAAGGCTTCTGCCACGCCCGCTGGTTTTTTTGCCACCACTTTGTTGATGAAGGCCGCATAACGGTGTGGCAATTCGTTGGGGTCGTCACCGCGGGCGCGGGCTGCTTCGCGCATTTTGTCGTCGCAGAGGTAGGCCAAATTGGTGTCGTCCATCTGCACGTAGGTGCAACCTGCCGCGGCCAACGACCGCAATTCATCCCCGTAAGCCTGTGCCACGTCGTCATAAAACGAGGGGTCAAGCTCTGGGTAGGCCTCCTTGCTGATGCCAGCGCGGCCACCCCGAAAGTGCAACATAGTGGGCGAGGGAATGGTCACCTTGGGCGTGCTGCCATTCGCAATTTGGGATATCAGGTAGTTGAAGTCAGCAAGTTGAATGTCTTTGACATGACGTACTTTGTCGACCACACGAATGACCGGTGGCGCCAATTCTTGGGTGCCGTCAGGGCGTTCAATGGTGACCGGGATGTCGGTTTTCACGCCGCCCATTTGCTCTAAAAAATCGATATGGAAATAGGTGCGGCGAAACTCGCCGTCGGTGATGGATTTCAAACCGACATCTTCTTGAAACTTCACAATTTCAGTGATGGCTTTGTCTTCGATCGCGCGCAGTTGTTCAGCGTTGATCTGGCCTTTGGCCTTTTGTTCGCGGGCTTCAAGCAAATATGCGGGTCGCAAAAAACTGCCTACATGGTCAAAGCGTGCGGGGATATGGGGAATGGTCATGCTGGCTCCAAGATGTGAACAAGGGAATGCTAACTTGCAGGCTGGTAAAAAAATATCAGTCTGCTCCGCAAAACCAGCCAATCACAGGTGGTGCGCACCTTCACTGTGGGTGATGTGTACGAGGCGATTGAATTGCGCAGCATGGGTACGAGTATGGTAGCCCAGTCGGCCCTGGGCAACCTGCGCGAGGCCATGCGCCTGCTGGGCCTGGCGCGCATGCCCAGCAAGACTTTGTTCGATCGCCAGCCTTGATAATGTCAGATTCCCCACCCGTCCTAAAATTCCATGCTTCATATAGGGAGTCATCACATGAATAAACGTCTGCTCGCAGGCACTGTCGCCTGGATACTCGGACTGGGGTCGATAGCGGTTCAAGCCCAAGAAGTGTTCAAGATTGGCTTGATCCTGCCAATGACTGGACAGTCTTCTTCGACTGGCAAGCAAATCGAAGCCGCCGCGCGTTTATTCATGGCACAAAACGGTGACAAGGTAGCGGGCAGGAAAATCGAGTTGATTGTCAAGGACGATGGCGGCGTTCCAGACGCGAGCAAACGCATCGCCCAAGAGTTGGTGGTGAACGACAAAGTGGGTGTGATGGGGGGGTTTGGTCTAACCCCACTTGCCCTGGCTACCGCACCGCTGGCTACCCAATCCAAAACACCCATGGTGGTGATGGCCGCGGCCACCTCCAGCATCACCGAGGCTTCGCCCTACATTGTGCGAACCAGTTTCACGCTACCTCAGTGCGCCGTCGCCATGGGCGATTGGGCGCCGAAAAACGGCATGATGCGAGTGGTTACCTTGGTGAGCGATTACGGCCCTGGCATCGACGCCGAACGCTACTTCAAGGAACGCATGCAACTCAACAGTGCCCAAGTGGTGGAGAGCCTGCGCGTGCCTTTGCG
>RFXS01000093.1 GCA_009921465.1 Betaproteobacteria bacterium
TGGTGCCCCGGCCTTTGTCGCGACCTGCCCCCATGGCCCCCAATGAGACGCTGGCCGCTGCGGCCGGTTGGCGCGACCGGTTGGTGCGCACCCTCACCACCCCGGGGCCTTGGCTCATTGCGTTTGCGTTTGCTGTCTACACAGGTCAGTGGATGTCGGTGATTGGTTTTTTACCCACCATCTACACCCAAAACCAAATCTCTTGGGGCATGACGGGCGTGCTCACCGCGCTGGTGGCCTTGGTCAATTTTTCGGGCAACTGGATGTCGGGCCGGCTGCTCCAGCGCGGTTGGAGCGCACGCCAAACCATGGCCACGGGGTATGTGGCGATGGGCTTGGGTGCGATGGGTGCATTTTTGGATTGGGGTGGGCTGAGCTTGCCTTTTGCCGCCCGCTACGCCTGCGTGGTTTTGTTCTCGGCGGTGGGCGGTTTGATACCGGGGACCTTGTTTGCCTGCGCCGTGCGCTTGGCCCCCAGCGAAGACACCGTCTCCACCACCGTGGGCTGGATGCAGCAATGGTCGGCCACCGGTCAATTCATCGGCCCTTTGGCGGTGGCCTGGGTGGCCGGTGCCGTGGGGGGGTGGCAATGGACTTGGGTGGTCACCTTGAGCATGGCCACTTTGGGCCTGGTGCTGGCGCTGCGCATTCAACATGCGCTGGAGCGCAAAACCTTGGCAGCTCCATCCCATGGCTGAACCGACCGACACCGAACGCACCGCCATCGAAGACACCCAGTTGTGGATGACCCGCGCTGTGGTGGGGCTCAATCTGTGCCCGTTTGCCAAAGCGGTGGCGGCGAAGGGGCAGGTGCGCTATGTGGTTTGCGACTCCAGCGACCCCGCAGATTGCTTGGCCATGCTGCGCGATGAGTTGTTGTATTTGGCCAATGCACCGGTCGATGAAGTCGACACCACGCTCTTGATAGCGCCCTTTTTGCTGCCCGATTTTCTGGATTTCAATGATTTTTTAGACATGGCCGACAGCCTGTTGGAAAACCTCGACTTGCAAGGCGAGTTGCAAATTGCCGACTTTCATCCGCGCTACCAATTTGCCGGTACCGAGCCCGATGACATGGCCAACCACAGCAACCGCGCCCCTTATCCCACGCTGCACCTGCTGCGTGAAGACAGCATCGACAAAGCGGTGCAGGCCTACCCCGATGCATCGCAGATTTATGAGCGCAATATCGAGTTATTGGACAAGCTGGGTGCAGAGGGTTGGCAGGCTTTGGGGATAAAGGCGCGGGTGTGTGAGTAGCTGGGTACGGATGACTGAGTTCGCCCACAGTTTGAGCTTCCGGTGTGATGCAATCCCACCCGAAAAAAAGGCCGGCCCTGCGACGCTCTCTGGTTGCCCTTGGTGTCAATGTGGACCAAGTGTGCGTCCACCTTGCCAGTGCGCCGGTCAAGCGCTTTTTTCGTGACGATTCAGTGGATGACAAGGGGCACTGATGGTTAAGCCGCACAATCAATACATGCCCAAGCCCAAACCCGCCGCACCCAAAACCCAGGCCCCCAGCGATCAGCTTGATCTGCGCTCTGGCCAGTCCATCGAACTGCTCAAAGCCTTGCACATCCTCACGCGCGAGGGCAAGATCAATCAAGACTCGCGGCGCAAACTCAAACAGGTCAACCACCTGTTTCAGTTCATTGAAAAGCCCTTGACGGAGATGCTGAGCCAGCGCTTGGCGCAAGGCAGCACCATGCCGATCATCTTGGCCGATCATGGCGCGGGCAAGTCGTATTTGGGTTTCATGATTCACGACTTGTTTTTCAAGCCGCAACAAGCCGCACACGGTCGATCGGTGGGTCAGGTGATTGGCATTGAAACGCGCACCGAGTTGGTGGCGGCGTCGCAGCAACTGGCCCAGCAGCTCGGTTTTGAAGAGGGCATGCAGTTTGTCAACGCCAGCGTGAGCCAAGCCACGGCCGATCATCGACTGCCCGAGCAGGTGGACATGGTCACCGCACTGCATGCATGCGACACCGCCACGGACGACGCCATCGCTTTTGGCTTGACCAAGCAGGCGCAGTACATGGCCTTGGTGCCGTGTTGCCAGGCCGAGGTGGCCGCGTGCCTGCGACAAGACAAAGCCCTGCAATTGGCGCGCACCCCATTGGCCGAGTTGTGGCGTCACCCACTGCATACGCGCGAGATGGGGAGTCAAATCACCAACGTCATGCGCTGCCTTTATTTGGAGTCTCAGGGTTACCAAGTCACCGTGACCGAGTTGGTGGGCTGGGAGCACAGCATGAAAAACGAACTCATCTTGGCCCACCGTTCGGGGCAAAAGAAGCGCAGCGCTGGAGAGCGCTTGCACGCGCTGCTCGCAGAGTTGGGCCTGAAGGACTGGGGATTGCGCCGCTTCACGGCGCTTGAAAACTGAGTTGTGAGGCGATGTCAGCGCCGCTGAGGTGGCAGTCTGGAGCAGGCCACTCAGGCCATCAGGTCAACCGATTTGCCTTTGTCGCGCTGGGCATGCATGCGGCCCCAGCGCCGATGGATTTGGGGGTAAGCCACGTCAACGGCCGTTTGTTGGTCGAATTTGCCAGCATGTGGGTCCTTCAAATGGGCACGCCAATGCGGGTCGACCAAAAGCGCCATCCCGTCGCCAAGTTCGATGACGGCAGATGGTGGTAGTGGATCGGCAAATGCGTGGGACATGCCAATATTGTAATACCTAAGTTAATTAAATTAAACTTTTTTATAAATTTATACTTTCAAAGTGGTATAAAAAGTAAATGGAACCTGTAAATCGGGAGGTTGAACATTAAATTGGTAAATTGGGGTCAGATTCCAATTAATATTTGCCCATGGCCCGCCTACCCCGATTGACCGTTACCGGATACCCACACCATGTCATATTGAGGGGCAATAACCGGCAGCCGATTTTTTTGAGCAATTCAGATCGTGAGCGGATGTTGGTCTTGCTCGAGCAGCACAGTCAATTGCAGGGGGTTCATGTCCATGCCTATGTCTTGATGGACAACCATTTGCATTTGCTGCTCACCCCGAACAAAGAGGGGGGCGTGCCCGCCATGATGCAAGCCATTGGACGCAGTTATGTGCGGGTGTTCAATCAAATCCATGGCCGCACGGGCACCCTGTGGGAGGGGCGATACCGCTCGACCTTGGTGCAAAGCGACCGCTATTTGCTCGCTTGCATGGTCTACATCGACCTCAACCCCGTGCGGGCTGGCATGGTGGCCCATGCGGTGGACCACCCTTGGTCCAGCCACGCCCATTACCGAGGCTTGCGGATGGACCGTTTGATCACGCCGCACCCTTTGTTTTGGAATTTGGGCAATACCCCTTTCGAGCGCGAGGCCGCATACGCCGAATTGGTGCATGCGGGGGTGGGTGCGAACCAACAAAGCGCGCTGACCGCATCTGCGCTCGGTGGTTGGGCCTTGGGGGAGGATGACTTCATCGCTGCACTGCAAGAAAAATCGCCGCGGCGACCTCAGAAGTCCAAGCCTGGCCGCCCGCGTTTGACCCCCCCACTTCGACCCAAATTGGGTGGCCAATAAAAAGCATTTTGAATCAATGGTTTGGGGTTTTCTTATATCTGTCCCCAATTTATTTCGGAATCAGTGGACTGTGATTTAATTGGAATCTGACCCCAATTAATTTTCTTGGCATCGATGTTGCGGTGCACTATGATTTGTCTCCTTTCATATTTGAACTGCCAAGGAACGTGCCATGTCTCAGGCCCAGCATCCGTTTGACCCTCGCACTTTTACCGAGGGTTTGTACCAGTCCAACCAAGAGCACGATGCTTGCGGTGTGGGTTTTGTGGCGCACATCAAGGGTCAAAAAACGCATGACATCGTCAGCCAAGCGCTGAAGATTTTGGAAAACCTGGATCACCGGGGTGCGGTGGGGGCCGACAAGCTCATGGGTGACGGCGCCGGCATCTTGATTCAACTGCCCGATGCGCTGTACCGCGAAGACATGTCGCGTCTGGGTGTGCACCTGCCCCCTTTGGGCGAATACGGTGTGGGCATGGTGTTTTTGCCCAAAGAGAACGCCTCGCGCCTGGCTTGCGAACAAGAGTTGGAGCGGGCCATCCGCGCCGAAGGTCAGGTGTTGTTGGGCTGGCGCGATGTGCCGGTCAACAAAGACATGCCCATGTCGCCCACGGTGCGCGCCAAGGAGCCGGTCATCAAGCAGGTCTTCATTGGGCGCGGCAACGACGTCATCGTGCAAGACGCTTTGGAGCGCAAGCTGTATGTGATTCGCAAAACCGCCAGCGCCGCCATCTCCCACCTGAACTTGAAGCACGGCAAAGAGTATTACGTGCCCAGCATGTCCAGCCGCACCGTCATTTACAAAGGCCTGTTGTTGGCCGACCAGGTGGGCACCTATTTCAACGACTTGCAAGACGCCCGTTGCGTGTCCGCACTGGGCTTGGTGCACCAGCGTTTTTCCACCAACACCTTCCCCGAGTGGCCGCTGGCCCACCCTTACCGCTATGTCGCGCACAACGGTGAAATCAACACGGTCAAGGGCAACTACAACTGGATGAAAGCCCGCGAAGGCGTCATGTCCTCGGCCGTGCTGGGCGCCGATTTGCAAAAGCTCTACCCCATCAGCTTTGCCGACCAGTCCGACACCGCCACCTTTGACAACTGCTTGGAATTGCTCACCATGGCCGGCTACCCGATCAGCCAAGCCATGATGATGATGATCCCCGAGCCGTGGGAAAACCACAGCACCATGGACCCCCGGCGTCGTGCGTTTTACGAGTACCACGCCGCCATGCTCGAACCCTGGGACGGTCCGGCGTCCATCGTCTTCACCGATGGCCGTCAAATCGGCGCCACTTTGGACCGCAACGGCCTGCGCCCTTCGCGCTACTGCATCACCGACGACGACCTGGTCATCATGGGCTCCGAGTCGGGTGTGTTGCCCGTGCCCGAGAGCAAGATCGTGCGCAAATGGCGCTTGCAGCCCGGCAAGATGTTCTTGATCGACCTCGAGCAAGGCCGCATGATCAACGACGAAGAACTCAAGTCGGGTCTGGCCAACAGCAAGCCCTACAAACAATGGATTGAAAACCTGCGCATCCGCTTGGACGACGTGGCCGAGCACCCGGTGGGCAGTCCTGAGCAAAGCGGCATTGCCCTGCTCGACCGCCAACAAGCCTTTGGTTACACCCAGGAAGACTTCAAGTTCCTCATGGCACCGATGGCCGCCAACGGTGAAGAAGCGCTGGGCTCGATGGGCAACGACAGCCCCTTGGCCGTGTTGAGCGACAAAAACAAACCGCTGTACAACTACTTCAAGCAGTTGTTCGCGCAAGTGACCAACCCGCCGATCGACCCGATCCGCGAGGCCATCGTCATGTCCTTGGTGTCGTTTGTCGGTCCCAAACCCAATTTGCTCGACATCAACCAGGTCAATCCACCGATGCGCTTGGAGGTGAGCCAACCGGTGCTCGACTTCCAAGACATGGCCAAGTTGCGCCACATCGAGAGCATGACCCAAGGCAAATTCAAGAGCGCCACCTTGGACATCAGCTACCCACTGGCCTGGGGCCATGAAGGCGTCGAGGCCAAGCTGGCCTCCTTGTGCGCCGAAGCGGTGGACCACATCAAGAGCGGCCACAACATCCTGATCATCAGCGACCGCGCCATCAGCGCCACCCAAGTCGCCATCCCCGCGCTGCTGGCCTTGTCGGCGGTGCATCAGCACCTGGTGCGCGAAGGATTGCGCACCTCGGCAGGTCTGGTGGTGGAAACCGGCAGCGCCCGCGAGGTGCATCACTTTGCCGTGTTGGCCGGTTATGGCGCCGAAGCCGTGCATCCCTATTTGGCGATGGAATCTTTGGCTGCCATGCACGCCGAGTTGCCCGGTGATTTGTCGGCCGACAAAGCCATTTACAACTACGTCAAAGCCATTGGCA
>RFXS01000094.1 GCA_009921465.1 Betaproteobacteria bacterium
AACCGCTGCCGACGGCCACACCTGGCTGCTCAGCAACGGCGCGGCCATCACCACCGGCCCCCTGATGGGCCAGGTCACCAACTACCGGCCCTTGGAGGACTTTGTTCACGTGACGCTGATTGGCAGCTTCACCAATGCTTTGATCGTGCGCCAAGACCACCCGGCCAAAAACATCCAAGAGTTTTTGGCCTTGGCGCGCAGCCAACCCAATAAATTGAGCTATGGGTCGGCGGGGGTGGGCTCCGCAGGTTTTTTGACCGGTGAAATGCTCAAACAACTGGCCCAGGTGCAAATGGTGCATATCCCCTACAAAGGCTCTGGCCCGGCCCTCAACGATTTGCTGGGCGGACAAACCGACGCCATGTTCAATGCCCTGATCTCTTCGGCACCGCACATCCGCAGCGGGCGGGTGCGCGCCTTGGCCATCACGGCAGCGGCCCGCGATGGCGAGTTCACCCAGGTGCCCACCTTGTCGGAGGCGGTGCCTGGCGCGGTGGGCGACGCTTGGTTTGGCCTGTCGGTGCCCGCCAAAACCCCCGCAGCGGTGGTCGAGCGACTGCACCAAGAAATGGACAAGTTGCTCAAAACCCCCGAGGTCAAAGCCCGCCTCACCGAACTGGGCATGGTGACCCTGAACATGGGGCCGCGTGGATTTCAGACTTTTTTACAGACCGAAAACAAAAAGTGGGCGCCCATCATCCGCGCTGCCCACATCAAAATCGAATAAACCCGCCAGCGCAGGCGGTCATCAAACAATGGCGGCCGATTCGCGCAAGCCAGTGATCATGGACGTGTTGCGCAAGTGGGCCTTGTGCAGCGTCGGGTCGTTGGCTTTGCGCTGCAAGTCTTGCAAAGCGGCGCGGCGCTTGCCCATGTCGCGCTCTTGCATGCGGGCGCGGTTGCGACCGGATTGCTCGAGCACGTGGGCAATGGCAATCGGGCGGCGCTGGCGCTCGTAGCGTTGCAACAAATCCATAGACCCACCTTGCCAAATGTCGCGCAGCTTCTCGCTCAGGTTGAAGGCGTCGTGGATGCCACCGTTCATGCCCATGCCACCGCTGGGGCTGTTGAGGTGGGCGGCGTCACCGACCAACACCACCCGACCCACCACGTATTGCTGCACCACCCGCTGGTGGATGCGGTAGGGGCGCACCTCCAGCACTGGGTGGCCTTGGCTGGCAGGGGCAATGCGTTGAATTTTTTCGCGCACGGCCTCCACGCCCACGGCCTCTTCCATGCTTTGCCCTTCATCGGGGTAGAGGCTGATGCGCCACAGGTTTTTGAGGCGCAGAAGGCTGAACGTGCCCCAGTCGCTCCAGCAATAGTTGATGAAGGCCAGCAGGGGCAAGTGGTCGTGGAACGGGAAATGCGTGGTTGCCAAAATGGTGGTCTCGGGAAAGGTGTGACCGTCAAACGACAAGTCCAATTGCTTGCGCACCTGGCTGCGACCGCCATCGGCGCCCACCAAAAAAGCACCCCGCACGGCCACGGTCTCGCCTGCGGGTGTGCCATAGGTCACATCAACATGGTCCTCGGCTTGGCTGAACGAGACCAGCGGGTGGCCCATCAAGACTTTCACATGGGGCAAATCGCGTGCAATTTGCGCCAGCAACAGCTCTGACAAGCGCCACTGCTCGCACTGCAAGCGGTAGGGGTGCGCTGTTTCATCCTTGAGGACCGATAAATCAAATTGCGCAAACTCATTTGTGCTGTGCATGCGCACTTGCCAGGTGGGGGCGATCAAACCTTGGGCGATCAGCCCTGGGGTAAGGCCGTAATCGTCGAGCATGTCCAAAGTGGGGGGATGAAAGGTTGACGCCCGCAGATCGCGGCTGATATCGGCCTCGGACTCGAGCACCACACAAGGGATGCCCCAGTGGCCCAGGCGCAAAGCCAGCATCAAGCCCACGGGACCAGCGCCAGCGATGATGATCGGTAGGGGATGGGATGTATTCATAAGAGGTTCACTGGTTCAAAGGTTTGCCGCAGCGTTGGGCCCAGCTTCAGGGGGATTGCCACAAGCCCATGGCCTGCGCACGCGGTGCCCACAAGGCACCACTCAACCAAGGCGCGATGTCACGGTACTGGGGCTGGACAGCTGAGGTGGCTTGCCACATCAGTGCCAACATGCTCGACAACACGGGGGGGCCATCGCCCTGCCCTTGCGTTCTGATGGCCTGCAAGCTGGGCATGCCGGTGCCCAGCATCAGCACCGCATCTGCGCCCGTGCTGCGCAAGCCTTGGACGGCTTGGGCGGCGGCGTCTGCGCCCGTGGTGTAAATGGCATGAAAGCCTTCAGAAGTCGTGGCCACGTTTTGCACCTGCAACACCTCAAACCCATGCGACTGCCAGTAAGCCACGCTGGCTTGGGTCAGCTCGCTGGGGTAAGGCGAAGCCAGGGCCAAGCGCTGTGCACCCATGTGTTGCAAAGCCTGTACCACGGCCGTCCCTGCGGTCACCACCGGGATGCCCAAGCGCTGCGCCCAGTGGTCGACCCATTGCACCTCGGCCTGGCGACCGAGCAAATAGGACGAACCGGTACAGGCCAGGGCCAAGACCGTCAAAGGGGCGTTGGCAAACTGCGTGAGGGCGGGCGACAAATCACCAAAGTAGTCGCGCAGGCGCTGCATCAAATCGGGCGCGGCGCTGACCAATCGGCCGTTGATGAGTGAAAACCCAGCCGGCAACAAGGCCCAAGCTTCGGGCTCCACCGTGGTGTTGGCCTGTGGGGTCAACAGACCCATCAGCCCTTGTGGGGCGTATGCAATGCTCATGGCAGGAAGGTGGTTTAAGAGTTCCCATCCTAACCAAGTCTGCTCCAGCAACCCTTTGATATGGGGCAAAGATGTCGGGGTTTATTGAAGCGAAGACAAAAATTGCTTCAACTCTGCCGTTTGGGGATCTTGGAACAAGGCGTCAGGTGGGCCCTGTTCGTGCACCCGCCCCTGGTGCATGAAGATCACCCGGTGGCTGACCTTGCGCGCGAAATTCATTTCGTGGGTGACCATCAGCAAGGTCATGCCCTCACTCGCCAGCGACTCCACCACGGCCAGCACCTCGCCCACCAACTCTGGGTCGAGCGCGGAGGTGATTTCGTCGCACAACAAAATGCCCGGTTCCATGGCCAAAGCACGGGCAATGGCCACACGCTGTTGCTGACCGCCAGAAAGTTGGTCGGGATAAGCGTCAAACTTTTCTGCCAAGCCCACGCGTGCCAACAATCGCTCGGTCAAGGCCCTTCTTTGGGGTTCGGGCGACTTTTTGACCAAACCGGGCGCGAGCATGATGTTTTGACCCACGCTCAAGTGCGGAAACAAATTGAAGGACTGAAAAATCATGCCCACTTGCTGGCGCAAAGCACGCATGGCCTGAGGGTTGTCGTACACCAAGGCTTGACCGTTCACCTGCAAGCTGCCATGTTGGAAGGTTTCCAGGCCATTGATACAGCGCAACAAGGTGCTTTTGCCCGAACCACTTTTGCCAATGATGGCAATGACTTCACCCGCGCTCACGGTCAAGTCGATGCCCTTGAGCACTTCGTTGGGCCCAAAGGATTTGCGCAGCCCCTGTATGTGCAGGGCGAGTTGGGCTTCAGTGGCTGTGGGCATGAAATCGGCTTTCCAGTGAACGGGCGTACCGGCTGATGGGGTAACAAAGGGCAAAGTAAAGCAAGCCCACCATGCTGTACACCACAAAGGGCTTGAAGGTGGCATTGGTGATCATGGTGCCCGCTTTGGTGAGTTCGACAAAACCGATCACCGAAGCCAAGGCCGTGCCCTTGACCACTTGCACCAAAAAACCCACGGTGGGGGGGATGGCCACGCGTGCCGCTTGGGGCAAGATGATGTGGCGCAATTGCTCGCCAAAGTTGAGGGCCAAACTTTTGGCGGCTTCCCACTGACCCAGCGGAATTGATTTCACACACCCGTGCCAAATCTCAGTCAAAAAGGCACTGCTGTACAGCGTCAAAGCCACCGCCGCCGACGTCCATGCCGAAGTGTCCCAGCCCAGCAAGGCCAAGCCAAAGTAAGCCAAAAACAATTGCATCAAAAGGGGCGTGCCTTGGAACAATTGCACATAAGCACCGACCGCTTTTTGCAACCATAGCGATGGGGTGGTGCGCGCCACCAGCAGCGCCAAACCAACCAATCCGCCTCCGACAAAGGCGATCAAAGAAAGCACCACCGTCCAGCGTGCTGCCAACAAGAGGTTGCGCAAAATATCCCACAAGGAAAACTCAACCACGCCGGCCCCCAAACAACCAGCGCCGACCCAGCCAATTGAGGCTGGCGCGGGTGGCCATGGACAGCATCAGGTACAAAGCAGCCGCCACGATGAATGCTTCAAACGCCCTGAAGTTGCGGCTTTGGATCAAATTGGCCGCATAGCTCAACTCTTCGGTCGAAATTTGACCGCACACGGCAGAACCCAGCATGACGATGATGATTTGGCTCACCAACGCGGGCCACACCCGCTGCAAGGCCGGTGGCAGCACCACATGGGTGAAGGTCTGCACGCGGCTGAGCGCCAAACTCAGGGCAGCCTCGAGTTGCCCGCGCGGCGTGGCCTCGATGCCAGCGCGCACAATTTCGGCCGAATACGCACCCAGGTTGACCACCATGGCAATGACCGACGCCCATTCGGCCGACAAGCGCACACCGGCCATGGGCAGCCCGAAAAAAATAAAAAACAACTGAACGATGAAGGGCGTGTTGCGGATCAACTCCACATATGCCCCTACCCCCGGCTTGAGCCAAGCCGGACCTTGGGTGCGGACCCAGGCGCAAGCCACGCCCAACATCACCCCCAAGGCGGCTGACACGGCGGTCAGCCCCAGCGTCCAGGCCACACCTTTGGCCAATAAAGGCCATTCAACCAATACGGCCGCAAAGTCCAGTTGGATGCCCATGATCTGGGGCGTTTTCAGTCAGGCAACTGGCCAGCGCTGCGGCCCAACCACTTTTGCGCCATCTTGTCGATGTCGCCCGCTTTTTTGGCGTCGGCAATGATCGCATTGACCCGGGTGCGCAAGGCATCTTCACCCTTGGCCACGCCAATGAAGTTGGGGCTGTCTTTGAGCAGCAATTTGTACTCGGCGTTGAGTTGGGGGTTCTTTTGAATCATGTTGCCCGCCACCGATGCCCCTGTGGCCAGCAATTGGGTTTGGCCAGATGCAAACGCCGACACGGTGGCGTTGTTGTCCTCAAAGCGCTTGATGTCGGTGCCTGCGGGCGCAACCTTGCCCAACTCTTGGTCTTCGATCGCGCCGCGTGTCACTGCGATGGTTTTCCCTTTGAGGTCGTCGAAGTTTTTCACGCTCAGTGTCTTCGCACCATAAATGGCCTGGAAGAAGGGGGAATAGGCCACGGTGAAGTCAATTACTTTTTCACGCTCTGCATTTTTGCCCAGGGTGGAGATGACCAAATCGGCCTTTTTGGTTTGCAAATATGCGATGCGGTTGGCGCTGGTGACCACCACCAACTCGACCTTGACACCCATTTTGGTGCCGATGTAGTTGGCCATGTCGATGTCCAAGCCCTGGGGTTGTAGATCGGTGCCGACAAAACCATAAGGCGGGAAGTCGGTCGGGATGGCAATTTTGATCAGCTTGGCCTTTTGGACGGTGTCCAGAGCTTGCTGTGCATGGCTGGTCGCGGCAAATGGCAGACAAAAAGCAGCCAGCACAGACGAGATCAAAATGCGTTTATTAAATTTCATGGTTTAGCTCCAGGTTGGGTTGAAGTCAATTTCATCGCGAATTGCGTGCCAAGCGGCCCTTGGTTGTATACAACTTTCTCGCATCATAAATGTGCCAACTTTTGGACAACAGCGGGTAAATCCTGCATTTGGTGCGCGCGCGCACCA
>RFXS01000095.1 GCA_009921465.1 Betaproteobacteria bacterium
CTCGAACTCGCGACCTCAACCTTGGCAAGGTTGCGCTCTACCAACTGAGCTACTCCCGCGTGGAGAGCCAAAATTATAACGCATTTCGGCCCGTTTTCTCATACGGCATGTCAATGCTTGATGGCATCCACTTTCGGGGCGGCATCGGTGCTCGGTGCGGTGGTCAGTGGGTCTTCATCAGGCAGTGGTTCGGGCATGCGCTCCAAGGCAACTTCGAGCACTTTGTCGATCCATTTGACGGGGATGATCTCTAAACCGTTCTTAACGTTTTCAGGGATCTCTTGCAAATCCTTGACGTTCTCTTCGGGGATCATCACGGTTTTGATGCCGCCGCGCAAAGCGGCCAGAAGTTTTTCTTTCAAGCCCCCAATGGCGGTGACTTCGCCACGCAATGTGATTTCACCCGTCATGGCGACATCGCTGCGCACAGGAATGCCGGTGAGCACAGACACGATGGCCGTGGTCATGGCCGCACCCGCGCTGGGGCCATCTTTAGGGGTGGCGCCATCGGGCACGTGAATGTGAATGTCTTTTTTCTCAAAAGCGTCTTCGCGAATGCCCAAGCGCTTGGCTCGGCTGCGCACCACGGTGCGGGCGGCTTCCACAGACTCTTTCATGACATCACCCATCGAACCGGTGCGGGTGATGTTGCCCTTGCCGGTCATGGTGGCCGCTTCGATGGTGAGCAAATCGCCACCCACCTCGGTCCAAGCCAGGCCCACCACTTGTCCAATTTGGCTTTGTTGCTCGGCACGGCCGTAGGTGTACTTGCGCACACCCAAAAAATCGTCCAAGTTGTCTGCAGTCACAACCACTTGCGGGGTCATTTTTTTGAGCTGCAAGCCCTTGACCACCTTGCGACAAATTTTGGACAAATCGCGTTCGAGCGAGCGCACGCCCGCCTCGCGGGTGTAGTAGCGCACGATGTCGCGGATGGCCGACTCTTGCAAAGCCAACTCTTCGTCTTTCACGCCGTTGTTTTTCATTTGCTTGGGCAGCAAATACTTGATGGCAATATTGACCTTTTCGTCCTCGGTGTAACCCGATAAGCGGATCACTTCCATGCGATCGAGCAAGGCCGGCGGGATGTTCATTGAGTTTGAGGTGGCAACAAACATCACGTCACTCAAGTCGAAATCAACCTCCACGTAGTGGTCGGCAAAGGTGTGGTTTTGCTCGGGATCCAGCACCTCAAGCAAAGCGCTGGAGGGGTCACCCCGAAAGTCCGCGCCGATTTTGTCGATCTCGTCGAGCAAAAAAAGTGGGTTGCGGGTACCTGCCTTGGTCAGGCTTTGCAACACTTTGCCAGGCAAGGCCCCAATGTAGGTGCGGCGGTGTCCACGGATCTCTGCCTCGTCACGCATGCCGCCCAGGGCCATGCGCACATACTTGCGACCAGTGGCCTTGGCAATGGATTGACCCAGCGATGTCTTGCCCACACCCGGGGGGCCGACCAAACACAAAATGGGCGCCTTGACCTTGTCCACGCGCTGCTGCACAGCAAGATACTCAAGGATGCGGTCTTTGACTTTTTCCAGACCGTAATGGTCTTCATTGAGCACACCCTCGGCATTGCCCAGGTCGTGTTTGATTTTGGTTTTCTTGCTCCAAGGCAGACCCACCAGCACATCGATGTAGTTGCGCACCACCGTTGCTTCGGCCGACATCGGTGACATGAGCTTGAGCTTTTTGAGCTCTCCCTCGGCCTTTTTGCGCGCCTCGGTGGGCATCTTGGCCGCTTTGATTTTCTTTTCGATCTCTTCAATATCAGCGCCGTCTTCACCCTCGCCGAGTTCTTTCTGAATCGCCTTGACCTGCTCGTTGAGGTAGAAGTCGCGCTGGTTTTTCTCCATCTGGCGCTTGACGCGGCCACGGATGCGCTTGTCTACATTGAGGATGTCAACTTCTCTCTCGAGTTGCTCGTACAGGTTTTCCAAGCGCGCTTTGACATCGGCCAAGTCCAGCACGACTTGCTTGTTCTCTAGTTTGAGGGGCAAATGGGCCGCAATGGTGTCGGCCAGCCGACCTGGATCGTCGATGCTGGAGATCGAGGTCAATATCTCCGGCGGTATTTTTTTGTTGAGTTTGACGTACTGGTCAAATTGCTGCATGACCGCACGGCGCAAGGCCTCGACCTCACTGTCCTTGGCGGACAAAGGCATGACTTCAATGGGGGTGAGCTGGGCGGTGAAATGGGTCTCGCCATCATCCACATGATTGACCGTCGCGCGCTGCAAGCCCTCGACCAAGACCTTCACGGTGCCGTCAGGCAATTTGAGCATTTGCAAAATCGAGGCAACGCAGCCCACGCTGAACATGTCGCTGACCACTGGCTCGTCTTTTGCAGCCGCTTTTTGCGCTACCAGCATGATGCGCCGCTCTGCGGCCATGGACAACTCCAAGGCCTTGATGCTTTTGGGTCGACCCACGAACAGGGGGATGACCATGTGCGGGAACACGACCACATCGCGCAGTGGCAACAAAGGCAGTTCAATCGCCACGGGTGGCAAAGGTGTTTGTCCAGACATCTTGGTCTTAACCTCGGAGAAAAGCGCAGCCATTGGCTGCACTTGTGGGAATCAGGCCTTTTTGGCTGCCTCTCGGTAGACCAGCAAGGGGGGCTTGTTTTCGTCGATGGTGGACTCTTCGACCACCACTTTTTCGACATTGTTTGCGTTGGGCAAGTCAAACATGGTGTCGGTCAGCGATTGTTCAAGGATGGAGCGCAGTCCGCGGGCACCTGTTTTTCGTGCCAGGGCCTTTTTGGCGATGGCTTTGAGCGCATTGGGGCGGATTTCCAGGTCAACGCCTTCCATGGCCAGCAGCTTGCTGTACTGCTTGACCAGGGCATTTTTGGGCTCGGTGAGGATTTGCACCATGGCGTCCTCGGTCAGTTCACTCAAGGTGGCCACGATGGGCATGCGCCCGACCAACTCGGGGATCAGGCCAAATTTAATCAAATCTTCGGGCTCGACCTCACGAAACACATCGGTCAGGCTGCGCTCCAATTTGCTTTTGACCATGGCACCAAAGCCAATGCCAGATGCTTCTGTGCGGTTTTCGATGACTTTTTCCAAGCCCGCAAAAGCGCCACCACAAATGAACAAGATGTTGGTGGTATCAACCTGCAAAAAGTCTTGATTGGGGTGCTTGCGCCCACCTTGTGGGGGCACGCTGGCCATGGTGCCTTCGATCAATTTGAGCAAGGCTTGCTGAACGCCCTCGCCTGAGACATCCCTCGTGATGGATGGGTTGTCTGATTTGCGTGAAATTTTGTCGATTTCATCAATGTAGACAATGCCACGCTGGGCGCGGTCGATGTCGTAATTGCAACTTTGCAAGAGCTTTTGGATGATGTTTTCCACATCCTCACCCACATAACCGGCTTCGGTCAAAGTGGTGGCATCGGCCATCACAAACGGGACATCGAGCATGCGCGCCAAGGTTTGCGCCAGCAAGGTTTTGCCCGAACCCGTGGGGCCAATAAGCAAAATATTGCTCTTGGTGAGTTCAACCTCTTCTTTTTTGGACTTCTCTTTGTGACGCAGGCGTTTGTAGTGGTTGTAGACCGCCACGGCCAATGAACGCTTGGCAGCTTCTTGCCCAATGACATAGTTGTCCAGGTTGTTCTTGATCTCCAGTGGTGTGGGCAGGTCACCCCGGGCATCGCGGGCCGCCGTCTCAGCGGGCAACTCGTCGCGGATGATTTCGTTGCACAGGTCGATGCATTCGTCGCAAATGAAAACCGAGGGCCCAGCAATCAGCTTTTTGACCTCATGCTGACTTTTTCCGCAAAATGAGCAGTACAAGGTCTTGTCGCTGGAATTCGATTTTTTATCGGCCATGAATGCCTTCCTCGCTCAGGGTTTGACCAAATGATAACCAATTCAGCACGGGCTCAACTGGCCACGCCTGTGGCAGCAGCCGGCCCCATGTGGGCTTGGTATCAGGGGCGCTTGGCAATGACTTGATCGACCAAACCATATTCTTTGGCTTCATCGGCCGACAGGTAGTAATCGCGTTCGGTATCGCGTTCAATTTTTTCCAGCGGTTGGCCCGTTCGCTCAGCCAAAATTTTGTTGAGTTGCTCGCGGGTTTTGAGAATTTCTCGGGCATGGATTTCGATTTCGGTGGCCTGGCCCTGGGTTCCGCCCAGGGGTTGGTGGATCATGACCTTGGAGTTGGGCAGACTAAAGCGCTTGCCTTTGGCGCCTGCGGCCAACAAAAAGGCACCCATGCTCGCTGCCATGCCAATGCACAAGGTGGAGACCTCAGGCTTGATGAAGTTCATGGTGTCAAAAATGGCCATGCCCGCACTGACCGAGCCGCCAGGGGAGTTGATGTACAGCGATATGTCTTTGTCGGGGTTCTCGCTCTCCAAAAACAGCAACTGCGCCACCACCAAGTTGGCCGTTTGGTCATTGACACCGCCGACCAAAAAGATCACCCGTTCGCGCAGCAAGCGCGAGTAAATGTCATAGGAGCGCTCGCCGCGGCCAGACTGCTCAATGACGATGGGCACCATGCCCAAGGCCTGTGTATCGAATGTGCTCATGCGTTTTGCCCCATCAATTCTTCAAAGGAGGTGGCCACGTCGGTGACTTTGGCATGGGCCATCACGTGGTTGGTGACATTGGCTTCGATCACGATGGCTTCGACCTCGGCCAAACGGCGGTTGTCGGAGTAATACCAACGCACCACATCGGCGGGCTTTTCGTAGCTTGACGCCAACTCTTCAATGTGCTTTTTGATTTGCTCAGCCGTGGCCTGCAGGTTGTGGGCGCGCACCAATTCGGCCACCACCAAACCCAAACGCACCCGGCGCTCGGCTTGGGGTCGAAACACGTCGTCAGGAATGGGGGCGTTTTCGGCGTCTTTGATGCCGCGCTGCTTGAGATCGGCCGCCACGGTGGGGTTGGGCACGCCCAATGAGACCGCCAGTGCGTCGTCCACCTCAGGCAAATGGGCGGCCTCGGCTTTTTTCAGGGTGACCAAAAAGTCGGCCTGTTTACCCGCCACATCTTTGCCGTGGTAGTCAGCCGGAAAATTCAAGGGAAAGGTTTTGCTTTCGCCGGTTTTCATGCCGCGAACGGCTTCTTCGAACTCTTTGAGCATTTGCCCCTGGCCCAGCATGAACTGGAAACCTTCAGACTTGCCGCCGTCAAACAGCTCGCCATCGATCTTGCCTTCAAAGTCAATCGTGACGCGGTCGCCGTCTTCGGTACCGGCGCTGGCAGCGCGCTGGGTGTAGGTGCTGCGTTGTTTGCGCAAAATTTCGATGGTGCGCTCAATGGCCTCTTCGCTCACATGCGAGGTGTGGCGAGACACCTCCAACGTGGCGAGTTCAGGCATCTTGACTTCGGGGTAAACCTCAAAGATCGCGTCAAAAGACAGCTCACCTTCGGGGGCACCCTCTTTTTCGCTGATGCGCGGTTGACCGGCCACACGCAACTTGGCTTCGTTGGCGGCGACCGAAAAGGCCTCGCCCACTTTGTCATTCATCACCTCGTACTGAACCGAATAGCCATAACGCTGGGCCACGATGTTCATGGGCACTTTGCCTGGGCGAAAGCCATCGATCTTGACTTGGCGGGCCAAGCGCTTGAGCCTTGCAGTGACCTCGGATTGGATGGCGTTGACCGGCAGGGTCAAGGTCATCTTGCGCTCGAGTTTTTCCAGGTTTTCGACGACTACGGTCAT
>RFXS01000096.1 GCA_009921465.1 Betaproteobacteria bacterium
CGAATTTCATAATCAGCTAACTCTGCTTGAACTGCGCTGGTTAATCGCCAGGTTTGCATGCGCATGCGCCCCGCTTCGTTCAGCGCCGCAGCGCCTCCGCTGAGCTTCCAGGTCACCCACAAGGTTAGACCAATCGATATCAGGGCGACAACCAGCAAGCCTGCCCCAATGCGCACCAGTTTGGCGGACAAAGAGGCCGTGTGTTTCATGTCGTGACGACCTTGCGTGACTTGCCCGCCTTGGGCATGAAGGTGAGGGTTTGCAGCGCAGCCATTTGGTTTTGTGTGTTGTTCATCAAATCGGCCAGAGTGACCCCATCCAAGGTTGCAAAAAAGGCTTCCAGAGCTTGCGCCAAGACGCTTTTCAAGTAGCAGGCAGACAATAAGGCGCATCTGCTTTTTCCCGCCTCAAAGCACTCAACCATCTGAAAATCGGTCTCGGTCCTTCGCACGACCTCGCCCAGCACGATCTGCGATGCAGGCCGCCCCAAGCGAATGCCACCACCTCGCCCCCGACTGGTCTGCAAGTAGCCATCGGCAGCCAGGGTCATGACTATTTTGGTCAGATGGCTTTTGGAAATGCCGTGCTGGTCTGCAATCGCCTTAATGGTCGCCACGCTTTGTTGCGTCTCGCAATGCGCACAGTGCATCAGTACTCTTAAACTGTAATCGGTCCAGTGGGTCAGTCGCATCGTTCTGAAGTCCTAGTTCTTGAGGAGGATGCCTCAAATATTCTCTTTAGATGCATTTTATGACCGATGCGGGACACTAAACGATTTCGAGCGCCTGGTAAGCCCCCTTGCTCAACCACAAGCTCCCACATAACCACACTGCGTGCAGTAATCGCAACCGTCCTTCTTGATGACGGCATAGGCCCCGCAGTCGGTGCATTTTTTGCCCGCCATTACTTTGGAGGAAGCTTCTGACGCAGGCCCTGACACCTCGGGCAGAGGCAAAGTCATCTGCTCGGTTGTGGCATGGCGCTGCGCTCGCAAAGCCAGAATATTCTGAATCGCCCAAGCCATCGCTGCGACCTCAGAATCGTGCCACAGCGGCACACGGGTGCCGTCATCCCGCACCTTATGGCCACATCGCACAGGGCCACGGTCCCACGCCACTTTGCGCATGTCCGACAGTGCCCGATCCAGAAAGCCTCCACGCGCTGCCAGCGACAACAACCGCATGCTGGCCGTGATCCACTGCTGCGATTCGCCGCTTTGACCCACCGGCATGAAAAACTCAATGGCACGTTCTACCGTTCCTAAGCGCTCACCACATGAGACAGGTAAGAACGATACGACCAGGTACAGCGATTTGGCGCCTTCACTCGTCCAGTACTCAATTTTTTCGGCTACCGCATCCAGCGCGCCATGGGGTCGACTCTCGATCACCGAGCGCATCGGGTCTGTCGACGCTGTCGCTTCGGTCACTTCAGGCGTCTGGGGCTTTTCTGGCGTCAACGCCAGCACCGAGCCCAAAATCGCGTTAGGCCGATAAGTGGCTAGTCCCTTGAGTCCCGCGCGCCAGGCCTGCAGGTATAGGCCCTTGAAATCTTCATACGGGTAATCAGCAGGTACGTTCACTGTTTTAGAGATGGCGGTATCCACAAAGGGCTGCACCGCTTGCATCATGGCAATGTGCGCATTGGCGCTCATCTCCATCGCGCCCACAAAGGCAGGTGGTAGCTCAGTGGTATCGCCTCCCAAAGTCTTGTACAAACGCCAAGCGTGGTCTTGAACCTCATATTCGCTGCGCGTGCCATCGGCTTCGCGTTTTTTGCGGGTGTAGGTCCAGGAGAACGCCGGTTCGATGCCATTGGACGCGTTGTCGGCAAAGGCAAGACTCACCGTGCCTGTAGGCGCAATCGATAGCAAATGGCTGTTGCGAATGCCGTGGGCGCGGATTTCGGCCTTTAGCGCATTGGGCAGGCGGCTGGCAAATGTGCCATCGATCAGATAAGCATCGGGATCAAACAACTCAAATGCGCCTTTTTCGCGTGCCAGCGCCACCGAAGCGGTGTAGGCGGCGTCGCGCATTGAGTGTGCGATTTTTTGCGCCATCTCGCGGCCCTCGGTTGCGTTGTAGCGCAGACCCAGCATCACCAAGGCATCCCCCAAGCCTGTGAAGCCCACGCCAATGCGTCGCTTGCTCCTGGCTTCTTCTTGCTGCTCGGGCAAGGGCCAATGCGTCAGATCTAGCACGTTGTCCAATGCACGCACCTGTAACCCCACACTTTGCTTAAAAGCTTCAAAGTCAAACTTAGCAGCGCCACCATGACCGAAAGGATGACGAACAAAGCGCGGCAAAATCACAGGACCCAAATCGCAACATCCGTAAGGTGGCAGGGGTTGCTCGCCGCAAGGGTTCGTCGCGCTGATCGACTCGATCGCTCGCAGATTGTTATCGCGGTTTATTTGATCGAGAAACAAAATGCCCGGCTCAGCAAAGTCGTAGGCCGAACGCATGATGGTGTCCCACAGGTCTTGCGAGTTCAAGCTCTGGTAAACCCATTGGCCATCTTCGCGTTGGTAAGCACCTTTGTCTATCCACTCTTGACCGGGATAAGCGGCGTGCGCCAGATCCCAGCTGCGACCTTGCTGCACCGCTTCGATGAACGCATCACTCACACCGACAGACACGTTGAAATTGTTCCAGCGCCCCGGTGTTCGCTTGGCGGTGATGAATTCCATCACGTCAGGGTGATCGATGCGCAGCACACCCATTTGTGCGCCGCGCCGGGCACCTGCGCTCTCCACCGTTGCGCAGGACTGGTCAAACACATTGATGTAACTGCACGGCCCCGACGCCGTCGATGCGGTGCCTTTGACCCATGCACCTTTGGGGCGGATGCGCGAAAAGTCATATCCCACCCCGCCGCCTCGACGCATGGTTTCCGCAGCTTCACGTAGCGCCTCGTAAATTCCGGGGTAACCGCCATCGTCACGCCCTTGAATGCAATCACCCACTGGTTGCACAAAGCAATTGATCAAGGTGGCCTGGATGTCGGTGCCAGCCGCGCTCATGATGCGGCCAGCGCCAATTGCACCTGCTTCGAGGTTGCGTCGGAACTTCTGTTCGTATTCGGCACGCAACTCGAGCTTTTCAACGCTGGCCAGAGCACGCGCGACGCGATCGAACAATTCACTGACGGTGGTCTCGTTGGTCTTGAGGTATTTCTCCCTAAGCACATCAGTGCTAATAGGTTGTGGTGGCATGGGTGGCAAAGTGCCCAATAACTGGGGGTCTTCGGCAGAACGGTTCATTTGGGTATTTCTTTCATAAGTTCAAAATGATTCAAAAAGTCAGGACGACAAATGCGGTACTGCTCGCATTTGCTCGGGGGTTGTGAAGTAGGCGGCGGTGTGCCCCAAGCGCGCACGTGCCTTGTACAACTCATTTCGGGCCAGCGTGCGCAAATGCACTTCGTCCGGGCCGTCCATCAAATGCATGGCGCGCCCCCAAGTCCAGAAATAAGCCAGCGGCGTATCGGGTGACAAGCCCATTGCACCAAAAACCTGCATGGCGCGGTCTACCACGCGAGTTTGCAGCCGTGCCGCCACCACTTTGATACCCGAGACCTGGGCGCGCAGCTCGGCGGCAGGTGCAACTCCCATGTCCAGCATCCAGGCGGTCTTGAGCACCAAGAGCCGCGCCTGATCGATCTCCAGTCGCGACTCGGCCAGCCAGTCCTGCACGTTCGACTGATCGGACAAATGCTTGCCAAATGCGGAGCGCTCCAATGCGCGTTCTGTAGCCATTTCCAGCGCTAGTTCGCATTGGCCAATGGTGCGCATACAGTGGTGCACTCGACCCGGACCCAGACGCGCCTGCGCCATGGCAAAGCCCTGGCCCCAGCCGCCTAGCAAATGGTCCTTGGGGACGCGCACATTGCGCAACACTAATTCGCAATGCCCCTCTGGCGCTAGGTGGTGTACTACCGCGATGTTACGCACCACCTCCAGGCCCGGTGTGTCCATAGGCACCAGCACAATGCTATGCTGATGGTGCGTGGCCTGCTCGGGTGTCCATTCGGTGGCATCGTCGGGTCCGGCCAGGCCCGATGGTCCATCGTTTTTGCACATCACGATCAGAAGTCGGCAGTGTGGGTGCGCTGCGCCAGTGATGAACCACTTACGGCCATTGAGCACCCACTCGTTGCCGTCCGCGCGGACAGTGGTTTGCAAATTGGTCGGATCGGACGAGGCCACATCTGGCTCGGACATGGCAAAGGCCGAACGGATCTGCCCGCGCAGTAAAGGCTCCATCCATTGATTGCGCTGCGCTGCGTTGGCAAATCGGTGCAGCAATTCCATGTTGCCGCTGTCTGGTGCGTTGCAATTGAACACTTCGGCTGCCCAAGGCAGGCGCCCCATGGTTTCGGCCAGAGGGGCATAGTCCAGATGGCTCAGACCAGTTCCGGGTTCGTGCGGTTTCAAGTTCGGTAAAAACAAGTTCCACAAACCTTCCTCTTGGGCCAACGATTGCAGGTCGCCCATAAATGGTGGCGGAAACACCTCGTTTTTAACCGACTGGTGCCAAGCCGCGTTGTAAGGCAGCAAATAACGGTCCATGAAGGCTTCTAAGCGGTGATGCCATTGGCGAGCTTGGGGAGACGGCGAAAAATCCATGGGATAACTCCATACAGAACCCCAAGCGTGCCTGAACGGAAAGCAAAACGCCATCGTTCTTTGGGGGTATACAAAGACCTGAAAGCTAAAAAGGTGAATATTCACATTAGATGAATCTTATATGATAATAGATTCACATTGAATGAATCTTTAAAGGAATACACATGACTCAAGTTGCTATCCCAAACGCCGCCACACATGCAGGCCAGGCCCAGCAAAGCCTTGGCTCGCTAGCAGTGCAAATCCCCGGGGCTACCGCGATCTTTCGCAAACTTAAGCTCGATTTTTGCTGCGGCGGGAAACAGCCACTGACCAAAGCCTGCGAAGAAAAAGGCCTGAATACCGATGAAGTGCTGCAAGCCTTGAACGCACTGCAGAGAGCCGACGAACTGACAGCCGCTCCCTCGGCCAGTGATTTGGTGGACCACATTCTGAAGCGCTATCACGAGGTGCATCGCCAGCAACTGCCTGAACTCATCCGTATGGCCCGACGTGTGGAAGCCGTGCACCGCGACCACCCACAGATGCCGCACGGTTTGGCCGCGCAGCTAGAAACCATGGAGAAAGAACTGCTGGAGCACATGGCCAAGGAAGAACAAATCCTGTTCCCGTTATTCAAGCTAGGCGATAACCCGAAGGTGTTACACCCGATCGGGATGATGCGCCACGAGCATGTGAGCCACGGTGCACAGCTGGAGCAACTGGCCGAATTGACCACCCAGCACCAGCCCCCCGCCGGGGCCTGCAACACTTGGCAAGCGCTTTATGCAGGAACCTCTCGGCTGACCGAAGACTTGATCGAGCACATCCACCTGGAAAACAACCTGCTGTT
>RFXS01000097.1 GCA_009921465.1 Betaproteobacteria bacterium
AACTGGAAGTGGTTATCTCTTCTTACCGAATACTGTAATGAATAGTCTAAGTGTTGGTATCATCTATGCCTCAACTATTGTAGGATTTACACCTGGTGGTGCTAGTGGTGGTGGGTCTACTACAGCATCAGCAGCAGGAGTCGGTGGTAGTTCTATGTACGGTGGAGGTGGAGGTGGTTCTGGCGGCGGCAGAGCAACTACAACTACAACAGCATTGCCTGCTGCTGGAGGAAGTAGTGGCGTATTTACAACCGGAGCCGGTGGTATTGCTGGATCAGAGCAAGGCGCGGTTGTACCTGTCGCAGTCGGGCTTGATAGCGCCACAAGGCGCCATGCCCACGCACAAAACAAATTACAACTGGGTGAGTGGTCCAACGGCATTCAAAGAGGGTGAGTCCGAAATCAAAGTCCGATTTGCATCGGACGTGATCAACCAAGTTCAGCTGATCAAAACCTACACCATTGCGCGCCACAGTTACGCCATGACCGTAGAGCACGAAGTGGTCAATCAGGGAGCGACCGCGCTAGCCCCGCAACTTTATGTGCAGTTGCTGCGCGATGGCAATCCACCCCCAGGAGAGTCGTCCTTTTATTCCACGTTCACTGGGCCCGCGATATACACACCGGCGCAAAAATACCAAAAGGTTGAGTTTTCTGAAATCGAAAAGAACAAGGCCAATTTTGAAAAGAAAGCCGATCAAGGCTATGTGGCCATGGTTCAACACTACTTTGCATCGGCGTGGATACTGCCCAACGACTTGCCCCGTGAATTTTTTGCACGCAAGGTGGACAACAATTTGTATTCGGTGGGCATGATCGCGACACTGAAAGATATTGCACCCGGCCAAAGTCAAAAGATCAACGCACAGTTTTATGTCGGCCCACAGGAAGAAAAAAAGCTCGAGGCACTCTACCCGGGCTTGGAGTTGGTCAAAGACTATGGCTGGCTGACCATATTGGCCAAGCCACTTTACTGGCTGCTCGATAACCTCAATCAGTTGTTGCACAACTGGGGTTGGTCCATTGTGGCCTTGGTGCTGATGCTCAAAATGGCTTTCTATTGGCTCAATGCACAAGCCTATCGCAGCATGGCCAAAATGAAGGCCATCAACCCCAAGGTGATGGAAATGCGCGAGCGGCTCAAAGACACGCCGCAGCAAATGCAAATGGAGATGATGAAAATTTACCGCGAAGAAAAGGTCAATCCTTTGGGCGGGTGTTTTCCCATTGCCATTCAAATACCGGTGTTCATCGCCTTGTATTGGGTGCTGCTGTCCACCGTCGAAATGCGCAACGCACCTTGGATTTTGTGGGTCCATGACCTGTCCGCGAAAGACCCCTTTTATATCTTGCCGGTGCTGATGACGGCAACCACCATGTTGCAAACCTGGTTGAACCCCACGCCGCCAGACCCAGTGCAAGCCAAACTGATGTGGATCATGCCGTTGGCTTTCAGCGTGATGTTTTTTGTGTTCCCCGCCGGCTTGGTTTTGTATTGGTTGACCAATAATATTTTGTCGATCGCACAGCAATGGCTGATCAACAAGCAAATGGGTGTATTGGGCAAATGAGCCCAGGTGCGCTGGCCCCATTGAAAGGCTGGCGCATGGTTGAACGGGCCCGCACAAGATGCTGAGTGCTTGGTCAGACCCGATCGTGGCCATGGCCACAGCCCCTGGCCGGGGTGCTGTGGGCATCGTGCGCGTCAGCGGCCAAGGCTTGCATGCATGGACGGCGCATATATTGGGTCAAGCCCTGAGCCCGCGCGTGGCCACCTTGCTGACGGTGTTTGATCAGCGCCATGAGCCCATTGACCAGGTGATTGCCTTGTGGTTTCCTGCCCCACACAGTTATACCGGCGAAGATGTGCTCGAGTTGCAAGGTCACGGGGGCATGGTCGTCATGCAAATGTTGATCAAGCGTTGCCTAGAAAGCGCGCAGACCTTTGTGCCGGACGTGCATGTGCGTCGCATGCGCTTGGCCCGACCTGGAGAGTTCACCGAGCGCGCATACCTCAATCACAAAATAGACTTGACGCAAGCCGAAGCGGTGGCTGATTTGATTGATGCCAGTTCTGAGGCTGCGGTGCGCAGCGCCAGCCGATCGATGGGCGGCGCTTTTTCAAAAGAGGTCCATGCCTTATTGAAGGGGTTGACCCAACTGCGCAGTTTGGTGGAGTCGACACTGGATTTTCCAGAAGAAGAAATTGACTTCTTGCAGCAGGCCGATGCCCAAGGACAAATCCAGAATTTGCTATTGCAATGCCGCGCCTTGCATGAGCGTTCACGCCAAGGCGCGTTGTTGCGTGATGGTTTGCGCTTGGTCATCGCTGGGCAGCCCAATGTCGGAAAAAGCGCTTTGCTCAACGCCCTGTCCGGGCAAGATACCGCCATCGTGACCGACATCCCTGGTACCACCAGAGATGCCTTGACCCAAACGATCCATGCGGATGGCGTGCCCATCCATGTGGTGGACACCGCAGGGTTGCGCGATGGACAGCAAGAGGCCATAGACACAGTTGAAAAGATTGGCATTGATCGCGCTTGGCAACACATTGACCAAGCCGATGCCGTGTTGTTTTTGCATGATTTATCGCGCCGTGATGTGAGTGCCTATACCGAGCGCGATGCGCAAATTCAAAACCATATTTCTCAGCGTTTGGGCGCACACCAAGTGTGCTTACAGGTTTGGAACAAATTGGACTTGTTGCCAAGCAACACTACACCACCCGAGGGTGGCGGCGAAATTTGGATTTCCGCACAAACGGGGGCCGGGCTAGCGCAACTCAAGCAAGCCTTGTTGGCCACGGTGGGGCGGCAATCTGCGTCGGATGTGGGCGAGTACAGCGCCAGAGGCCGACACCTGCAAGCCTTGCAAACCGTGCAACAGCATTTAGCGCGCGCACAGCAGGGCTTGCACAGCCAGCGCTTGGCGCTGGAGGTGGTGGCTGAAGAGTTGCGTTTGGCGCAGCAGGCCTTGGCCAGCATCACCGGTGAGTTCACGGCCGATGATTTATTGGGTGAAATTTTTTCTCGTTTTTGCATTGGCAAATAAATCGCACCGATAAAAATCAGAGTGGCCAGACCATGACCTGCCTCTATAGAATGGTTGTATGACCCGAAATAATCCCGACATCCGTGGTGCCACGCTCGAACCAGAGCGCATCATGGCCTTGGCGCGCAGCACTTTGGCCATTGAGGCCCAAGCCATATCGGATCTGCAGCCCAAGGTGGGCCCCGCCTTTGTGCTCGCGGTGCAAACGATTTTGCAAGCGTCTGGTCGGGTGGTGGTCATGGGCATAGGCAAAAGTGGCCACATTGGTCGCAAGATTGCATCTACCCTGGCCTCGACCGGCACGCTGGCCATGTTTGTGCACCCGGCGGAAGCCAGCCATGGCGACTTGGGCATGGTCAAAAAAACCGACGTGGCCCTGATCTTGTCCAACAGCGGTGAAAGCGAAGAGGTGTTGGTGCTGTTGCCCTTTTTGCAACGACAAGGCGTTCCAGTGGTGGCCATCACCGCAGGGCAAGGGTCCACATTGGCGCGGTACGCCAGCGCAGTGCTGGACTGCAGCGTCGACCAAGAAGCCTGTCCCCTCAATTTGGCACCCACGGCCAGTACCGCCGCGCAACTCGCGTTGGGGGACGCATTGGCGGTGGCGCTGTTGGATGCGCGCGGATTTCAGGCCGAAGACTTTGCCAGGTCACACCCAGGTGGTGCATTGGGTCGCAAGTTGTTGACCCATGTATCGGATGTGATGCGAACCGGTCCACAAATAGCAACCGTTCGGCCACAAGCGGGATTGACCGAGCTGATGCGAGAGATGAGTCAAAAGGGCTTGGGTGCCACCGCCATCACCGATGAGCAAGGCCATGTGATGGGCATTTTTACCGACGGTGATTTGCGCCGCCTGGTTGAAAAAGGGCAAGACTTGCGAACCATTCGCGCACAAGAGGTCATGCATGCAAACCCGCGCACCATTTCTGCCGATGCTTTGGCCGTAGATGCCGCACAACTCATGGAGTTGCACCGCATCACCAGTGTGTTGGTGGTCGATGAACAGCAACGTTTGTGTGGTTTTCTCAACAGCAACGACTTGATGCGGGCCAAGGTGATTTGATGCAGGCGACACAACAATTTTCTACCGAGCTGCTGCTCAAAGGTCAAAGTGTGTCCATGGTTTTTTTGGATGTCGACGGCGTGTTCACTGATGGCGGTCTTTACTTGGACGCGCAAGGAGAGTCGATCAAGCGGTTTCATACCCTGGATGGCATGGGCATTCAGTTGTTGCGCCAAGCGGGGCTGGAGGTCGTGGTGGTCACCGGTCGCGACAGCGCACCGTTGCGTGGGCGCTTGACGGCTTTGGGCATCACGCGGGCTTTTTATGGGGTTCATGACAAGTGTGTGGTGGCCCAAGAGGTGCTCAAGGAGTTGGGTTTGACATGGGCGCAATCAGCGGCCATGGGCGACGATTGGCCCGACTTG
This sequence comes from Betaproteobacteria bacterium, assembly GCA_009921465.1. Classification (GTDB taxonomy): domain Bacteria; phylum Pseudomonadota; class Gammaproteobacteria; order Burkholderiales; family Burkholderiaceae_C; genus Limnohabitans. The sequence goes on from RFXS01000097.1 coordinate 4,486, forward strand.
CCGCTGTTGCTGCGCAGTGCCTTGAGCTGTGCACCACCAGGCGCGCACACAGAGGTTTTGGCCATTGCCCATCATGTGACCCGGGCCCAGGCGGGGCACGGGGCATTGCGCGAGTTTTGTGATTTGTTGTTGATGGCCAAGGGTGACTATGTGCGCCAATTGCAGACCTGGAGCCAAACTTGAGTGCGTGGCTTGCCGCCAGACAGGTGATGGTGCGCGTGACAGGTGTTGGTTTGGATGTGGTCAATTGGTTGGTGTTGTATCTGCCCGTCTTGCTCATGGGGTTGCTGGCCTTTTTAACCTATGGTTTATTGCGCAATACGCCGACAACAGAGCCTGATAGACCCGAGGCGGCACCGCGCCACGAGCCCGACTACATCATGGAGCGGGTGGTCATGCGGCAGTACAAAGCCGATGGGCAACCCAACGCGCGGCTGCAAGCCCAGGCTTTGCGGCATTACCCCGATACCAATACGCTGAATTTTGAAAACCCAGTGCTGCTCTGGCACAGCGCCAAGGGTGGGACAACCCGGGCCCAAGCGCGACTGGGGCAAACCAATGCCGATGGCAGCGAGGTGGCGCTGTCAGGTGCGGTTCAAGTGGTGCGACAACCACTTGCCAAAGGGGGGGGATCGGCAGAGCCAGACTTGGTCATGCGCACCGAATATTTGTTGCTGGACTCGCACAGCGAGCGCATGAGCACAAATCAACCCGTGCAGGTACAACGTGGTGGCGATCGGATTCAGGGGCAGCGCATGCAATACGACCACGCATTGCAGCAACTTGAAATGACGGGCCAAGTCAGGGTGGTTCTGGCGCCAACGGCTCGGCACTGACGGCGACTGACGTCGCGTTCAACCCAAGCCGAACCGTGGCGCGCATCACACAGGCGTAAAAAAAGCCCCGAAGGGGCTTTTTCAAGGGGGAGTTAAAACTCAATACCCT
>RFXS01000098.1 GCA_009921465.1 Betaproteobacteria bacterium
TGGGGGGGGCTGGGGGCGCCTCACTGAGGTGGAGGTAACGCTTGAGGTCAGCGTACTCTTGCTGCAGCAAATCACTGTACATATAGCCAAACACGACGGTGCTGAGCAACACCACGGCCAGCACCCACCACAAGCCCTTGCGTTGGGGTTTGACTTCAGGCGCCCACGGGTCCCCTGGTTCATCGTCGGCCGAAAGCTCTGAGGCCGACATGTTGCCAATATCGGGCACCTCTGGCGGGGCTTCCTTGCGCAAAGGGGCAGGGGCAGGCTTGGGCACAGGGGCCGGTTCCGCAGCGACCAAAGGCTCGCGCTGGGCGTTTGTAGACCAACCGCGCGCCTCGGGCGTTTCGGCTTTGACCTGGCCGGGTTCGCCCTCGACCTCCCAAGTCAGTAAATTTTTACCAAAGGTTTGCAGCTTGGTTGCATGCAAGGTACTGGCATTGACCATCAACACGACGTTGATGTTGCTGGCCGGAAACCCATTGACCAATCGGGCCAACAATTGCAATTCAAACTCTTGCATCGCCAAGATGTCACGAAAAATCAAATACCGTTTGGGCGCACTTTTGACCTGTTTGTCCCTTGCCTGCGACACCGTGAGCTCGGACAAGATGGCGTTGAACATTTCAACCAGCTTGGCCGAGTCGGCAGAAAAACAAAACTCGACCATGCGCTCGCCACGGGCGCGCAAATCTTCATGGATTTGATTGGCATAAAAGTCCAACGTCAGATCGCTGTCACTGAGCACAGCCAGGTTCAATCGACCCTCGATCATGGACTTGAGCAAGATCTCATAGCGCATCTTGTCGCCCGGACTTTGGTACACAGTGCTCATTTGGCCATCCATCCCATCAAACTGGCAAACCGTTGCTGTCAAAACGCATATTCTCCGGCACAACGGGTTCGGGCTTGAGCAGGCCCTCGCCAGCGGCATAAGACTGATTCAGACTGAACACATAAGCAATCACCTGCGCCACCGCATGGTACAGGCCTTCGGGGATGGGTTCATCGACTTGGGTCGTGAAGTACAAGGCACGGGCCAACTCTGGGGCCGGGAACAATTCCACCGCGTGGGCCTGGGCTTCCTCTCGGATGCGCCGCGCCAACTCGTCGCTGCCTTTGGCCAGCAAGATCGGCGCGCCCTCGCCATTGGGGTCATAGGACAAAGCCACGGCAAAGTGTTGCGGGTTGGTGATGACCACGTCGGCGTCCTTGACCTTGGCCATCATCTTGTTGTTGGCCATCTCGCGTTGGCGCTGCTTGATTTTTTGTTTGACCTCAGGCCGACCCTCTGAGTCTTTCATCTCGTCCCTGACCTCTTGGCGCGACATCATGAGTTTTTTGTGCACTTGGTACTGTTGGATTGGCACATCGGCCAAAGCGATCAGCAACAAACCCATGCTCAACCAAAAACACGCGTCCACGATCAGCTTGCCCGCAATCGCCATGGCTTGGTTCAAATCCAAATTGGCCAAGTTGAGCAACTCTTCCATGTGGTTGCTCACCTGCAACAACAAAATGCCACCGACCACGACAAACTTGGCGATCGACTTGGCCAACTCAATCAATGACTTGACGCCAAAAATGCGCTTCAAGCCGTTCATCGGGTTGAGCTTGCTGAATTTGGGGGTCACCATGCCCATGGAGAACACCAAACCACCAGACATCACGGTCGAGGCAATGGCAATGAAGTACATCAGCAGCATGAGCGGCAAGATGAGCAAAAAAGCGTCCACCACAGCCTGTGCAAACAAGCCTGGCAGCAGCTCGGCTTTGTCGGTGATTTTTCGATCAAACTCCAACTGGGACACAAACAACTGGCTCATGCCGTTGAACAGCCACCCCCCCATGAGGGTGAAAAAACCCACCGCACCAACCGACATCGCAGCCACGGGCAACTCAATGGAGCGCGCCAACTGCCCTTCGGAGCGTGCCTTTTCTAATCGCCTGCCTGTGGGTTCTTCGGTTTTTTCTGCGCTGTCGTCAGCCATATATCACCCCAAAAACAAAGCGCGCATCTGCGCATAGGTTTGCACCCACAGCCAGTTCATCCGACCAATGGTGCTGGGCAAGGCCAGCCACAAAATGACAAAGCCGGCCATCAACATGGCCGAAAAACCCACTGAAAAAATGTTCAAACTCGGCGCGGCTCGGGTCACAAAACCCAGGCCCACGTTGACAAACAGCAAGGTCATCAAGACCGGCAAGGCAATCAACACCGAAGCCAAAAACATCATGGCACTCCAGGCCAGCATCTTGCCGTAGACGTCTTGCGTCATCAGGTTTTTGCCAATCGGGAACTGGGTGAACGAGTCCAACAAAATACCAAACATGATCAAGTGCCCGCCCATGGCCAAAAAGATCAAAGTGCCTAAGACGTTGAACAAGCCCGAGATCACCGGCACGTTGCCCACGTTGGGGTCGATCAAGGTGGCCATGGTCAGGCCCATCGAACCCGACACCACTTGACCGGCCACCACCACACCAGCGGTGGCAATTTGCATGATCATGCCCATGGCAAAACCAATGAACACTTGGTTGAACACCTCGGCCAAACCCGGCCCTGTCAGCGGATCAATCACCGGGATGTCGATTTGCATCGAAATGAAAAAAGAAAACGCCAGCGACAGCACCATGCGGATGCGCAAATTGACCGCACGGATGGAAAAAATAGAAGCAAACGCCAAAAAAGCAGAGATGCGCAACATCGGCCAGATCAAGGCATAAAACTTGTCTAGCAGATTGAGCATCTCCAGGTTCATGGTCTTCGCTCAACCAAACAGCGTGGGAATGCGGCCAAACAACACCCGGGTGTAGTCGACCATGGTGTTGATCATCCAACCACCGGTCAATGCCAGGGTCACGCCCAGCGCCACCAACTTCGGGATGAAGCTCAGCGTTTGTTCGTTGATCGATGTGGCCGCTTGAAACACGCCCACCGTCAAACCCACGATCAAACCAATGCCCAAAATGGGCGCGGAGATGAGCATCGTCATCCACAGGGCTTGACGGCCCAAATCCACAACCAGTGCAGTGTCCAACATGGTGGGTTCCTTATTTAAAGACAAAACTCGAAGCCAATGAACCCATCAGCAAGGTCCAGCCATCGACCAACACAAACAACATCAGTTTGAAAGGCATGGAAATGATCATGGGGGACAACATCATCATGCCCATGGACATCAGCACGCTGGCCACAATCAGGTCGATCACCACGAAGGGGATGTAGATCATGAACCCAATGGTGAAAGCACTTTTCAATTCAGAGGTGATGAAAGCCGGCATCAAGGTGGTGAACGGCACATCAGCGGCGCTGGCCACTTCTTTTTTCTGGGCAATTTGCATGAACATCGTGATGTCGTCTTCACGCGTTTGGTGCATCATGAAATCGCGCACCGGCGCCTCGGCCAAGGCCAGGGCTTTTTCAAACGGCATGCTCGCGTTCATATAGGGCATCAAAGCATTTTGGTAAATGTTGTCAAACACCGGCGACATGATGAACAAGGTCAAAAACAAGGACAAGCCCACCAACACCATGTTGGGCGGCGTTTGACCGGTACCCAGTGCTTGGCGCAGCAGCGACAGCACAATGATGATGCGCACAAAAGAGGTCATCATCAGCAACATCGACGGCAGCAGCGTCAACGTGGTCATCAAGGCCAGCAGTTGCAGCGTCAAACTGTATTGCTGACCGCCTTTGGCACTGCTGACATTGAGCATGGGGATGCCCTGGGCCTGCGCCCAGGGGGCGAGCAGCAACAAGCCCGCCAGCAACAAAACAGAAATCAGGGTGTGTCTGCGCATGCTGCTCTCACAGGTTGGACTGCATCACCGAGCGAAAATCCATCGCTGGTGGGGTGGGGGTGGCAGCGCTGCTTGCGTTGTCTGCCTGGGGCTGCCAGGCATGCAAGGTGCTGATTTCTTGTGGGTTGACGCTGAGCAAAACCATTTGGTTTTCCACTTGCACCAACATCAGTTTGTGCTTGAGGCTCAAAGGCATGGTTTCAAGCAACTTGATTTTTCTGCCCTCGGATTTGGGGGCGAATGCGTTTTTACGACGCACCAACAACCACAACACAGCGCCCAAGGTGGCGAGCACCACCACGGCACTGAAGGCATATTGAAACCAATCTGCGGCTTGCATTTGAATGTGTCCAGGTAAAACGGTTTTGATGAATACCAAATGATTCAACTCGCATGCCAAATTTTTGACACGTCGGGTCCAGCGTTATGATCTAAGCATGAACCGTTCCAGACACCTATTCTTGTTGGCCTGCCTGCTCTTTTGTGTGAACGCATTTGCGGTCAACTGGACCGCCGCCGGACTGCACGATTTGGGTATTTATTACTACGATTCATCTTCTGTTGAGCACCAAGGTGACAAGTACCGCGCCTGGACCATGCTCGATTACCGCGACCCGCAAAAAAACAAACAGGGCCACAGCTTCAAGTCGACACGGGCCCAAATGGAATTCGATTGCAAAGACAAGCGGGTGCGTGCCCTGACCGTGTCTTTTCACAGTGGCGCCAAACTCACCGGCGAAGTGCTGGTCAGTGAGGGCGTGTTCCAAGATTGGATGAGCGTGCCGCCCAGCACCCCCATGGCCAACATCATGAAGGCGGTGTGTGCCCACTGAGCCACGCCCGGCTTGGTGGTCTTGGCTGAGTGAAGCCTGGCATGCGGGTGGCACAGGCGGCCTGAGTTGGCACCTGCATGCCCACCACTCTTGCCACGACTGGCAGCCCACCGTTCAGGCGCTATCGGCTTTTTTGGCCCATGTGAACCCAAAGCGGCCACACTTGTTGCTTATTGGCGCCAGCGCGGGTTGGATGATGCCCACGACCTGGCTGCAACGCTTTGCACGCATTGACGCCTTTGACATCGATCCTTTGGCTGGCATGTGGTTTCGCGCACGCCATGCCAGCCACTTGCGCGCCCACGGCGTGGCCCTGCACTACCACCGCTATGACGCCATTGCCCACTTGCCCGCATTGCTGGCACAACACCCCCAAGCCTGCGTCTGGTTTGACAACCTGCTGGGGCAACTGCGCTACCGTTTTGGCGACACCGATGCCGCCCAAGAGCGCTTGCACCAACTGCACCACGACTTGCGCACCCACCCCTGGGGCAGCGTGCACGACGCTTACTCAGGCAGGGTGCAACAAAACCCCCCGCCCATCACACCCGCGCTCACACTGGCGTTTGAGCGCACCGACACCGGCGTTTTGCACGCCGCACGCCCGTTTGCGCAAAGCGCTTGGGCACAACACCTGTTGGCA
>RFXS01000099.1 GCA_009921465.1 Betaproteobacteria bacterium
TAAACCCCTATGTCGGTCAACTCTTATATCTACCGCTTGGAGTTGTACTGTCCTGGACACTAATGAACTACTGGGTATATAAATGACTTGCGAACCATCCAACAAAAAATTGATTAGTATTGTCACACCTTGCTTTAATGAGGAGGATAATATTGAAGAGCTGTATCAGAGGATAGCCTCTGTGATGGAGAAAACTATATACTCCTATGAGCACATCTGTATTGATAATTGTTCTACTGATTCAACGCTCACCAAATTAAAGCGCCTGGCCTCAATTGATAAACGATTAAAGATTATAGTTAATGCGCGTAATTTCGGTCATATCCGATCTCCTCATCATGCAATATTACAATCAACCGGTGATGCATGTATTTTGATTGCGTCTGATTTACAAGACCCCCCTGAGATAATCTCCGAATTCATTGCTAAGTGGGAGCAAGGATTTAAATCTGTGTTAGCTGTAAAGCCTGAAAGCGAAGAACCTTCTCTAATGTTTTCTATTCGAAAATTTTATTACAGATTAATAACCAGAATTTCAGAAACACCTCTCATTCAAAATGCAACAGGCGCTGGCTTGTTTGACAAAGTAGTTATCGATATTTTGCGGAAAATTGATGATCCTTATCCTTATTTCCGTGGCTTGATTTGTGAAATCGGATTTCCTATTGGAATAGTGCCTTTTACACAGCCGAGAAGAAAAAAAGGGGTCACCAAGAACAATTTTTATACGCTTTATGACATGGCTATTTTGGGGATAACAAATCACTCTAAAGTCCCACTCCGTATCATGGCAATATTTGGATTTTCTCTTTCAATACTGAGCCTTATCACCGCCTTTATTTTCTTAATTGCAAAACTAGTCTTTTGGAATGATTTCCAATTAGGTACCGCACCTATTTTGATCGGTGTGTTTTTCTTTGGTTCAGTTCAAGCCTTTTTTATTGGACTTCTCGGAGAGTATGTCAGTTCAATTCACACTCAAATTCGCAATTTGCCGTTGGTGATTGAACTAGAGCGCATTAATTTTGATTAGCCAATTTGGGCGTAGTGCATCCTTGCGCAACACAACTGCTTGCTAATGAGCTTACCCGCTTGTGATTCATGCTGGAAAGTCCCAACGCAATAAGTCATGTGCCAGTTGGAGGTAAAGTCTGGGTGGCAGATGGCCAATTTCGACTGTGCGTCATCGCAGTGCCAGTTTTTACTCACGGGCCATGGTTGCGTAACGTCTCTACTAGTTCAACTCTTGCAAAAGGTGCGCACTACCTATGACCCCCGAATTCACCCAACTGATGGCCCACTACAACCAGTGGATGAACCAGCGCATGTATGAAGCGGCATCGCGATTGGGGGCGGATCGGTTGATGCAAGACCGAGGGGCTTTTTTTGGCTCGGTGTTTGGCACGCTGCAACACATCGCCGTGGGCGACACCATTTGGCTGTTGCGCTTTGCCGCCCACCCCAGTGGATTTGCATCGTTGCGTGCGCTGCAAGACGGGCCACGCCCGACGGCGTTGAATCAGCAGTTGTTCGCGCAATGGGCAGACCTGCAAGCCTATCGCGAAGCGCTGGACGCCACCCTGGTGGCCTGGTCCAAGGAAATACAACCTGCGGATTTGACGCACCCACTGCACTACGTCAACATGGCCGGTGTGAAGCAGCGCAAGCGTTTTGGCCCTTTGGTCACCCACTTTTTCAACCACCAAACCCACCACCGGGGCCAGGCCAGCACCTTGATGCACCAATGGGGTGTGGATGTGGGTGCGACCGACTTGCTGGCCCTCATCCCCGATGAGGCGCAGGACTGAGCGCATTCGCCTGCAGTTCGGCCGCTGAATACGCCAACCTGGGGCAAACACCAGCGCAGACCAGACCGCCGGGGTCAAATCGGCGGCAGCCACACCGGCCACACCGCCACACCCACGCGGGCCAGGCGGTTTTTCATGCACAAGACAGCTTTGTCCTTGCTGATGAGCATCGCTTGTTGCGCCACGGCCAGGTCGATGAATTTTTGATCGTCGGGGTCTTTGCACACATACGGGGCCCGTTCAGCGCTGGGCACGGTGTGTGTGTGGCGATCAAACTGCGCCAGCACATCAAGGGCATTGACGCCGCGCAACGCCGAGCGCTGCACCAAGTGCGGGTAGTCAAGCACCCGCAGCAACTCCTCGCGCATCTCGGCGCTGGCGAGCCAGCGCAAGGCCTGGGCTTGCAAAGCCAGGTTCAAGGGGCGTGAGCGCGGGTCGTCAAACACCCACATGTCGAGCACGATATTCGTATCAATCACCACGGGCTGCATGCGCAGGGCTCAGCTGGCTGGGGGGTCGGTTTTAGCGACGCGGCGCAGCGAGCCCGCCGACATGTCAAATCGAAACAAACGGCATTCGATGGGGCCGTTCCACATGGGCACGCGGCGCGACTCTTTCAAGCGCATGCGACCGGGCAGTTTGAGGTCGGGGGTGAGCACCCAGGCGCTCCAACCGGTGTAGTTTTTCTTCCAGTGGCTGGCCAGTTGGGAGAAAAAGTCGCCGCCGTCGCTGACCTGGGCTTGCTCGCGCGCACCCGCATCGCTGCGCGCGCTGCCGTGCTGCGCGGGACCATCGCCGTCGGTGTCCCAGTCGGGTGCAGTGGCCTGGGCAACAGCGTTGCTGCCCCGGCGCGTGGCTGCGCCGGCCACCCCGGCCACCTCGATGCGTTCACCATACGGCGGGTTGAGCAGCATCACCCCTGGCGCTTCGCACGGGGGCATGCGTTGCAAGGCGTCGCCACCGCGCAGCACCAGCGCGTGCGCCACGCCCGCACGCTCTGCATTGCGTTGGGCAAAGTCGACCATGCGAAACGCCACATCGCTGCCAAACACCGCTGCGCGTGGGGCCACTTGGGCGGCGCGGGCTTGGTCGCGCAAACCGTCCCACACATGGGCTTGATAGGGCAGCAGTTTTTCAAACGCAAAACGGCGCATCAAACCGGGCGCCATGTTGCAAGCGATGGACGCGGCCTCAATGGCAATCGTGCCGCTGCCGCAACACGGGTCGTACAAGGGCAAGCCCAAATCCACGCCGCAAACCGCAGGCGTGGCAGGGGGCGCTTCTCCCGGCGCGATCAGCAAGGGCATGCTCCAACCGCTGGCGGCGAGCATGGCCGCGGCCAAGGTTTCTTTTAAAGGCGCGTCGCCTTTGTCGACGCGCCAGCCGCGCTTGAACAGCGGCTCGCCCGAGGTGTCGATGTACAGCGTCATGTGCTCGCTGGTGAGGTGGGTGTACAAGCGCACATCAGGCCACTGGGTGTTGACACTGGGGCGCTCGCCGCCTTTGGCACGAAAGCGGTCGGCCACCGCATCTTTGACGCGCAAGGTGGCAAAGTTCAGGCTTTTGAGCGGGCTGTGTTGGGCCGTCACCTCGACTTTGAAGCTGTGCTGCGGCGTGAACCAAGCCTCCCAAGCCACGGCATGGGCCCCGGCATACACATCGTCTTCATGCCGGTAAGGGGTGTGCAACAACTGCACCAACACCCGCATGGCCAGGCGGCTGTGCAAGTTCAGTTGCATGGCCATGCGCCACGAGCCGGCCAATCGCACGCCGCCACGGGCCACGCCGACCTGCAAACCGGGCTCGCCCACCACGCTGCGCACTTCGTGGGCCAGGCAATGCTCCACCCCCGCCGCACAGGGCAAAAACAAGTCCAGTTGGTTCATGGCAATGCCTCAGAGCGTCTTGCGCAAATTGGTGGGCGCAATGCGCAGGGATTCGCGGTATTTGGCCACGGTGCGTCGGGCGCAGTCGATGCCTTGCTCTTTGAGCATATCGGAGAGTTGGTTGTCGCTCAGTGGCTTCTTGGCGTTTTCGTTGGCCACAAATTGCTTGATCAAGGCGCGCACCGCAGTGCTTGAAGCGTTGTTGCCGCTTTCCGTGCCCAAGCCCGAACCAAAGAAATACTTCAGCTCAAAGGTGCCATAGGGCGTGTGCATGTATTTGGCGGTGGTCACGCGGCTGATGGTGGATTCGTGCAAACCCAGTTCGTCGGCGATTTCGCGCAACACCATGGGCCGCATGGCCAATTCGCCATGCTGCAAAAAACTTTTTTGTCGCTCGGCAATGGCCGTGCCCACGCGCAAGATGGTGTCAAAGCGTTGTTGGATGTTCTTGATGAACCAGCGTGCCTCTTGCAACCGTTGCTGCAAGCCTTGGTGGCCCTCGCCTTTGCCTGCCGACTTGAGCGCATTGGCATAAATGTCGTGCACCCGCAGGCGCGGCATCACGTCCGGGTTGAGCGCCACCCGAAACTTGGGGTTGCCCTGGCGGTCGGTGCCCACCCGGGTGACCAACACATCGGGCACCACCGCGTTGCGCTCCACATCAATAAAGCGCCGCCCGGGTTTGGGCTCGAGCCGGGCAATCAATGCAATCGCCAGCTTGATGGTGGTCTCGCTGTCGTTGACCGCCAGCACCAAGCGCTTGATGTCGCGCCGCGCCAGCAACTCCAGCGGCTGGGCACAAATGCGCAAAGCGCAGTCGCGCACACTGGTGGCCTCTTCGGTGCTGGGCGACAAGGCCCTGAGTTGCAGCGTCAAACACTCGCCCAAATGGCGCGCGCCCACGCCCACGGGCTCCAAGCTGTGCAACAGATGCAAGGCCATTTGAAAGCGTTGCTCCAACTCCTCGAGTTGCTCTTCGTCCTCGCCGGCCAAGCCCTCGGCCAAACTGCGCAAGCTGTCTTCCAAATAGCCGTCGTCATTGAGCGACTCGATCAAAAAACGCAGCGCAGCACGATCGGTGTCGCTCAAGCGCAGCGCCAGCGCTTGGCGGTGCAAGAAGGCCGTGAGCGACTCTTGGCTGCGTGCCAGCTCGGTGGCATCGGTGTCGTCGCCGTCGTTGGCCCCATTGCGCGCGGGTGCGTCGCCGCCCCACTCGGGGTCGTCGGCATGGGTCTCGGAGCTGCCGTCCCCCTCCCAACTCTCGGCCACACCGTCCACCGAAGGTTCGGTGTCGCTGGCCGTGTTGTCCACCGCCACCTCGCTCACGCCCGAGCCGGGCACAAAGTCCATCACCTCTTCGCCATCGTTTTGGGCCGGGGCATCGGCCTTGGTCAAGCCAAATTCTTCGCGCGGCGCTTCTTCAAGTTCTTTTTCCAGAAACGGGTTGTCGTCGAGCATTTGGTCGATCTCTTGGCTCAACTCCATGGTGGAGAGTTGGAGCAAGCGGATTGACTGCTGCAACTGGGGCGTGAGCGCCAGGTGCTGGGAGACGCGAAGTGACAGGCCTTGCTTCATCACATTTTGA
>RFXS01000100.1 GCA_009921465.1 Betaproteobacteria bacterium
TGAGGCGGTTTCGGCAATGTCAAGCTCCTCCCAGTAACGCAGCAGGAAGGCTTCGCGTTGACGTGGCGGCAATTTTTCAATCTCGGCTTCGATTTCCGCCATGGTTTGGCTTTGAATCAAATTTTGCTCAGCGCTTTGCTGCAGTCCATCGGTGTTGGCAGCGCCCAAAAGCTCGAGCAGGTCAAAGCCGTCGTCTTCAGCGTCACCCTGTGCATCGCTGAAATTGATGAACATCGATTGTCGGGTTTTGCGCCGACGGAACCAATCCAAAGTGCAATTGGACAAAATTCGCTGAAACAGCAAAGGCAGTTCGCTGACAGGTTTGTCGCCGTAGTGCTCGGCCAACTTCATCATGCTGTCTTGCACGATGTCCAACGCCGCTTCTTCGTCTCGCACATGGTAGAGCGAGCGCTTGAAAGCGCGTTTTTCCACACTTTGTAGAAAAAGAGAGAGTTCGCGTTCGGTGGCCAATTTGCGTGAGGGTTCCCTGTGACCTCAACGCCCGAGGGTCGTCAAAGGTTGAGGTGCGCTGGATTATGGCATTGAAGAATTTAGTTGAAAGATTGGGCCGTTGCGCTGGTTTTTTGATGCCATAATCACGCCTCAATTTTGGCAAACAGGTCTGGATTCGGCGTCAGTGTGACGGCCCATGGTCCATGGCCCTAAGTCTTGACGCCACCCCACAAGGGCCGGTGAAAAGGCACCCAAGGTTTTTCGTTTTCGAAGACTGAAAGGTTCATCATGGAAATCTCAAAAGCAGAAATCGCTTCTGCATCTGCCGCCGCGCTTGCTGGCCCCGAAGAATTGATGGGTGCCGAAATCATGGTCAAGGCCTTGCAGGCTGAGGGGGTCAAGTACCTGTGGGGTTACCCGGGCGGCGCGGTTCTCTACATCTACGACGCCCTGTACAAACAAAACACCATTGAGCATGTGCTGGTGCGCCACGAACAAGCAGCTGTGCACGCAGCCGACGGCTATGCGCGTGCCACCGGTGAGGTGGGTGTGGCGCTGGTCACATCCGGCCCGGGTGTGACCAATGCGGTCACTGGCATCGCCACGGCCTACATGGACAGCATTCCCTTGGTGGTGCTCACCGGTCAGGTGCCCACCCATGCGATTGGCTTGGATGCCTTTCAAGAGTGCGATACCGTGGGCATCACCCGCCCCATCGTCAAACACAATTTTTTGGTCAAGGACGTGGCCGATTTGGCGCTGACCATCAAAAAAGCGTTTCACATTGCCCGCTCGGGCCGTCCTGGCCCGGTGGTGGTGGACATCCCCAAAGATGTGTCGTTTAAAAAGACGCCCTACACCGGCTACCCCGGGGATGTGACCATGCGCTCATACAACCCGGTGCGCAAAGGCCACACTGGGCAAATTCGCAAGGCCATGAATTTGCTGATGGGCGCCAAACGTCCTTATATTTACACTGGCGGTGGCGTGTTGCTGAGCAACGCTTCGGACGAGGTGCGTGCCTTGGTCAACATGATCGGCGCGCCTTGCACCAGCACATTGATGGGCTTGGGTGCCATTCCTGCCAGCGACCCCAAGTTTTTGGGCATGCTGGGCATGCACGGCACGATCGAGGCCAACAACGCCATGCAGCACTGCGATGTGCTCATTGCCATTGGGGCACGTTTTGACGACCGCGTGATTGGCAACCCCAAGCACTTTGCCCAAAATGAGCGCAAGATTGTTCACATTGACATTGACCCTTCCAGCATCTCCAAGCGCGTCAAGGTGGATGTGCCCATCGTGGGCGACGTCAAAGACGTGCTCACGGAGTTGATGAACCTGATCACCGAGTCCAAAGCCAAGATGGACGCCAAGGCATTGGCCGATTGGTGGACCTCGGTCGAGGGCTGGCGCTCACGCCAGTGCCTGAACTACGACCGGGGCAACAAAGATGTCATCAAGCCCCAGTTTGTGGTTGAAACCCTGTGGAACATGACCAAGGATGTCGATGCCTACATCACCTCCGACGTGGGGCAGCACCAAATGTGGGCGGCGCAGTATTACCGCTTTGACCAACCTCGGCGCTGGATCAATTCGGGAGGTTTGGGCACCATGGGCGTAGGGATCCCTTATGCCATGGGCATCAAACTGGCCAAGCCTGAGAGCGAGGTCTATTGCATCACGGGTGAGGGCTCGGTGCAGATGTGCATCCAAGAGTTGTCCACCTGCTTGCAGTACAACACCCCGATCAAGATCATGGCCCTGAACAACCGTTACTTGGGCATGGTGCGCCAGTGGCAAGAGATTGAGTACTCGGGCCGATACAGCCACAGTTACATGGACGCCTTGCCCAACTTTGTCAAACTCGCCGAGTCTTATGGCCACGTGGGCATGTTGATCGAGCGACCACAAGACGTGGAGGGCGCTTTGATCGAAGCGCGCAAGCTCAAGGACCGCACGGTGTTCATGGACTTTCGCACCGACCCGACCGAAAACGTGTTCCCCATGGTGCAGGCCGGCAAGGGCATCACCGAAATGCTGCTGGGCAGCGAGGACTTATAAGGCACATCTGATCAACAAGTCTGGCGCGACGCTGGACTCCATCCCATCAACCCTGAGAAGAATCTATTGCCCGCCAAATTTGCCGGTTACCGCTGGCAGACGAGGGCGATGGCACCCAACCAGCCACTGTGCTGAGGTGTCTGAGCGAAAAGAGGAATCCCCATGAAACACATCATCTCTGTATTGCTTGAAAACGAACCCGGCGCGTTGTCTCGGGTGGTGGGCTTGTTTTCGGCCCGTGGCTATAACATCGAGTCCTTGTCGGTGGCCCCCACCGAAGACCCCAGTTTGTCGCGCATGACGCTGCAAACCGTGGGCTCGGACGACGTGATCGAGCAAATCACCAAACACCTCAACCGATTGATCGAGGTGGTCAAGGTGGTCGACCTGACCGAAGGCGGCTACACCGAGCGAGAGTTGATGATGGTCAAAGTGCGCGCGGTGGGCAAAGAGCGCGAAGAGATGAAGCGCATGGCCGATATTTTCAGGGGTCGCATCATTGACGTGACCGATAAAAGCTACACCATCGAAGTCACTGGCGACCAGTCCAAAAACGACGCCTTCTTAGAGGCCTTGGATCGCTCAGCCATATTGGAAACCGTGCGCACGGGCGCTTGCGGCATTGGCCGCGGTGAACGTGTGCTGCGCGTTTGATTCACAAAACCCCTTTCCCAACCCTTTATCACCCAGGAGAAATCATGAAGGTTTATTACGACAAAGACTGTGACTTGAGCATCATCAAGGGCAAGACCGTGGCCATCATTGGATATGGTTCGCAGGGACACGCCCACGCACAAAACCTCAATGACAGTGGCGTCAAGGTGTTGGTCGGTCTGCGCCCGGGTGGTGCAAGCTGGCACAAGGTGGAGAAAGCCGGCCTCAAAGTGGCCTCGGTGGCCGATGCGGTGAAAGCGGCCGACGTGGTCATGATTTTGTTGCCCGATGAGCAAATTGCCAGCGTCTACACCAACGACATTGAGCCCAACATCAAAAAGGGCGCCTCCTTGGCCTTTGCCCACGGCTTCAATGTGCACTACAACCAAGTGGTGCCACGTGCCGATTTGGATGTGTGGATGGTCGCGCCCAAGGCGCCTGGCCACACCGTGCGCTCCACCTACGCCCAAGGCGGCGGTGTGCCCCATTTGGTGGCCGTGCACCAAGATTGCAGTGGCAAAGCCCGTGACATGGCCCTGAGCTATGCCATGGCCAATGGTGGCGGCAAGGCTGGCATCATTGAAACCAACTTCCGCGAAGAAACCGAGACCGATCTGTTTGGCGAGCAAACCGTGTTGTGCGGTGGCGCGGTTGAACTCATCAAAGCGGGTTACGAAATTTTGGTGGAAGCGGGTTACTCGCCTGAAATGGCGTATTTCGAGTGCTTGCACGAGCTCAAACTCATCGTCGACCTGATCTATGAGGGCGGTATCGCCAACATGAACTACTCGATCTCCAACAACGCGGAGTACGGTGAATACGTGACTGGCCCAGAGGTCATCAACGACCAGTCGCGAGCCGCCATGCGCAAGGCCTTGGAGCGGATTCAAAACGGTGAATACGCCAAAAACTTTATCTTGGAAGGCCGCACCGGCTACCCCAGCATGACCGCGCGCCGTCGCCTGACCGAAGACCATTCGATCGAAAAAGTGGGTTCACAGTTGCGCTCCATGATGCCTTGGATCTCCAAGAACAAGTTGGTGGACAAAACCCGCAATTGATTCTTGAGACCCCGATGCACAAAGGCCACCCAGGTGGCCTTTGTGCTTGTGTTTTATTCAGCGATACACTGAGACCATGGCATCCAACTCTTATCCACACCCCATCTTGGCACGCGAGGGCTGGCCGTTCATCTTGCTGGCCTTGGTGTTGGCCGTCGGCGCGCACGCCAGTGTGGGTTGGGCGTGGGCTTGGCCCTTGGACGTGGTCTTGGTGTTTGTGGTCCAGTTTTTTCGCGACCCTGCGCGCACCATCCCCGACTTGCCCAACGCCGTGCTCTCACCTGCAGACGGGCGCATCGTCAAAATCGAAAAAACATTTGACCCCTTTGCCCAACGCGACGCCATTTTGGTCAGCGTGTTCATGAACGTGTTCAATGTGCACAGCAACCGCTCTGGCGTCAATGGCGTGGTGCGCAGCGTGAACTATTTCCCCGGTCTGTTTGTCAATGCCGATTTGGACAAGGCCTCCACCGAGAACGAGCGCAATGCGGTGGTGATTGATGCGCAAATTGCAGGCGCACAGCACACCGTCACCTTGGTGCAGGTGGCTGGTTTGATCGCACGGCGCATCCTTTGTTATGTGCAAGCCGGGCATGTGCTGCAAAAAGGCGAGCGTTACGGCTTCATTCGTTTTGGCTCGCGGGTGGATGTGTATTTGCCGCTGAGCGCGCAAGTATTGGTCGCACCGGGGGACAAGGTATCGGCCACCCTGACCCCATTGGCCACCTTGGGTTGATGGGGTCATTGCAGAAAACCACCCCATGACCGAACCCACCGACAAATTCGACGAATTGCCTGCGCGACCACGCAAGGGCATTTACGTGCTGCCCAATTTGTTCACTTTGGCGGCATTGTTCGGTGGTTTTTACGCCATCGTCATGGCCATGAACAACCGGTTCGATTTGGCGGCGATGGGTGTGTTTTGTGCCATGGTGCTCGACAGCTTGGACGGCCGTGT